>DATAQE010000130.1:0-35807 GCA_036264835.1 Candidatus Elarobacter sp.
CTACATCCCGGTCCTGCCGGACCGCGGGCCGGACGGGCGCGGCCGCGCGCGCACCTGGCAATGGCCGGAGAACGCGATCGAGGTGACGCCGCAGCAGGCGCGCGAGCTGGACGTGGACGTCGTCGTGCTGCAGCGCCCGCACGACCTCGCGCTCGCGGAGGCCTGGCTCGGCCGCGTCCCGGGCCGCGACGTGCGCGCGGTCTACCTCGAGCACAACGCGCCGCAAGGCCGCATCAACGAGATGCGGCATCCCGCCGCCGACCGTCGCGATCTCACGGTCGTGCACGTCACGCACTTCAACGATCTGTTCTGGGACTGCGGAACGACGCGAACGCGCGTGATCGAGCACGGCGTCGTCGATCCCGGCTACCGCTACACCGGCGAGCTGGTGCGCGCGGCGGTCGCGATCAACGAGCCGGTGCGGCGCGCGCGCGTCACCGGGACCGACCTGCTCGACCGCTTCCGCGCGGCGCTCCCGCTCGACGTGTACGGGATCGCCGCCGGCGCGATCGGCGGGGTCGACGATCCGCCGCAGGACGTGCTCCACCGCGAGATGGCGCGGCGGCGCGTCTATCTCCATCCGTTCCGCTGGACCTCGCTCGGCCTGACGCTGATCGAGGCGATGCAGCTCGGACTGCCGGTCGTCGCGCTGGCGACGACCGAAGCCGTCGAAGCCGTCCCCGCGGGGTGCGGGACGATCTCGACCGACGTCGAGCGGCTCTGCGGCGCGCTGCGCCGCTACGCCGCCGATCCCGCCGCGGCGCGCGCCGACGGCGCTCGCGCCCGCGCGTACGCGCTCGAGCGCTACGGTCTCGATTCGTTCTTGCGCGCGTGGGACGCGCTCTTCGCGGAGGTGGTCGCATGAGAATCGCGATGGTGTCCGAGCACGCGAGCCCGCTCGCGACGCTCGGCGGCGTCGACGCGGGCGGTCAGAACGTCCACGTCGCGGCGCTCGCGTGCGGCCTCGCGACGCTCGGCAACAGCGTCGTCGTCTACACGCGGCGCGACGACCGCAAGCTTCCGCGGCGCGTGCTGATGGCGCCGGGCGTCATGGTCGAGCACGTCGACGCCGGCCCCGCGAAGTCGATCCCGAAGGACGCGATCTACCCGCACCTCGGCGCGTTCGCCGCGTACCTCGAGCGCGCGTGGACCGCCGACCGTCCCGACGTCGTGCACTCGCACTTCTGGATGAGCGGCTTGGCCGCGCTCGCCGCGGCGAAGAAGCTCGGCATCCCGGTCGCGCACACGTTCCACGCGCTCGGCGTCGAGAAGCGCCGCCACCAGGGGAACGCCGACACGTCGCCGGACGCGCGGATCGCCGAGGAGGCGCGGATCGTGCGCGAAGCCGACCGCGTCGTCGCGACGGCGAGCGCCGAGGTGTTCGAGCTGCTGCGCATGGGCGCGAACCCGCGCGCGCTGAAGATCGTCCCGTGCGGCGTCGACCTCGAGCGCTTCACGCCGATCGGACCCGCCGAGGAGCGGCGCGGCGACCGCATGCGGATCGTGACGCTCTCGCGCCTCGTCCCGCGCAAAGGGATCGCCGACGTGATCGAAGCGCTCGTCGACGTGCCGGACGCGGAGCTGATCGTCGCCGGCGGCGGCGAGACCGCCGATCTCGTCACCGACCCGGAGGCGCAGCGCCTCTCGCGGCTCGCGCAGTCGCTCGGCGTCTCCGATCGCGTCTATCTGCGCGGGCGCGTCGAGCGCGACGAGGTTCCGCCGCTGCTGCGCTCCGCCGACGTGGTGGTCTGCACGCCGTGGTACGAGCCGTTCGGAATCGTGCCGCTCGAAGCGATGGCGTGCGGCGTCCCGGTCGTCGTCTCGTCGGTTGGCGGGCTCGTCGACACGGTCGTCGACGGGATCACCGGACTGCACGTCCCGCCGCGCTCGCCGCGCCGGCTCGCGCACGCGCTGCAATCGCTCGCCGCGGATCCGCCCAAGCGCGAGCTGCTGGGGCGGCTGGGCGTCGACCGCGTGACCGCGCGCTATTCCTGGTCGCGCATCGCCGCCGACACGCTCGACGTGTACTACGGCCTGGTGAAGACCTCGAGCGAACAGCTCGCGGCCGGGGGCTGACCGCCGGAAGCCGGCGGATGATGAGGGCGACGTCGATGCGGATCGTGGTGCTGCGCGCGCTCAAGCTCGGTGACTTCCTGACCGGCGTCCCCGCGTACCGCGCGCTGCGCCGCGCGCACCCGGACGCCGAGATCGTCCTCGCCGCGCCGCGGGCGCTGGAGCCGCTGCGCGAGCTGCTCGGCGCCGCGATCGACCGCATCTCCGACGCGCGCCCGCTCGAAGCGCTCGCGGAAGACGCGCACGGCGCGGAGGTCGGCGTGAACCTGCACGGCTCGGGCCCGCAGTCGCATCGCGTCCTGCTCGGCGCGCGCGCGCGCTCGCTGCTCGCGTTTCGCAACGAGCACGTCCCCGAGAGCGCGGACGGTCCCGAGCACGATCCGAACGAGCACGAGGTCGCGCGCTGGTGCCGGCTGCTGCGCCACTACGGGATCGCGGCCGACGCGCGCGAGCTCGACCTCGACGTCCCGCCGGTGCTCGTCCCGCGCCGCATCCGCGGCGCGACGCTGATCCACCCGGGCGCCGCCAGCGAGGCCCGCCGTTGGCCCGCGGAACGCTGGATCGAAGTCGCCCGCGCCGAGCAGCGTCTCGGCCGCGCCGTCATCGTCACCGGCGGACCGGACGAAGTCGACCTCGCGCACCGCGTCGCCGATGCGGCGGGGATTCCGTCGACGCACGTCTACGCCGGCCGCACGAACCTCCGCGAGCTCGCCGCGCTCGTCGCGGCGGCGGGACGCGTTGTCTGCGGCGACACCGGCGTCGCGCACCTCGCGACGGCGTACCGCAGGCCGTCCGTCGTGCTCTTCGGTCCCGTCCCGCCGACGGCGTGGGGCCCGCCGCAGCGCCCGTACCATCGCGTGATCTGGAACGGCACGACCGGCGACCCGCACGCGAACCGCGTCGATCCCGGCCTGCTCGCGATCCCGCCGGAGCGCGTGATCGCGGCGCTGGACGGGCTCGGCGCTTAGGCGACCTTCTCGACGACGTCTTCCGTCGCGTCGACGACGAGGACGATCTTGCCGTGGACGTGCCCGCGCTCGAGGCGGCGATGTGCTTCCGCCGCGTCGTCGAGCGAGTACATCGCGGCGATCGGCACCTGCACCGGTGCTTCGTCGACGATGGCGTTCAAGCGCGCGAACGCCGCGGCGTTCGGCACGCCGTTGAACGCGGTCGCGTGCACACCGCCCGGCAGCGCGAGATCGCTCGGCAGCGCGACGCCGTTCGGATACGCGATCTTCCCGCCGTCGCGAACCGCGAGCACGCATCGTTCGAGCGCCGGTCCGGCGACGAGCGCGAGGAGCGCGTCGGCGCCGCCGGGCGCGATGCGGCGCACGGCGTCCAGGACGTCCTCGTGCTGCGTGTCGATAATCTCGTCCGCGCCGAGCCGGCGCACGAGCTCGCGCGCTTCGCCGCCGTTCACCGTGGCGATCACGCGAGCGCCGCGCCGCTTCGCGAACTGCACCGCGATCGTCCCGACGCCACCCGACGCGCCGTGCACGAGTAGCGTCCACCCCGGCCGCACATCGAGCGCGTCGTCGATGCCGGCGAGCGCGGTCAACCCGGTCAACGCGAGCCCGCCGGCTTCGCGAAAATCGAGCGACGACGGCATCGGCGCGACGTGCTCGGCGCTCAGCGAGACATACTCCGCATAGAACCCGCCCTTCGCGCGCCCGTACGCGTACCCGTACACCGCTTCGCCGAGCTCGAATCCGCGGACGTCCTCGCCGAGCGCGACCACGGTCCCCGACCCGTCCGCGCCGAGGATCATGGGAAACGTCCCGCCCCACTCCCCGCGCCGAGCCTTGACGTCCGAAACCGCGACCCCGGCCGTATCGACCCGCACCAGCACGTCACGCACACCGACCGCCGGCACCGCAACCTCGCGCGTGACGAGCCGCTCCGGCCCTCCGAACGCATCGATCACGACGGCGCGCATCATCGCCGGAACCTCAGGCCCGGTTCTCATTGCGCCCCTGACCCCGGAAGATCGGCGCTCGGTTGCGGCTCCCGATCAGGCGGCCGGAACGGCGCCGGGCGGGAACGCCAGGCCGTGCTCGTCCGCGAAGCGGCGCGCCAATTCGACGTTTGCCGGAACGTTCACGTCGAGGATCTCGATGCCGACGATACGCCCGTCCGCGTCGACGTCGGCGAGCACCTCGGAACCTTCCCCGCCGACCTCGATCGACTCCACGATCATCCCACCGGGATATCCGAGGTAGAACGGATTCGAATCTGCCTCTCCGGCCATCATTTGGTCCTCTGAGCGAGCGCGACCGTCGCCACGCAACCGTGACGATCGACCGTCACACGAAGCCGTCGCCGTCCGACGACGCGGTAGAAGTGTATCGCGCCTCCGTATCCCGGCGCAACCTTGTCCGGTTTGCCGACGACCGCGACGATCTGCGGCCACGACACACGGCGCTGCACCATACGGGCGACGAGATGGAGAAGCTTCTTGCGCTTTCTCGGAACAAGCGGAACCACGCCACTGTCGTACACCGACGGCGATGGCCGCGTGATGGCCGGATGGTTACCTCACGATGTCTCGCGCGAAAAGCGCGAGACGCGTTCGGGTTACTTTCCCGCTTCGGAGGGTTGGGCGGACGCGGCGGCGTTCGGGGAGGGGCCGGCGGTGAGGGCCGGGTTCGGGACCGAGTCGACGGCGGCGGCGGTCGCGGGCAGGATCTCGTTCGTGTCGCTGCTCAGCCACTGCTGCTCGTCCGGGAGCTTCGGCGCGCGAATCGCGATCGCGGCGTCGGGCGCCGGCGCGAGCGCTTTGCCGACGCGCGTGTTCAACGTGTTCCACACGCGCAGGACGCGCACGACGTAGTGCTGCGTCTCCGCGTACGGCGGGACGCCGTGATAGCGCTCGACCGCCTTCGGACCGGCGTTATAGCCGGCGATCGCGAGCTTCATCGCGTTCGGCTTGCCCGCGAAGTGATCCATCAGCGACTTCAAGTACGTCGAGGTTCCGCGCAGGTTGTCGGAAGGGTTGCGCGGGTTCACGCCGAGCGTGCGCGCGGTCCCCGGCATCAGCTGGCCGAGTCCGCGCGCGCCGACGCGTGAGACGGCGTTCGCGCGCCAGCGCGACTCGACCGTCACGATCGACATGATGAAGCGCGCGTCGAGATGCGTCTTCCACGCGTCCTTCATGACCGAGCGAGCGTACGCGCGCGCCTTGTCCATCGGGAGCTGCGGGTTGAGCGTGTGGAGCACGGCCGCGTACGCCGCCTCGGAGGCGGTCGCTACCGGCGCCGTCTGCGCCGAGGCTGGAGCGGCGACCGCGAGGGCCGCGGTGGAAAACACGAAGAACGCCGCGGCGATAGACCGCGTGGAAAGCCCGAACATCGACGCCCACGTTCGCACGCGAGTCTGGGGGGACCCTCCTCCTTTCGTCGGGCGCTCGTGAGAGTTGTGCGAGAGTTGACCGCAGGTTTACTCCCGGTGAACGTCGTCGATCCAGCGCACCGTCTCGGGACGCTCGGCCGTCGGGATGTCCAAGTTGACCACCACCGGCTCCTGGCCGCTGCGGACCAGCACGCACTCCAGCTCGGCGTCCGGCGCGGCGTTGATCTCCTGATGCGGCACGTACGGCGGCACGAAGATGAAGTCGCCCGGCCCGGCCTCGGCGGTGAACTCGAGCCGCTCGCCCCAGCGCATCCGCGCTCGCCCGCGCACGACGTAGATCACGCTCTCCAGCTCGCCGTGATGGTGTGCGCCGGTCTTGGCGTCGGGGTGGATCACCACGGTCCCCGCCCAGAGCTTGCGAGCGCCGGCGGTCGCGGTCGTGATCGCGGCGGCGCGGTTCATCCCGGCGGTCTGCGGGGTGTTCGGGTCGACGTCGCACCCGCGGACGATCCGGACCCCGTCGAACTTCCAGCGCGGCTGCTCTTCCATGACCGTACGTTTCTCCGCGGGAGAAGGCCACCCGCCTGGCACGGTCGGGCGCTACTCTCGTCGTATGAGCCGGACGATGGTGATGCGTGCGCCTCGTTGACGGCCGGGCCGTCTACGCGGCCTCGGACCTGAACGACTACCTCGCGTGCCCGCACCGCGTCGGGCTGAACCGCCGCGCGCTCGTGCGCGGGGACGCCCCGCCCGAGCCGGACCCCGCCGCCGAGATCATCGCCCGCAAGGGCCGCGAGCACGAGCTCGCCGTGCTGATGCGGCTCGAAGGCGAAGGGGTCGAGGTCCTGCGCGTCCCCGAGGGCGATGCGACCGCGGCCGATCTGCTGCGCGCGGTCGAGACGACGCGCGCCGCGATGCGCAGCGGCGCGGAGGCGATCTACCAGGGCTCGTTCCTCGACGGTGCGTGGACGGGGCGCGCCGACTTCCTGTTCCGCGTCGACGCGCCGAGCGCGCTCGGCCCGTGGTCGTACGACGTCGCCGACACGAAGCTCGCCATCCGCGAGAAGCCGCAGTTCCTGATCCAGCTCTGCACGTACGCGCTGCTCGTCGCCTCGGTGCAGGGCGCGCTCCCGCGCAGCGTGCGCGCGCTCTTCGGCGACGGCGGCGAGACCGCGTACGACCCGGCGCGCTACGCCGCGTACGTGCGCTCGGCGCAGCGCCGCTTCGCGGCCGCGGTCGGCGCGCTCGATGCCGACGCCGTCCCGGACCGGCTGCCCGCGTGCGACGGCTGCGCGTGGTGGGCGCACTGCGACGGCGTGCGGCGCGGCGCCGACCATCTCTCGCTCGTCGCCGGGATGCGCCGCGATCAGACCAAACGGCTCGCCGCGGCGGGGATCGCGACGCTCGAACGGCTCGCGACGGCGAGCGCGAGCGCGCGCCCCGAGCGGATGGCCGAGAAGACGTTCGCGACGCTGCGCCGGCAGGCGTCGCTGCAGTTCCACCAGCGCACGACCGGCGCGCGCCGCTACGAGCTGCTGGAGCCGCGCGAGACGCACGGCTTCGCCGCGCTCCCGCCGCCCGCCGAGGGCGACGTGTACTTCGACATGGAGGGCGACCCGCTGTACGAAGCGGGGAACGGCCTGGAGTACCTGTTCGGCGCGTACGTCGCCGACGATCCGGACCAGCCGTACCGCGAGTTCTGGGGCGAGACGCGCGCGCAGGAGAAAGCCGCGTTCGAGCGGTTCGTCGACTGGCTCGTCGCTCACCGCATGCGGTATCCCGCGGCGCACGTCTATCACTACGCGGCGTACGAGAAGACCGCGCTGCGGCGGCTTGCGATGCGGCACGGGACGCGCGAGGACGAGGTCGACGACCTGCTGCGCGGCGAGGTGCTGGTCGATCTGTACGCGGTGGTGAAAGGCGCGCTCGCGCAGTCCCAGGACGGCTACTCGATCAAGAAGCTCGAGGCGTTCTACGGCTTCTTCCGCGACGCCGACGTGCGCAAGGGCGATCAGTCGATCGTCGCGTTCGAGGAGTATCTGCTCGACCGCGATCTCGCGCGCAAGCTCGACATCGTCCGCTACAACGAGGAAGACTGCGTCTCGACGCGGCGGCTGCACGAATGGCTGCTGCGGCTGCGCGACGAGGCGCGCGCGCAGTACGCGACCGAGATCGCGTTCCGCGCGCAGCGCGACCCGAAGCTGCCGACCGAGGAGCGCCTGCGCGAGCTCCGCGAGCTGAGCGACGTGCAGCGCGCGCTGCTCGACGGCGCGGCGCCCGGCTCGGCGCGCGAGCTGCTCGCGCACCTCGCCGGCTATCATCGGCGCGAGGAGAAGCCGGTGTGGTGGGCGCTCTTCGACCGCTACGAGCGCGCGCCGGACGCGACGTTCGTCGACGACGATCCGGAGGCGCTCGGCGGGCTCGAGCCGTCCGCGGAGCACGCGCCGATCGAGGCCGGCCGGCGCGGTTCGCGCACGACGTACACCTACCGGTTCCCGGTGCAGCAGCACAAGTGCGGCCCGGGGAGCTGGCTCGACGTCGACCGGCGCGACGCCTCCGCGCTCGAGGTCGTCGCGCTCGACGACGACGAGCGGCTGGTGCAGGTGAAGAAGTGGCCGCACGACCCGCACCCGCGCGCGCTCGCGCCCGGCGGCCCGATCTTCACCGGCGTCCAGCAGGGCGCGCTGAAGCGCTTCGCCGCCGCGGTGCTCGACGGTTCGGAGCGCGTGTGGTACTCGGCCGCCGCCGACCTGCTGTACCGCGCGCGCCCGCGCATCACCGGGCTGCACGACGGTGACCGCGTGCAGCCGCCGCTGCGCGCCGGCGCGGAGGCGATCGAGCCGGCCGACGTCGCCGATCTCGCGCTGCGGCTGGACCGTGGCGTGCTCCCCGTGCAAGGCCCGCCGGGGAGCGGGAAGACGTACACCGGCGCGTACGTGATCGCGTCGCTGCTCGCCGCGGGCAAGCGCATCGGGGTGACCTCGACCAGCCATAAGGCGATCAACAACCTGCTCGCCGCCGTCGAGGACGCGGTCTCCGCGCGCGGCGAGTCGTTCCGCGGCGTGAAGAAATGCGACAAGACGAACGGGGACTCGGCGTTCCTCTCGAAGCGCGCCGCGCCGCTCGTCGAGAACGTCACGCAGAACGGGGCGTTCGACGAGTACGCGCTCGTCGCCGGAACGTCGTGGCTGTTCGCGCGCGAGGATCTCGCGCGCGTCGATTACCTGGTGATCGACGAAGCGGGACAGGTCGCGCTCGCCGACGCGCTCGCGATGGCGACGAACGCGGAGAACGTGATCCTGCTCGGCGACCCGCTGCAGCTCGCGCACGTCTCGGTCGGGACGCATCCGGACGGCGCCGGCGCCTCGGTGCTCGAGCATCTGCTCGCCGACGAACGTGCGCCGGGAAACGTCCGCGGCACGATGCCCGAGGACCGCGGCGTCTTCCTCGACCGCACGTTCCGGATGCACCCCGCGCTGTGCGACTTCGTCTCCACGATGGTGTACGAGGGACGGCTGTGCTCGGCCGCCTCGTGCGCGCGCCAGGGGATCGACGCGCCGTGGTTCAGCGGCGCGGGCCTGCGCTACGTCCCGGTCGACCACGACGGCAACGTGCAGTCCTCCGAAGAGGAAGCCGCGGCGGTCGAGACCGTTCTCGCCGGTCTGATCGGCGGCACGTTCACCGACCGCCACGGCGCGGCGCGCGCGCTCGGCGTCTCCGACGTGCTCGTCGTCTCGCCGTACAACGCGCAGGTGCGGCTGCTGAAGCAGCGGCTGCGCGCACGCTTCGGCGAGGGCGTGCGCGTCGGGACTGTCGACAAGTTCCAGGGCCAGGAGGCGCCCGCGGTGATCTACTCGCTCGGGACGTCGAGCGCCGAGGACGCCCCGCGCGGCGCGGACTTCCTGTTCGAGGAGAACCGCTTCAACGTCGCGCTCTCGCGCGGCCGCGCACTCGCGGTGCTGGTCTGCTCGCCGCGCCTGCTCGAGGCGCGCTGCTCGACCGTCGAGCAGCTCCGCGCGGTCGCGGCGTTCAGCGCCTTCGCCGAGGCGTAGCGGCGCGGCCGGCGCACCGCCATCGAAGGTCTAACTTAAATTTTAGTTTACTGCGGGCGCTACGCGCCGATGCAGGTGAGACACGTCGCGCTGCACGTGTCCGACTTCGGTGTCGTCGTCACCGAATACACGTCCGAGTCGCTCTCGAAGCGCGCCGGTTCTTCGCGCAGATCCAGGTCGTCGAAGCGAAACGCGGTGTGCATGGCTCAACGTTGTCCGCGCCGCGCTTTTCCAAAACCGTGCGCTAGGCCGCGACGATGTGAAGTGATGATCCTCACCCGGCTCCGCTCCAGTGCCGGGGGACTTTCGGCCCTTTCCCCGTCAGGCGCGACAGGGATCGCCCGCTGGAGAGACGATACGGCCCACCCTGTGCTCACGCAAGGGCGCAGAGCTGCCGTCTTTCTTGGAGGCCGTATGAGCATGCCCCGGCTGACCAGTACCATCATCGTCTCCGCGGCGTGTGCCGCGCTCGCCGCCTGCGCGGGCGCCGGCCCGCAGACGACGCCGCCGGCGGGGACGGCGAACGCCGCCGGCGCGCCGCACGGAGCGAGCGCCTACCGCGGCGAGCGCACCACGTCGGCGAGCGCGCGCACGACGATGTCCACGAACGCCGTCACGTGCACGCCGGTCGTGACCGCCGCGCACGGACCGCTCACCGCCGCGGTCGTGGCGACCAGCACGATCGATCACGCGACGGTCGACGCGACCGGCTGCGACATCGGGATCTACGTCGGGCCGTCCTCGAACGGCCAGAAGGTCGACCACACGGCCGTGCACGACGCGACGCAGTACGGGTTCTACGTCGACCAGGCGCAGAACCTGACGATCGACCACACGCAGGTCTACAAGATCGGCGTGCACGACGGCTCCGGAAACTTCGCGCCGAACGGCGTCCAGTGGGGCGTCGGGATCTACTTCTCCGGCGCATCCGGGAGCATCGATCACACCGACATCTATCAGTACCAGAAGAACGGCACCGCGTTCAACTGCCTGTGGGACGCCACAACGGGCGCATGCGCGAAACCGTCCTCGGTGAGCGTCCAGCACTCGACCGCGACGGGCCTCGGCCCGGTGAACTACATCGCGCAGAACGGCTTCCAGTACTGGGATTCGACCGCGCCGACGTTCCAGCAGAACACGTCCTCGAACAATAGTTACGACAACCCGCAGGACCCGGTCTACAACCATCAGGCGACCGGCTATCTCTTCCTGTGCACGAACGTGTCGTCGGCGCAGCAGCTGCAGAAGCAGCACAACACCGCGACCAACGACGACATCCCGTTCTACGTCGACAACAACCCCGCGGACTGCTGACCGTCCGATGAAGCCGCGCCTGTCCGCCCTCGCGGTTGCCGTCGCCGTCCTGTGCGCCGTCCCGGTCGACGCGCAATCCGGCGGCGGACACGGCGCGCTCTACTACTCGCGCTCGATGCAGCGCATCGGCTGGGCGAGGGACATGGGGAGCGACGACACCGCCGACTCGCTGGCGCGCGACTTCTGCGCGGGCGGTTTGATGGACGCCGACATGAACCGTGCCAATCAGAACAGCCAAGCCGGAGCATCTCCGGTGACGGTGGCGGGTCGCGCGCTGAACGCGATCACGCGGACGAGCGACTGCGTCAAGGTGATCAAGTTCGACAACCGATCCGACCACCCGTGCGCCGGGATCGGCTTCTCGGAGAGCAGCAGGTCGAACGGCTCGCGCGGCAGCCGCTCGGAGGTCGAACGCGAGCTCGGCCGGTCGTGGACCTCCGGCTTCGTCGTCTGCAACGACCGCGCGCCGCTGATCGGTTTCGAGCGGCTCGGCCCGTCCGGCGTCGTGCAGACCGCGACGCCGGCACCGGGGCTCGTCGCGTGCAACACCGTCGTAACGCCGGGCCGCGTGCTCGTCTGGCGGAGCTTCAACCCGGACGGTTCGCAGCACGCTACCGGGACGATGACGATCACGACGGTCTCCGGCGGCTACTTCGAGGCGACGCAGGCGACGGTGGGCGGGAGCACCCCGCTACTATTTTACGGGGTGACGTCCAGTGCGTTCGCCGGCTTCGTGAACCCGAGCAGTCACGAAGCGTGGGCCGGCAGGTGCACGGTGAGCGGGATCGACGGGAACGTGAAGGCCTACCGCTTCACGATGACCCCGCGATGACGCGGGTCGGATCAGAGCGTGTTCGCGCGAACGATCCGCTCGCTCACGGCCGGCGGTAATCCCTCCGGGAGCATCTCCATGATCACGTCTCCGTGCTTCCACCGGCGCAGCGGAAGCGTCCCTGATTGGTGATGCGTCTGCCCGTCCTTCGCCTTGAACATCACGTCGAAGTGAGCGACGGGAGGGCCGCTGACCGACGTCGTCTCGTTGATATTGATGCGGTAGTACCGGCCGCCGATCAGCGCTTGGTAGTTCAGCGCCACGCGCGGGACGGGCTGTTCGCTGACGACGTGCGCGTATTGCAACGTCGTGTTCGGCGGCAGCCCGGCCGGTACGACGATCGTGAACGGCATGCGCTGCTGCGCTTGTGCGATCGTGAGCCGGTCGGCGCGGTGGATCATCGGCGGTAAGGGCTTTGACGAGCCGTTGAGCGGAAAGAAACGCGCGAAGTCGGCGCGCAGCGTGTCGGAGGCCTGAGCGCCGACCCCTGCGACGGCGAGCGCGCCGAGCACCACGCTGGCGTAGACGAAGCCCCGCGAACGGAAGCGCGGACGACGCGCCGGCGCCGGCTGGGACCGCCACGGTCCTTGCGGGAGATCCGGAACCGGTACCCGAGCGAATCGCCGTTCGAGGGCCGCTTTGATGATGGTCTCGGATTCGTTCATGATGCCGTCTCCTGCGCCGTCGAAGGCGCGGTTGAATCGCTGAGAAGTGCCCGTAAGCGGCGCCGCGCGATCATCAGCCGGAACCGCACGGTCGCCGCCGGTACGCCGAGTGCGCGGCCGACCTCGCCGCTCGTCAAGCCGACGAAGTAGTGCAGCTCGAGCGCGAGCCGCAACGGCTCGGGAAGCGTGCCGATCGCGGCTTCGAGGTCGAGCCGAACGCTGGGATCGTCGCGTGTCGATATGCCGCTCGCCTGGTCGTATCCCAGCGTCTCTCGCCGCTGGAGACGCGATCGCGCGCGAGCCCGATCGCGCGCATGCGAGACGATGATGCGGTAGGCCCAACCGGGAAAGGCCCGCACGTCCGCAAGATCCTGGAGCTTCGCGCAGATCGTGGCGCAAGCGGCCTGCGCCGCGTCTTCGGCGGCACCGCGCTCCCCGAGGATCGACCATGCGATCCGGTAGGCGTTCGGCCACAGCGCCCGCACGAGCGCTTCGTAGTCCCGCTCGTCTCCGCCCGAGGCGGATCGCGCCAACTCCGAGAGCCCAGCGACGTCGTTCACATCCCACAAGACGCCGGCCGCGGCCGAACTGTTTGCTCGCAAAAAACCCGCCTGATCGAAGATCGGCGGGCTTTCCGTTCCGTGGTGGAGGTGAGCGGACTCGAACCGCTGACCCCTTACATGCGAAGCAAGTGCTCTACCAGCTGAGCTACACCCCCACGGGCCGTCCGGGATTCTAGCAGGGGGCGACACCCCCTGTCAAAGGGACGTGTCGGCGCCGCGGCGAGAGAGACGGCGATGCCTTCTGCTCGCTCGGCGGTCGCTGCGCTCGGGTTGCTTCTGCTCGCCGCGTGCGCGCACGAGCCGGCACAGCGCGCGGGCGGGCCGCTGCGCATCGTAGCGACCACCTCGACGCTCGCCTCGATCGTGCGCGGCGCGGCCGGCGCGTCGGCCGACGTCCGCTCGCTCGTCCCCGTCGGCGTCTCGCCCGAGGATTTCGAGCCCTCGCCGGACACGGTCGCGGCGCTCCGCGACGCCGACGTGCTGGTCGAGAACGGCGCCGGGCTCGAAGGCTGGCTCCAGACAATGATCCGCAACGCCGCCAACCCGCGCCTGCGCGTCGTCGTCTGCACCGACGGGCTCCCGGTCGCAAACGCCAACCCGCACCTCTGGATGGACCCGGTCTACGCCCGCACATACGCCGGCAAGATCCGCGACGCGCTCATCGCCGCCGACGTGCCGCATACCTCGGCGTACCGAAGCGCCTCGGCGGCGTACGACGCACAGCTCGTCGCGCTCGCCTCGCGCACGCGCGCGAAGCTCGCGACGATTCCCGCCTCGCACCGCACGATGATCGTCTTCCACGACGCGTTCGACTACTACGCGCGCCGCTTCGGGCTGCGCATCGCGGGCGCGATCGAGCCGCTCCCCGGCGCCGAGCCGAACCCCGCGCACATCGCCGAGCTCGTGCGCCAGGCGCGCGCGGAGAACGTGCGCGCCGTGTTCGCCGAGCACGAGTACAGCGACAAGCTCGCGCACACCGTCGCGTCGAGCGCCGGCGGGCTGAAGGTCGCGTTCCTCTACGACGACTCGCTCGCGCCCGGCGAAGGCGTCGCGTCGTACGTCGGGATGATCGACGTCGACACCGACACGATCGTGTCCGCGCTCAAGTGAACGCCGTCGAGGTCCACGGGCTGCACGTCCGCTACGACCGCGTCGAAGCGCTGCAAGGCGTCGACTTCACGCTCCCGCGCGGGACCGCGCTCGGCATCGTCGGGCCGAACGGTTCGGGAAAGTCAACGCTGCTCAAAGCGGTCGCGGGTTTGGTTCGGCCCGCGGAAGGCACGGTGGAAGTGCAAGGCCGCGCGCCGCGCAATCTGCCGCCGGGGACGATCGGCTACGTCCCGCAGGTGGAGGACGTCGACTGGCAGTTCCCGGTGAGCGTCCGCGACGTCGTCACGATGGGGCGCTATCCGCGGCTCGGGCCGTTCCGGCGCTTCTCCGCGCACGACCACAGCGCCGTCGCCCGCGCGATCGACGCGCTGGACCTCGGCGCGATCGCCGACCGCCACATCAGCGAGCTCTCCGGCGGCCAGCAGCAGCGCGCGTTCGTCGCGCGCGCGATCGCGCAGGAGCCGCTGCTGCTGCTGCTCGACGAGCCGACGACCGGCGTCGACGCCGCGACCGAGGACGCCCTGCTGAAGCTCGTGCGCGGCCTCGTCGCGGACGGGCTGCCGGTGCTGATGACGACGCACGACCTCGACCGCGCGCCTGAGTGGTTCGACCGCCTGATCGTGGTCGACCGCAAGATCCTCGCCGACGGCACGCCCGACGCCGTGCTCGAATCCGGTGCGTACGCCGGGATCCGCGAGCACACACACACGCACGGACACCGCCGCTGAACGATGGGCGGGATCCTCGAACCGTTCCAGCAGGACTTCATGCAGCGCGCGTTCGTCATGGCGCTCGTCGTCGGCACGCTGTGCTCCGCGATGGGGACGTACGTCGTGCTGCGCAAGCTCTCGTTCATCGGCGACGGGCTCGCGCACGCCTCGTTCGCCGGGATCGCGATCGCCTATCTGCGCGGGGCGAACTTCTATGCCGGCGCCGCTGCGGCGACGATCATCGTCGCGCTCGGGATCGGGTTCGTCCACCGGCGCGCGAGGATCTCGCTCGACACCTCGATCGGCGTGCTCTTCACCGCCGCCTTCGCGCTCGGCGTCTTCCTGCTCTCGCGCTCGCCGCGCGCGACCGTCGACCTCGAGAGCTTCCTGTTCGGCAGCATCCTCGGCGTCTCGCCGGGCGACGTCGCGACCGTCGTCGGACTCGGGCTCGCCGTCGCGCTCGTCGTCGGCGCGCTGTGGCGGCCGCTGCTCTACACCTCGTTCGATCCCGTCGTCGCGCAGGCAGCCGGGATCCGCGCGGGGATGATCGACTATGCGCTGCTCGTCATCCTCGCCGTGACGATCATCGTCTCGCTGCAGGCGGTCGGGATCGTCCTCGTCGCGGCGCTGCTCGTCACGCCGGCCGCCGCCGCCTCGCTGCTCACGAAGCGCTTCGTCCCGATGATGCTGGTCTCGATGGGGTTCGGCGTCGTCTCGACGGTCGGCGGGCTCTATGCGTCGTACGAGCTGCACGCGTCGTCGGGCGCGACGATCGTGCTGCTCGCGACGCTCATCTTCTTCGCCGCGCTCGCGATCAGCGCAGCGCGTCGATCGCTGCGCGCTCCTTGATCGAGCCGATCCCGGTCACCGCGTCGAATCCGGTCGTCACCGCGCAGCCGTCGGGCTGCTGCTCGGCGCATCCCTTCACCAGCGGCGGCGGCGACGGGACGATCCCGCGGAAGTTCCTCGGCAGCGGCGCGCGGCGCGGGCGCAAGTTGTTGTCCTTCCAGCCGCGGTCGTTCTCGCGCGAGACGTCGCGGAACGCCTGCGGCGCGGAGCGCGCGAGCACGTAGAGATCGCCCGCGGTGAGCAGCCGGCGCGGCACGCCGACCATGCTGTTGATCGCCGCCAGCTGGCCGCCGACCAGCGAGGCGCTCTCGCTCGTGCCGCCGACCCCGCCGATCCCGTAGCCGTGCCAGTACACGCGCAGGTGACCGGCGGCGTCGGCCGAGACGTCGGGGACGATGCGGTTCTTCACGTACGACGGTGAGAACAGGAAGTCGCCGGGGGCGTTCTGCCACGCGGGGCGCGGTTCGGTCGAGATCCCGCCGCCGGTCGCGTGGTCGAGGTCGTTCCATGGGCCCTCGTCGATCACGCCGTCGCGGTCGCCGAGCTGCGTCCCGCCCGCGCAGATCACGTACGGCAGCACGCACGGCCACGACACGCGCGGCCGCTCCACGCCGTTCTCCTTGAAGCCGTAGGCGCCGTCGTCGCCGGCCGGGACGACGACCGGGATCCCGCGCACCAGCGCTTCGAGATACGGCAGCGGCGTGCGGCCGTAACGCGCCGCGACCGGTCCGTCGGCGGGGCCGACGACGGTCGGGATGACCAGCACGGTCGGGTCGAGGTCGAGCGCGCGCGCGAGCGCGGCGGTCCCGTCGTTCCCCCCGCCGCAGACGTCGTCGTAATCCGCGATGATCTCGGCGAGCGGTGCGGCGGTGACCGCGGCGCTCACGTCGAGCCCGGCCTCCTGGCCGCGGTCGTCGCGGCCGCACTCCGCCGAGGAGCTCTTGAAGACGAAGCTGCGGTCGGTGATGCGGGCCATCGTGGCGCCGGGCGGCGCGCCCTCGGAGGCCAGGAACTTGCGGACGTCGTTGACGTCGAAGCGGTCCGAGGCGTCCTCGACCAGGACGATCCGCTGCCCGTTCCCGCCGCCGTCGACCGCGTCGGTCATCGAGCGGAAGCGCGCCGGCTCGTACCAGTCGCCGCGGAAGTACGTGAACGAGGGCCGCGTGTCGGCGAGCCGCGGCGAGGTCGCGACGACCGCGCCGCGCACGTCGCGGACGCCCGCGAGCGCGACGTTCAGCGGCCCGCTCGGCGCGACGACCGTGCGCGTGCCGTCGGTCCACTTCTGCCAGCGCACCGCGAAGACGCGCTGCGCCGCCGCGACGGTCATGAGGGCCGAGGCGATCAGCCCGTCACCGGCGACGTTCACGTCGGTCCCGCCCGCCGTACGGAGCAGCTGTCCGGCGGCGCGCGCGTCCGGCACCCGGCTGAAGCGGTCCATGAAGGCCTGCCGGGAGAGCACGTCTCGGTGGGACGGGTCGGTCGGATCGCTCATCCTCGCCGCGAGCGCGTCGAGGTCGGCCTTCGGCTGCAGCTCGATCGCGAGGTGGAGGACGGTCCGCTCGTCGGCCGGGCCTGCCACGTGGAGGCCGGTGAGCGCGCCGAGCGGGACCGGGACGCGGGTCGACGCCGCGTCGACGACCGGCGCGGCCGAGCCCAGGAGCAGGGCGACGAGCGCGCAACCGACGACCGTACGATACCGTTGTAGAGTCAACCGCGTCCTTTCCGAGGAATACGTACCATGGAACGCACGGCGTTCATCCGCAGTCTCATCGCGACCGTCGGCGTCACCCAGCTGGCCCACGTGCTGCCGGCCTCGGCGGCGATCGACGAGCCGGGGATCGGCCGCGAGGTTTTCGGGCAGCTTCGCGACGACGGGGAGCTTCTCTTCGACTCGCCGTTCTACGAGCACGTCAACGAGATCGGGTCGGTCATCTCCCAGAGCGTGACGAACCGCTATCCGTACCCGATCCGCTACTACATCGTGCGCGGCGACTCGGCGAACGCGTTCTCGGTCCCTGGCGGGAACATCTACGTCAACGAGCCGCTGCTGCGCATCGCGCGGAACCGCGACGAGCTCGCCGGCGTGCTCGCGCACGAGACCGGTCACATGGTGCTGCACCACGTCGCGCAGCGCATGGCGGCGATGCAGAAGAAGAGCACCGCCGCGTCGATCGGCTCGATCCTGGCGCAGATGGTCCTCGGCCCGCTCGCCGGCGCCGCGATCGACTACGGCACGCAGTACGCGGTCGCGGGGACGGACGCCGCGCAGTCGCGGCACATCGAGGCGCAGGCCGACGAGGAAGGCGCGCGGATCCTCGCGGCGACCGGCCAGTTCAACCCGTGGGGGATGATCTGGTTCTTCGAGCTGATGACCGAGGAGTACGGTCCGGGCCAGAACTCGTGGCTGCGCGACCACCCGCTCGACGCGGCGCGCATCGCCGACCTCGAGCACGAGTTCCACGCCGATCCGGCGCTGTTCGGCAAGTGGAAAGACACGCAGCAGAAAGACGTCGCGTACTGGTAGCGCGGCGCGCGCTCGCGTAGCGGCGTCTCAGCGGCGCCCGAGTCTAGCGTGCGTGGTGCCGTTCGCGTCGACGGTGATGTGCAGCGCGGCGTTGCCGGGGCGGCGCGCGTCGTCCCAGGCAGCGAGCTGCGACTGCAGGCGGACGAGCGTGCCGGCGTGCGGGCCGAAGCGGCGGAGGAGCACGTCGAACGAGCCGCGCGGCGCGAACACGGTGAGATCGGCGGCGCCGCACAGGCCCAACGTCGCGGCGAACCCGGAGTCGGAACCGGCGCCCGGCGAGACGCTCGGCACGATGCCGAACTGGACGGCGGGTCCTTGCGCGGTCAGGCGGCAGAAGCCGTCGTCCTCGAGCGCGAGCCACATAGACAGCCCGCTCCAGACGTCTTCGAGACGGATGTGGCGCGGCGGCCAGGCGTCGTACGGCGGCGCGCGGAGCGCGGCGGCGAGCGCGTTCGGGTCGAGCTGCGGCGCGTGCTCGGCGAAGACGCGCAGCGTGATCCCGGGATCGCCGAGCACGAGGAGCTCGGTGTCCGCGCTCGCGGACGGACCGCGCAGCATCATGAAGCCCGCGTCGACGATCGCGCGCGATTCGAGGCCGCCGGCGGTGCGCTCGAACGCGACGACCTTCTGCATCGAGCGGATCGTCAGCGGCGCGACGAGCCGGCCGCCGAGGCGCAGCTGCGCGATCCACGCCGGCGGGATGCGCTCGACGCCGACCGATGCGATGACCGCGTCGAACGGCGCATTCGCGGGATCGCCGAGCGCGCCGTCGGCGCGCGTGACCTGCACGCGCGCATAGCCGGCGCGCATGAGATGCTCGCGCGCGGCGGCGGCGAGATCGTCGTCGAGGTCGATCGTCTCCACGAACCCGCCGGGGCCGGCGAGCTCGGCGAGCAGCGCCGCGTTGTAGCCGCTGCCGGCGCCGATCTCGAGGACGCGGTCGCCTTCGCGCAGCGCGAGCATCTCGAGCATCTCCGCCATGATCGCGGGCTGCGATGACGAGCTGATCGGGATCCCGTCCTGCAGCTTGATCGCGATCGAACGGTCGGTGTAGACTTCGTCCGGCGAGAGCTCCGGGAGGAAGAGATGCCGCGGGACGCGCTCGAACGCCGCGCCGACGCGCTCGGTGCGCACGTCGCCGCGCGCTCGCAGATGCGCGACCAGCCGCGCGCGCAGCCCGTCGATCCGCTCGGGCGTCACGGCGTCAGTCCGGTCCGCGCACCACGTGATAGCGCTCGCCGTCGCGCCGCAGATAGCCGGCGTCGCTGAGCGCGTCGAGGACTTCGGTGGTGGCGGCGCGTTCGTTCTTGTTCGGCATTCCGGCCCAGCGCAGCGCGACCTCGTGCACGTCGAGCACGTCGCCCTCGCGCAGCAGCCCGCGCACGAACTCCTCACGCAGCTTGACGCGTTCCATCCGCCGCCGCACCGGCTCGATCGCCGCCTCGAACCCCGCGGCACCGGCGACCGCAGCCTCGTGCGATGTCTCGGGTAGGACGACTTGCGGCGGCGGCGGTTTGATCGCGGGTTGCGCCGGGCGAGGCACGTCTTGCGTTCCGACGAGCGCGGGGTTGCGTTCGAGAACGGCGTCGGTGATGCGCGGGAAGAGCTCGCCGAGCGCGACGAACGCCGTCTGCCACGGTACCGCGTTCAGCACGCGCGGGCGCGTGCCGATCGCGAGCAAGATCTTGCGCGCGACGTCTTCCGGCGTGACGAGCAGCGGCGCCGGCGCGCCCGGCATCCCGGCGCGCGACATGAACGCCGTATCGACGACGCCGGGGTCGACGTACGTCACCGCGATCCCGTCCGGTTTCAGCTCGCGCCTGAGGATCGTCGTCGCGGAGCGCGTCGCGGCTTTCGAGGGCGGATAGGCGCCGAGCCCGCCGACCGGGACGCGCGCGACGCCGCTCCCGACCATGAAGACGTGCCCGCGCGACGCGCGCAGCAGCGGCAGCGCCTCGCGCACGAGCGCGACCGGACCGATCGCGTGCGTCCCGAACTGCGCCTGAAGCGCATCGTCGCTCTGCTCCGAGAGCGGTCCGACGGCGACGTGTCCGGCGTTGTTCACCAGCACGTCGATGCGCCCGAACGCGCGCCGCGCGAGATCGACGATCGCGCGCGCACTCCCCCGCTGCGCGACGTCGTGTGCGCCGGTCACGATGCGCGCGTGCTCGGCGCGGACGCGCTCCGCGAGCGCGTCGAGCGCAGCGGCGTTCCGCCCGATCGCGACGACGTCGTACCCGGCGCGTCCCGCGCGCAGCGCGAGCGCGCGCCCGATCCCGCTCGACGCACCGGTGACGAGGAGGACGCTCATCGCCGCTGCGCCGCGCGCACCACGTCGAGGGCGTTCTTCGACCCGGCGGTGAGGAACGCCGCGTCTCCGCCGACGCCGACGAACCGGTAGCCGCGGGCGATCATCTGCGTCGCCTGCGCCGCGTCGCGCGCGAGGATCCCGGCGAACTTTCCGGCCGCTGTCGTCGCCTCGATGACCGCGTCGATCAGCCGCATGTACGCGTCGTCCTTCTCCCAGACGTCCGGCCACGGCTTGCCGCCGGAGAACGCGAGGTCGTTCGGTCCGACGAACACGCCGTCGACGCCGTCGACGGCGAGGATCTCGGCGACGTTCGAGACGGACTGCTCGGTCTCAACCTGCACCAGCAGCAATATCTCGTCGTTTGCGCGCCGGCTGTACGTCCCCGGATCGGTCTCCCAGGTCAGGTTCGCGCGAACGCCGCCGCGGCTGCGCTCGCCGAGCGGTGGAAACCGCGCGTCGCGGACCGCGCGGCGCGCGTCGTCCGCGGTGTTGACGACGGGGACCATCACGCCCCATGCGCCGAGATCGAGCACGCGCTGGATCTGCGCGCTTTCGTTCCACGCGGCGCGCACGATCGGCACGCAGTTTTGCGCGCGCACCGCGGTCACCATCGCGGCCGCATGGTCGAGCGGGATCGGCCCGTGCTCCATGTCGATGAGGATCCAGTCCCAGCCGTGGCTCGCGAGCAGTCCGGCGGCGAGCGGCTCGGCGAGATTCATCCAGGTCCCGACCACCGTCTCGCCGGCGGCCAAGCGGCGTTTGAGCGTGTTTTCGCGCATCGGCTCGGCTTACCGCGCGCCGCCGCGCCGTTCCTCGACCGAGCCGAGAAACGCGTCGTAGAGCGTCCGCGTGCTGCGCGGCAAGGTGCGATAATAGTAGACTTCGGCGATCAGCGGCATGTCGCGCGGCTCGACGACCGTGCGGCGCTCGCGCGCGAAGGCGGAGAGCGCGGCGGCGACGGGCTTTTCGCTGCCGTCACTCCGCACGATCCCGAACGAGAGCTCGTGGGGCGCGCGGTCGAACGGCGGCTCGCCGCGCAGCTCGTCCGCGTAGTCGGCCCAGCACCACCAGTACGCGCCGAGCCGCCCGTCGGCATGCAAGCGCTCGAGCACGTTCGTGCAGTACGCCGCCATCTCGTCCTCGTCGAGACATGCGTACGCTGCGACGACCGGATCGTCGGGCGAGATCGTCGGGTTCGGTTTCTCGTCCGGCATCGCGACGCGCTCGTACGGCGAGAGCTTCCCCGGCGGACACGTCGGGTTTCCGAGCTCGCTGAAGAGCACCGGCTTCTGCGAGAACGTCGCCGCGAGCAGCGCGAGGAACGGCACGACCTCCGGATCGAGCCGCCCGCGCGAGAACGCGCTGTAGACGGTGTAGCCGTGCATCGTCGCGAACGCGAACGGCGCGCACAGCGACGAGAGACGGATGTTCCGGTCGCGCGTGAGATCTTCGCCGTGCGTCCCCGCGGTGACCGGGATGCCGGACGTCTCCTGCAGCGCGTCCGTCAGCCGCCGCGCCCATTCCGCGGCATCGTGCTCGCTCGCCGGCTCGCGCAGGTTGCTGAACTCGTTCCCGAGATCCCACGCGTACACCGCCGGATGCTCGCGCAGCCGCTCGCCGGCGGCGCGCGCGAAGCGCAGCTGCGCATCGAGCAGCGGCCCTTGGTAGAAATCACCGATCCCGTACGGCGACTCGCCGGCTTCGGTGATCGTGCGGAACCGCCCGTGCGGCGTCGCCGGATCGAGCGTCCACGACGGCAGCCAGTTCACCCCGCTCATGTGCCCGGTGAACAACGCCGGCATCGTCCGCAACCCGGCCTCCGCCGCGATGTCCGCGACCGTCTCCAGCCGCGCGAGCATCGCGGGGTCCATCACGTCGGCGCGCGGCTGAAAATCGTCCCACCGCAGGAAGAACCGCACGGCGTCGAGCTCGAGCCCGAGCCCCGCGATCCTCCGGAAATCCTCGCGCACCTCGCCCGCGTCGAACCTGCGCCACATCGCCATCGCGCTGCGCCGCGGCCAGTAGTTGACGCCCACCGAGAACCGCACCGCAGGAGGGTATGCCTTAGGGGTCCGGCTCTCCCGTCCGGATTCCGAGCGAGAAGCGCAGCAACATCCGCCCAGCCCATCGGGGCAGTGCCGACGCCGTGGCGACGACCACTCCGGCCTGCACCTCGGCGACCAATCGGAACGGCTCAGTCGCGGACGAGTTGTCGAGCAGTAGGGCATGATCGACGAAGCGCAAGGCATCCGCGCCGCGTTCGATCGCACGATCATAGCGGTCGCGAATGCGTGCTTCGGGGATACCATGCAATCCGGCCGCGACACGGTCGGCGACGCGTGCGACGTGGGCGTCCGCGTTCTCGAGCGCGATGAATGTGAGCTCCACTCGATAGCCGAGAGACTTCGCGCTTCGCATCACGTCGAGATAGGTGGAAGGACGCGATGCATCGCTCCCTGCGAGGGTCGTCTCGATCAGAACGCTACGCCGAGCCGTAATGGCGGCGCGACAACGGCCAAGTCCTTCGCTCCAGGCCTCCGCGTTGCTCGACCCCGTTTCACGCTGAATTGCGTCCGCGTCGATCACTTCGACGCCGAATTCCGAACGTGCGCCGCGCGTCAGGGTGCTCTTCCCCGCACCGTTCGGACCCGCGACGACGTACATCGTGGGCGGGTGGACTTCGGAACTCAGCTCCCGCTATGCGATCCGAGCGGTGCGCGAGTGCGGAGTCTGCTCCTTGGAAGTCTCTACGCGCTCACGCCGGCCGTCCGGCCACACCCGATACATCACGCCGGCATCCTCGCCGGTCCCGGCGTCATGGACGGGACGACCGGCGGCGAACGCGGCGTCGACCGCTTTCTTCGCTTCGATCCGTCCTGCGGCGGCCAGGCGGCGGGCAGCCTCGCTGAACCCGCGCGACTCTTCGCTCATGCAAGCAGTATACCACGGGTGCCTCGCCGAGGGCGGTTTGTGGCGGGGCCCGAACGGCCCGGCGATGAGCGGAGGAGCGCCTCGGGTCGGGATCATCATGGGCTCGACGTCGGACCACGAGACGATGAAGGCCGCCGCGACGATGCTGGACGAGCTCGGGGTCGCATACGAGATGCGCGTCGTCTCGGCGCACCGCACGCCGGACCTCATGTTCCGCTATGCGAGCGAGGCGAAGGGACGCGGGATCGAGGTGATCATCGCCGGCGCGGGCGGCGCGGCGCACCTCCCCGGGATGGTCGCGACGAAGACGGAGCTCCCGGTGATCGGCGTCCCCGTGCAGTCGAAGGCGCTCAACGGGCTCGACTCGCTGCTCTCGATCGTGCAGATGCCGGCCGGCGTCCCGGTCGCGACGATGGCGATCGGAAACGCGGCGAACGCCGCGCTGTTCGCGGCGCGCATCCTGGCGCTGCACGACCTCGATCTCGCGCGCAAGCTGAAGCAGCGCACGAGCCGCATCGCCGAGGACGTCGAGGCGGCGAAGCTGTGATCCACACGATCGGCATCCTGGGCGGGGGGCAGCTCGGGCGGATGCTCACGCTCGAGGCGAAGCGCATGGGCTTTCGCATCGTCACGCTCGAGCCGCTGCCGGACTCGCCGACGGGACAGATCGCCGACGAGCAGATCGTCGCCGCGTACGACGACCTCCGCGCGATCGGCGAGCTCGGCGCGCGCTGCGACGTCGTCACTTATGAGTTCGAGAACATCCCGCTCGACTCGGTCCTCGCGCTCGAAAACGACCGGCGCATCGTCCATCCGGGCTCGAACGCGCTGCGCATCACGCAGGAGCGCATCCTCGAGAAGACCTTCGTCCGTGAGTGCGGGATCCCGACCGCCGATTTCGTCCCCGTCCGCACGCGCGAGGAGCTCGCCGAAGCGGAGCGCGCCGTCGGCTTCCCGGCCGTGCTGAAGACGACGATGGGCGGCTACGACGGCAAAGGCCAGTGGGTCGTGCGCTCGCGCGCGGACGCCGAGCGCGCCTGGGCTGAGGCGAAAGGGCGCGCGCTGATCTGGGAACGGCTGATCCCGTTCGACCGCGAGCTCTCGATCATCGCCGCGCGCAACGCGCACGGCGAGATCGTCGCCTTCCCGGTCTCCGAGAACCAGCACGACCACGGCGTCCTCGCGACGACGATCGTCCCCGGCCGCGTCCCCGCCGAGATCGCCGCGCGCGCGCGGCGCTACGCGACGACGATCGCCGAGCGGCTGGAGATCATCGGGACGTTTTGCGTCGAGTTCTTCCAGGCCGGCGACGAGCTGCTCGTCAACGAGATCGCGCCGCGCGTCCACAACAGCGGCCACTACTCGCTCGACGCGACGCAGGTCAGCCAATACGAGATGCACGTCCGCGCGATCTGCGGTCTGCCGCTGGTCGAACCGCGCCTATTCATGCCGGCGGTCATGGCGAACATCCTCGGCGAGGGCACGGGCGACACGCTCGGCGGAATCGAGGAGCTCTTGCGCGAGCGCGATCTCAAGCTGCACGTCTACGGCAAGGCGCATGCCGCGCTGCGCCGCAAGATGGGCCACTTCACCGTCCTCGCCGAGCGTGTCGACGAAGCGCTCGCAAAGGCTGAGCGCGGCCGCAGCGCGCTGCACTGGATCGACCGCCGCGCCGCGGCCCTGCGATGAGCGCGCGGAGCGAGCGGTTTTGAACGCTTTGGCGGCGGCGGAGACGCCGCCCGCCAGGGACCCGGCCCGGCACGAAGGAACGGCCTTCCCATGAGATATGCGGGCGTTGTCCTAGTATTCGGGTTCATCGCTGCTTCGCTCGGTCGAGCCGATGCGCAAGCGACCTTCGCGGATTCGATCTGTCCCGAGGCGGTGCAGTACGTCGTGGCGGTCGGGAAGCTGCGCCGTGAGGATCCGCCGCAGCAGGTGTACGCCGCGGCGCAGGCCGTGACGGACGCCTACGAGCGGTGCTCGGGCAGGATGCTGTCGAACGGCTTCCGCGAGCCGCAGCACTACGCCGACACGCGTGCCGCGCAGTTCGCCGTCGTGGCGGCGCGCGCGCTGATCGCAATGAACCGGATCGACGACGCCAAGCGCGAGCTCTCGCATTGGCGTCCGATCGCGCAGCAGGTCGTCGACTGGAAGACGGAGACCGAGGCCTTCAACTCCGGCGATGCCGGCGGCACCGCGTACGCGGGCGCCGGGAACCACAGCAACTCGCGCTACCACGACTCCGCGAAGGAGATCGTCAGCGCGATCGACGCCGAGCTCGGGCGGATCGACGCGATGAATCGCGAGGTCGGCCGGCCGCAAGCGCAACCCTCCGCGTCACCGGCCCCGCACTGAGGAATACATGAAGCTTCCGATCGTCACCGTGCTCGCCGCCGCGCTCGCGTGCGGAGCGGCCGGCACCGGCGCCGCGTCCGCGGCCGCGCCCGGGTTCACCGACTCGATCTGCCCCGAGGCGACGCAGTACGTCATCGCGGTCGAGAAGCTCACCAAAGACGATCCCGCGCAGAAAGTCTACGACACCGCGCAAGCGGCGGTGGACGCGTACGGGCGGTGCTCGAAGGACAAGCTCTCGAACGGCTTTCGCGAGCCGCAGCATTACGCCGATACGCGAGGCGCCGGCTTGGCCGTCCTCGCTTCGCGCGCGCTGATCCAGCTGAACCGTACCGACGATGCGCGCCGCGAGCTCAAGCAGTACCGCGCGATCGCGCAGAACGTCGTCGACTGGCAGACCGAGACCGAGACGCCGCACAACGCGTCGGCGCCGCGTGCCGGCGAAGGCGGCGAGATTACGGCGTCGCGGTCGTCGTCCGGCGGCGCGGGCAGCTCGTCGGGCGGGCGGCGGCCTTCGGTGTATCGCGCGGCCGCGAAAGAGATCGTCGCGGCAGCGGACGAGCTGCTCGCGCAGCTCGACGCACGCGCGGCGCAGCCGGCCCCAGCAGCGACGCCGGCGCACTAGACGGCGCTACGGCAGCGCCGCGTCCTCGACGGCGTGGCGCGGCCGCGGCGGAAGGTCGGTGAACGCCATCGGACGGTCCCACCAGTCGTGCCGCCGCGCGCGCAGCTGCTCGGCGCTCGGCGGCGGCGGCGTGCGCAAGCGCAGCGCGTCCGCGTAGGCCGCGGCGTAGCGGTCGATCATCCGCTCCAGCGAGAACGCCGACTCGACGCGCGCGCGGCACGCGGTGCGATCGAGCTCGCGCAGCGCCGGCACGCGCGCGACCGCCTCGGCGACGCCGTCACAGAGAAACCCCGTGACGCCGTCGACGACGATCTCCGGGATCGAGCCCATCCGCGCGCCGAGGACCGGCGTCCCGCACGCCATCGCCTCGATCAGCGTGAGGCCGAAACGCTCCGGGCGCGTCGTCATGTGGACGAGCGCCAGCGCGCCGCCGACCAGCTCGTCGCGCGCGGCGCCGCGCACGTGGCCGAGGAACTGCACCGCGTCGCCGTCGATGTGCGGCGCGACCAGCTCCCGGAAGTACGCCTCGTCGTGCGGGATCCCGGCCATCTTCAGCCGCACGCCCGCGCGCTTCGCGACCTCGATCGCGAGGTGCGCGCCCTTCTCCGGATGGAAGCGCGCGAGATACAGCAGATAGTCGCCCGGCTCGGCGCGGAACGTCCACTCCGCCGGGTCGATCCCGTTGTACGCCGTCGCCAGATACGCGAGCCCGGGATCGCGGTCGGCGTCGCTGATCGAGCAGTAGAACGAGCGCGACGCGCCGGCGTAGTACGCGCCGAGGATCTGCGGCGAGGAGAAGCCGTGGATCGTGGTGAGCATCGGGGGTGAGGGCGTGCCGAGCGCGTGGAGCAGCGGCTTCCAGTCGAGGTTGTTGTGGATCAGGTCGAACTCGTGCGCGCGCGCGAAGCACGACCCGACGTGCAGCTCGGTCCAGACCTCACCGTTCAGCGCGGGATCTTCGTTGAGGCCGGCCGGTACGACGGCCGAGAGCTTTCCAGGGCTCGACGAGTTCGCGGTCGCGAACAGCGTCACGTCGGCGCCGCGGTCGGTGAGGCCGCGCGCGATGTTGTACGCGATCTGCTCCCACGGGCCGTAGCCGGGCGGCGGCGAGGGCCACGAGATCGCACCGAGCACCGCGACCCGCAGGCCGCGCAGCTCGCTCACGCCGCGCGTTCGTGCGCGACCGAGCCGTTCTTGATCACGACGCGCGGCTCGCGCAGCGCGCGCACGTCGGCGCCGGCGTCGCGGTCGAGCAGCAGCAGATCGGCGGGGCGTCCCGCCGCCACCACGCCCGCATCGACGCCGAGCAGCTCGGCCGCGGTCGCGGTCGCCGCGGTGAGCGCCTGCTGCGGCGTCATCCCGAGCACCGCCGACATCAGCTCGACCTCGTAAGCGTAGTCCTCGTGCCGGTTGTACGGCGTTCCCGCGTCGGAGCCGCCGGCGATCTTCACGCCGGCGCGGTACGCTTTGCGGATGTTGTCGCCGGCCTGGTGATAGATCTCGGTCGCCTTGCGCACGACGTAGTCGGGCTGCGCGCCGCCCGCGATGTTCTCGTAGATTCGCCAGACCGCCGCGAGCGTCGGGACGAGGTAGGCGCCGCGCGTCTTGAAGAGCTCGATCGCCTCGTCGTCGAGCAGGTGTCCGTGCTCGATCGAGGTGACGCCGGCGCGCAGCGCGTTCTTGATCCCGCTCGTCCCGATCGCGTGCGCGGCGACGCGCATCCCGTGCGCGCCCGCCTCGACGATCGCCGCGCGCATCTCTTCCTCGCTCAGCTGGTCCTGGCCGGGGACGGCGCCTTTCGTCAGCACGCCGCCGGTCGCGATCAGCTTGATGCACGACGCGCCGGCTTTGCGCTGCTCGCGCACCGCTTTGCGCGCGTCCCACGGCCCGTCGGTCTCGCGCCCGACGAAGTGGCCGTGCCCCCCGGTCATGCAGAGCGCGCGGCCCGCCGGGACGATCGCCGGACCGGCGTGCTCGCCGCGCGCGATCGCGTCGCGCAGCGCGATCGCGTTCGAGTTCACCGAGCCCAGATCGCGGACCGTCGTCACGCCGGCTTCGAGCGCGAGCCGCGCGTTGCGCGCGGCGTAGAGCGTCTGCTCGGCCGGTGTTCGGATGATGTACAGCGTCTGCGTGTCCGGCTCGCCGTTCATCTCGAGGTGGACGTGGCTGTTGATCAGCCCCGGCACGACGCACGCCGCCTCGAATGTACGGTCGGCCTCGGGGCGCTCACCCTCGCTCGCGATCTCCGCGACGCGGCCGTCCTCGACGATCAGCGTCACGTTGGCGCGCGGTGCGCCCTCGGTGCCGTCGTAGAACCTGCCGGTACGGATCGCGATGCGCATTCAGCCGTGCTACGCAGCGGGGGTCGGCGGTGCCTTCCCGCGAACGAACGCGCGAACTTCGTGCGCAATCTCTCGCTCGTCCTCGGGTCGCCGATTCTCGCGGCCGCCGTGCTCCTCGGCGGCTGCTCCGTCATGGGCGGCGGTCCGAGCGGACCGCGCCCGTTTGCGCCCGCGCCGAATCCCTCGTCGTCGCCGGGGGCGCCGACTCCCACCCCGTCGCCCTCGCCGACGCCGTCGCCGGCGCCGACCGCGTCCGTCTCACCGTCGGCCGTGCCGTCGTCGTCGTCCGCCGCTACGGCGCGGGCGGGAAAACGCCGCGCCGCGCGCACTCGCTGATCAGCGCCTGCCGGGTCCCGACGCCGAACGTCTGCAGCAGCTTCGAGATGGTGTTGCGGATCGTCTGCGGCGAGCGGCCGCGAATCGCCGCGATCTCCGCGGTCGAGTGCCCCGCGTGCAGCAGCTGGACGATCTCGCGCTCGGCACGCGTGAGCCCCGCGAGCACCGCGTCGCCGAACCACGCGGCGCGGCGTGTCGCCTTCGTGCGCACCCACGAGGACGCGGGCAGTCCGCGGACCTGCTCCGCGATGAACGCCAGGACCGTTTCCTCGCCGCTGAGATCGCTGAGCGGGAGCGCGGCGAGCAGCGCCCGCCGCGTGAGTCCCATCTCGGAGAACGCGCGCAGCGCCTCACGGTAGCGGTGCTGCGCGCGCAGCGCGTCGTTGTTGGCGTCGGCGACGAGCCCTTCGACGAACGCGAGATAGGCGCGCTTGAGCCCCTCGTCGCGGAGCAGCGCGAGCTGTGCGGGCGACATCTCGTCGAGACGGCGCAGCGCCGCCGCGGCGCCCGGGCCGTCGCCGATCACGGCGAGCGTCTCGGCGACCATCGCGGGAAGATTGATCTCCTCGAACTCGTGCAGCGCGCGCACGTCGGTCGCGTCGAGCTCGGCGCGAATTGACGCGGCGAGATCTTCGTAGCCGAGCAGCTCGCCGTACGCGAAGAGCACTGAGGCGCGCCGGCACTCGGCGAACGCGCGGAACGCGGGTGAGGGCGCGCACAGCCCGGCGTTGCGCGCGGCTTGCAGCGCCTCGCGCGGCCGGCCCGCGATCTCGTCCGCCATCGAGCGCGTCATCTCGAGCCAGAAGCGGTTGTACTCGAGCCCGACCGCGTCCCACGGAACGGTCCGAGCGCGCACGAGCATCGCTTCCCAGCGCGCGAAGTCGAGCACTTCGACGGCGATGTACGCGAGCGTCCCGACGAGGTTCGCTTCGAGGAAGCGGTCGCGTTCGTGCGAGCGGTCGAGCTGCGCGAGCGCGGCCTCGAACGCCTCGCAGGCGGCGGCGAACTCGCTGCGCGATTTCGCAATCCATCCGCGGCACTCGAGCGCGCGCGCGTACACGACGCCGCTCTCCGGATCGACGCCGTCGAGCGCGGTCGCGGCCCGCTCGAACTCGCGCCGCTGGTAGAACGCTAGCGCGATCCCGAGCGCGATCTCGGAGCGTATCGCGGTCTCGACGCCGGCGTTGGCGGCGCGCAGCGCCGCGTCGTGCAGGAGCGCCAGGCCGCGCGCGACATCGCCGCCGCGCGCGCACGCCGTACCGAGCAGCATCGCGGCGGTCGCCGACTCGTCCGCGGTCGCGCCCGCGAGCGGAAGCGCTTCGAGCAGCGCGACCGCTTCGCGCGGCTTGCGCATCCGGAGCAAAACGCGCGCGCGGAGCAGCGTTGCGCGCACGCTGCGCGCTTCGTCGGCCTGCAGCGCGTCGCAGAGCGTCAGCGCGCGCTCGGCATCCCCGGCGATCCAAGATTCCAGTGCCGCCTCGTACCCGCTCGTCACCATCGGAGGCGCTCATTTCAGGACGAACGTACGGCTAGCATTCCGTCTTTGCAGGGATCATACTGATGGAGATGCAGCAGCGCGCCCTGACCGCGGCTCTCTTCGCCCTGTCCCTCGCCGGCTGTGGCGGCGGCGGTGCGACCTTGCAGCCCGGGGGCGTGATCAGCGGGTGCCCGGCCGTGGCGGGCAGCTTCGACCCGAACGCGAAGCTCGTCTCGCCCGCGAACGGCGCGACCGGGGTTTCCACCGCGGTCGGGACGGTGACGTTCACCGTGGGCGTCGCCGCGCTGCGCTCCGGGACGCTGACGCTCTACGTCGACCAGAGCCCCGGCAACACAGGCGCAGTGCAGGGCGGCCCGATCTCGACAGACGCGAACGGCGTCTCGTCGTCATCCGTCCCGGCGCTGCAACCGCACACGATCTACGTGGCCCACGTGGTGGCGAGACCGGTCGATCCGGCGACGGGCTGCACCGGTCAAGTCGACGGAAACCTCGGCTCGTTCACGACGCAGTAACGTCGCTCACGAGCCGGTCGCGGTGAGGTCCGACGTGCGGGCGTCGGCGGCTTCGAGGGCGGTGTAAGCGCGGGAGGCGTGGGGGCGGCCGAGACGCTCGGCGATGAAGCGTGAGGCGGCGCGGAGCTTCGTGAGGTCGATGCCGGTTTGGATGCCCATGCCGTGCAGCATGTAGACGAGGTCTTCGGTCGCGCAGTTGCCGGTCGCGCCCGGCGCGAAGGGGCAGCCGCCGAGGCCGCCGGCCGACGTGTCGAAGATGCGCACGCCGCAGGACAGCGCGGCGAGCGTGTTCGCGAGCGCGGTGCCGCGCGTGTCGTGGAAGTGCAGGCCGAGCTTCTCGGGCGGGACGAGATCGCGCAGCGCGTCGACCAGCTCGTAGACTTGGTTCGGCGTGCCGACGCCGATCGTGTCGGCGACGCTGAGCTCGTCGACGCCGAGGTCGAGCAATTTCTGCGAGACGCGCACGACGTCCGCGACCGGAACCTCGCCCTGGAACGGGCAGCCGAACGCCGTCGAGATCGCCGCGCGCACCCACATCCCGTCGGCTTTCGCCCGCTTCACGACGCCCGCGAAGCCCGCCACCGACTCGTCGATCGTCATGCGGATGTTCGCCTTCGCGAACGCCTCCGAGGCGGCCGTGAAGACCGCGATCGCGCGCACGCCGGCTTCGATCGCGCGGTCGAGACCGCGCTCGTTCGGGACCAGCACGAGATACGTGCGACCCGGGTCTTTGCGGATGCGGCGGAACACCTCGCCGGCGTCGGCCATCTGCGGGACGTGCTTGGGGCTCACGAACGAGGTCGCTTCGAGGACCGGGACGCCCGCGTCCGAGAGCAGGTCGCAGAAGCGCACCTTGTCGCCGGTCGAGACCGGCGCCGCCTCGTTCTGCAGCCCGTCGCGCGGCCCGACCTCGACGATCGTCACCTGCTTCGGCATCGATGCCAGCGGGTTCGTCATGACACGGGTTCCTTTCGCAGGAAGCGCGCGATCAGGTCGACGACGCGCGGCCACACGACGTCGTCATGCTTGAAGCGGCGGAAGACCGTTGCGAAGATGTTCTGCGCGGCGCCGAGGTTGAGGTGGTTCGCCTCGTCCATGTCGATCGTCACGACCGGCATCGCGCCGTCCATCGACGCCGACTCGATCATCACCACGCCGTCACTCTGCAGGTGATACTTCGGCATGCGGCCGACGACGTGCAGGAACGGGTGTCCGTCGGGCATCACCCACGGCTGACCGGTGAGCCGCCAGCGCTGCTTCTTGGGATTGTCCGGATCGGTGACCCATTCACCCGAGCAGCCGTTGAGCCAGGTCATGAACGGCGCGGCGACGTCCATGTCGGCGAGCATGTGCGTCGGCATCCGCGCGAGCCGCAGCGTACCGATCGCGTAGTTCGTGACGAGACCGGTGTTCGGGCCGGCGATCTGCACCGTCGCGGCGATCTCGTTCGCGCGCTGGGGGTACGCGCGCAAGAAACCGCGGTTGATCAGCGCGCCCGCGCTGTAGCCGACGGTTGCGACGGGGAACGCGTCAGGCTCGCGCGCGTGCAGCCGGTCGAGGAACGAGCCGAAGCGGTCGATCCGCTCGCGCAGCGTCTCGTTGCCGTCGGGGAAGACCGTGCAGTCGAACCCGAACGTGGCCAGCCCGTCCTTGCCGTTGCGGCCCTCGGAGAACGTGCGCATCAGCTTCGCCTGCTCGTTCCAGCCGGGGATCAGGATCACGCGCATGGTCGAGCGGCCTATGCCGCGCCGATGGTCACGAGCGTCGTGCCGCCGGTGACGAGCTCGCCGGGCTTCACGCGGACCTCGGTGACGGTGCCGGCGACCGGCGCTTCGATGCGGTGCTCCATCTTCATCGCCTCGAGCACGACCAGGAGTGCGCGCTGCTCGACCCGCGCGCCCGGCTCGACGTTCACGCTCACGATCTTCCCCGGCATCGGCGCGGTCACCACGCCCGAGGACGCCGCGTGCGCGGAGTGCTCGGTGCCGGCGCTCGGCGGTTCCGGGAATGTCCAGCGCAGCGTGCGCCCTTCGACCGCGACGCTGCCCCCGTGTGCGTCGTACGTCGCGCCGCGCGGGTCCGGCTCGACCGCGCCGGTCACCTCGCCGGCGAGGTTCCAGCGCGCGCCGTCGTACGTCGCGCTTGCGCGCACCGTCGTGCCGTTCACCGCGAAGGCGACCGGGACGCCGACGCCGCCGAGCCGCCACGCCGCCTCGCGCGCTAGCAGCGCCGCGGCGACGCGCCGCTTCGACAGCTCGTCCAGCGCGCGCTCGCCGAGCGCGAAACGTGGCATGCGTTCATCGAGGAAGCGCGTCGTCGTGTCCCCCGCGCGGTACGCCTCGTCGGCGACGATCGCGCGCAGCAGCGGGAGGTTCGTCGCGATCCCGGCGACCGTCGTCTCGCGCAGCGTCGCGTCCATGCGCGCGATTGCGCTCGCGCGGTCCGTCCCCCACACGATGATCTTCGCGAGCATCGAGTCGTAGTAGACCGGGACCTCGCTCCCCGCGCGGAAGCCCGCGTCGAGCCGGACGCCCGGCGCGCGGGGGACGTCGAGCTCGGTGATCGTCCCCGACTGCGGGAGGAAGTCGTGCGCCGGATCCTCGGCGTTGAGCCGCGCCTCAATCGCCCAGCCGCGGGGGACCAACTGTTCCTGCGTGAAGCGCAGCCGCTCGCCGTTCGCGATCCGGAGCTGCTCGTGCACGAGGTCGACGTCGTAGACGAGCTCGGTGACCGGGTGCTCGACCTGCAGCCGCGCGTTCATCTCGAGGAAGTAGAACGCGCCGTCCTCGTCGAGCATGAATTCGGCGGTCCCGGCGCTCATGTAGCCGACGCTCCGCGCCGCGTTCACCGCCGCCTCGCCCATGCGCGCGCGCAGCGCCGGATCGAGCGCGACGCTCGGCGCCTCCTCGATCACCTTCTGATGGCGGCGCTGGATCGAGCACTCGCGCTCGCCGAGATGGACGATGGTGCCGTGCGCATCGCCGAGGATCTGGAACTCGATGTGCCGCGGACGGCGCAGGTAGCGCTCGAGCAGCACCGCGTCGTCGCCGAATGCGGCCTTCGCCTCGCGCCGCGCGCTCTCCAGCGCTTCCCCGAACGTGCGCAGATCGTCGACGACGCGCATCCCGCGCCCGCCGCCGCCCGCGCTGGCTTTGATCAGCAGCGGCGTCCCGATCCGCTTCGCCTCGGCGCGCAGCGCGTCGGCGCTCTGGTCGTCGCCGTCGTAGCCGGGGACGACCGGGACGCCGAACTGGCGCACGCGGCGCTTGGCGTCGATCTTCGAGCCCATCGCGGCGATCGCGTCCGGCGTCGGGCCGACGAACACCAGCCCGCTCTCGACGACGAGCCGCGCGAACGACGCGCGCTCGCTCAGGAAGCCGTAGCCCGGATGGATCGCATCCGCGCCCAACGTCTTCGCGGCGGCAACGATCTTCTCCGCATCGAGATAGGACTCGGTCGCGGGTCCGGGACCGATCCGCACGCCGGCGTCCATCACCGTGCGGAACAGCGCGTCCGCGTCCGCGTCCGAGTAGACGCCGACCGGCGAGATGCCCATCTCGCGCGCGCCGCGCGCGATGCGGATCGCGATCTCGCCGCGGTTCGCGATCAGCAGCCGGCGGATCATCGTGCGATCCACGCCGCGGCGCGGCGCTCGAGGAACGCGCGCAGGCCTTCCTGGCCTTCGGCGCTGGTGCGCTGCTTCGCGATCGCGCGCGCGGTGATCGCGCGCGACTCGTCGTACGACGCCGCGCGCACCGCCGGGATCAGCGCTTTCGCGGCTGCGATCGCGGACGGTCCGGCGGTCGCGAGCTCGCCCGCGATCCCGTCGACCACGCCGTCGAGCGCGTCCTCGTGGACGACCTCGTGCACGAGCCCGATCGCCTGCGCGCGCAGCGCGTCGAACCGCTCGCCGGTGAGGAAGAGCCGCCGCGCGTGCGAGACGCCGATCTTCGCCAGCACGAACGGCGAGATCACCGCCGGGATGATCCCGAGCTTTGTCTCGGTGAACCCGAAGATCGCTTCCTCGTCCGCGACGACCGCATCGGCGACCGCACAAAGCCCGGCGCCGCCGCCGAGCGCCGCGCCGTGGACCCGCGCGATCACCGGCTTCGAGCAGCGGTCGATCGCGCGGTACATGTCCGACATCGCCTCGGCGTCGCGGACGTTCTCGTCCTCGGAGAGCTCCAGCGAGCCGCGCATCCAGTTCACGTCCGCGCCGCCGCAGAACGTCTTCCCCTCGCCCGCCAGCACGATCACGCGGACCGCCGGATCGTCCGATAGTGCCGTGAACGCGTCACGCAGCCGCGCGATCAGCTCGGCGTCGAAGGCGTTGCGGAAGTTGGGGCGGGCCAGCACCACGCGAGCACGCGCTCCCTCGCGTTCGACGCGCAGGACGGGTTCGGACACGGGCTCGGTCGTTCGCCGAGGTGTCCGTCGCGGCCCTCGGAAAGCAATGGGCATGGGTCTTCGCCGTCTCCTCGCCGCCGCGCTCGCCGTCGCGTTCCTGACCGTTCCGCTCGCCCCCGGGAGCGCGCAGTCGCCGCCGGCCGCGCCCGCGGCGCACTCCGTCGACGTGACGCGCGCGACGCTGCCGAACGGGCTGCAAGTCGTGGTCCTGCGCGACACGCTGGCGCCGGTCGTCTCGACCTGGATGAACTACCTGACCGGCTCGGACGAAGAGCCGATCACGGGGATCGCCCACGCGCAGGAGCACATGCTCTTCCGCGGCAGCAAGACGCTGACCGCCTCGCAGTTCGCCGACACGACGGCGATCACCGGCGGCACGTTCAACGCGGACACCCAGAACCAGCTCACGCAGTACTTCTTCGAGATGCCCTCGCAGTATCTCGACGTCGCGCT
>DATAQE010000133.1:0-2267 GCA_036264835.1 Candidatus Elarobacter sp.
CGCGACGGGCGGCCAGGTCGACATCGGCCCGCGCCCCGACGGCTCGCCCGTCCGAATCGGCGTGACGCGCGTGCACATGGAGGAGGACGCCGGGAAGTCGGTGCACGACCGCTATCCCGGCTTCACTGCGATCGATCTCAATCGCGCCGGCGTTCCGCTCATCGAGATCGTGAGCGAGCCGGACATGCGGTCCGCCGTCGAAGCGGGCGCGTACCTTCGCGTCCTCAAGCAGATCCTCGAGTACATGGACGTGAGCGACGTCAGCATGGAAGAAGGGAGCCTCCGCGTCGACGCCAACGTCAGCGCGCGCCGGCGCGGCGAGACCGCGCTCGGTACGAAGACCGAGGTGAAGAACATGAACTCTTTCTCCGGCGTCGAACGCGCGCTCGAGGTGGAATTCGCGCGCCAGGTCGCCGTGCTCGTCGCGGGCGGACGCGTGGAGCAGCAGACGATGTTGTGGGACGCCGGCACGGGTCAGGTGCGCCCGAGTCGGACGAAGGAGGGAAGCCACGACTACCGCTACTTTCCCGAGCCCGACCTTCCACCGCTCGTCCTCTCGGCGGAGTGGATCGACCGGATGCGGCGCGAGCTGCCCGAGCGTCCCGCGGCGCGCCGCGGGCGTTTCGTCGCCGACTACAAGCTTGGCGAGTACGACGTCGACGTGTTGACGGCGAGTCCGCCGCTCGCGGACTACTACGAGGCCGTGGCGCGCGCGCACGGTGACGGCAAGTCAGCCGCGAACTGGGTCATGGGCGAAGTGCTCGCGCGCGTGAAAGCCGACGGCGTGGACCTCGACACCTTCCGCGTCCGCCCGCACGACCTGGCGGAGCTACTCAACCTCGTGCGCGACGGCGTCGTGAGCCACACGGCGGCGAAGCAGGTGTTCGCGCGCATGGCCGAGACGGGTGACCCGCCCGCGCAGATCGCCGAACGTGAGGGACTCGTCAAGGTCGACGACGACGCGCAGCTCGCGGGCTGGTTGGACGAGGTGCTGGCCGAGATGCCGACCGAAGCCGCACGGTATCGCGCCGGCGAGAAGAAGCTGCAGGGTGTGCTGATCGGCGCGGTGATGAAGAAATCCAAAGGACGCGCCGATCCCCGCAAGCTGAATCAGCTGCTCGCGTCGCGGCTCACGACGTAGAGCGGAAGGCCGCGCGTGCGGGCATAGCCGAGCGTGGCGACCGGAAGACCGAAGGATCGAGTTGCTTCCTCTTCTACCCGCTCCGGTCCGCCCGAACGCAGCGCATCGCGCCGCACCTGCTTCGCGCGGCGCAGCGCATCGTCGCCGGACGGGTCGAGCCGATACGGCGCCGAGCGGTCGAACTTGATGAGGAAATCGACGATCGCGTCGTACGCGCTCTCGAGGTAGCGCCCGACTTCATCGTCGGTCAGGTCCCAGCGGCTGTTCTCGGTCATCAGCGCGAAGATCCGCTGCCAGCTTTCGTTGTCGGCGGCGTGCACCATGCCGCGAAAGATCCGGCGGTTGGTGGCCGTGCTGAAGATCGTCGGACTCAGGATGCGGTCGAGCAGGCCGTCCGCCTGGGAGTGGTCGAGCAGGATCAGATCGCGCGCCTGACGCGCGCACGCCGGACCGAGATGCGTCTCGAAGCGGCTCTCCCAATAGCTGTGCCCCAGCGCGGCGGTGCTCGCCGTGACGGTGAGCTGCCGGGGCACGAAGTGATTGTGCGCGATCGAGTCCGCGGCAAGGTGCGCGAGGTAGCCGAGTGCGAACGCCTTCATCGGCTCGTCGGGCGCGGCGTCGTGGATCTCGAGCCCCACCGTCCAGGAATGACAGTGACGGCCCGTCGGTACGTATTTCTTCGCGATGCTGATGTCGGCGGCGATCGAGCCGTACAGGAAATCGTACGGAAACGCGCGGAGCAGCGCCGCTACCCCCTCCGGAAGTTGGGCCAGCGACCGCAGCACCGCCTCGCCCAGAAAGACGTGGGTGCCCGGTGTCCACGCGTAGGCGGCGTGCGGCAGGATGACGACCAGCACGAGCGCGGCAGCGATCACCCCGCCGATCCGCGCCAGCGCCGACATCGGTCGATCAGAGCCCCAGCCGCTTCCGCTGGCGTCGCAGCGCTCGGCGCAGATCCTCGAGCTCCGAACGGACGAAGCCGTCGATGCGATCGCGCGCCTCGCCGACCGTCTCGCGGACGTTCTCCTCGATCTCCTCCGTCGGAATCCGGTCGAGCAGATCGCCGCCCCGGTCCCGTGCCCAGCGCGCGCCTTTGCCGCCGGCGATGACCGCACCGCGGCCGGCC
>DATAQE010000167.1:0-36228 GCA_036264835.1 Candidatus Elarobacter sp.
GTGCGCGTCGACGAGGCCGAGATGGCGGGCTGGCCGCCGTACCGGATCGCGCGCGCCGGCGTCGGAATCGTGTTCCAGCACTCGCGCCCGCTCCACCGGCAGACGGTGCTCGAGAACATCAAGCTCGCGCTGCTCCCCGACTCGCTGCTGCGCCTCGCCGCCGCACCCGAGGTCGACGAGCGAGCGCGCGCGATCGCCGAGCGCGTAGGGCTCGGCGCGGTGATGCACCGGCATCCCTCGACGCTTCCGTTCGCCGACCTGCGCCGCATGGAGATGGCGAAAGCGATCGCGCGCGATCCGAAGGTCGTCCTCATCGACGAGCCGTTCGCCGGGCTCACCGCCGGCGAGATGAGCGCGTTCTCCGAGCTGATCCGCGGTCTGCGCGACGAGGGGCGGGCGGTGCTCCTCGTCGACCACAACGTCAAGAGCGTCGCAGCGCTCGCCGACCGCGTCCTCGCGATGTACCTCGGCCAGTACGTCGCCGAAGGGACCGCCGACGAGGTGATGCGCAACGAGACGGTCCGCCGCGTCTATCTCGGCGGCGCGCTGGAGATCGCCGAGCGGGAGAGCGCGGCGGTGGCCGCTGCACCGCCGCTGCTGCGCGTCGACGGCGTGAGCGTGCTGTACGGGAAGGCGCAGGCGCTCGCCGGCGTCACGCTCGACGTGCGCGAAGGCGAGTTCGTCTCGATCGTCGGGCTCAACGGCGCTGGGAAGACGACGCTCTTCAACGCGATCTCCGGGCTGGTCCCGTATTCGGGTACGATCCGGTTCGGCGAGCACGATCTGCGCGGGATGAGCGGCGCGGCGATCGCGCGCGCCGGGATCGTGCAGTGCCCTGAGACGCGCGAGCTCTTCGGCGACATGACGGTCCGCGAGAACCTCGATCTCGGCGGGCAGCACCTCCCCGCACCGGAACGCGCGCAGCAGCTGGCGTGGCTCTTCGAGCTATTCCCGATCCTCGATGCACGTCAGCGGCAAGTCGCGCGGACGCTGTCCGGCGGCGAACAGCAGATGCTCGCGATCGCGCGCGCGCTGATGATGCGACCGAAGATGCTGATCCTCGACGAGCCGACGCTCGGCCTCGCCCCGGTGATCCTCGAACAGCTCTCGAAAGCGCTCGAACGGCTGCGGCAGACCACGCCGATCACCGTCCTCCTCGGCGAGCAGAACGTGACGTTCGCGCTCCCGCACGCCGACCGCGTCTATCTCCTGGAGCACGCGCGGATCATCTGGGAAGGTCCGCCGGCGCGGTTTGCCGAGGAGATGGGCGCGGGCTATCTCTGAAACCGCTCGCCGCTCACGTCCGACCGCGCCGCTTCCGGCGGCGCGAGTCGGGCTGCCGGTCGCGCGGCTTCGGAGGTCCCGGTGAGGGCCTCAAGAGCTTCGGCGCCGGCGGGTTCGCCGGTGAGCGCGCAGGCGGCCGCGCGGGCGGATTGCGGAGCCGGAAATCGGCATGGTAATACGCCAGCGTCCCCACCGAGACGAGGAGCCCGAGGAACGGCACCGTCGACGACAGATCGTTGAACGCGATCGCCGAGCTGAAGACCCAGATCTTCCCGTCCTGCTGGAAGATCTCGTGCTCGTTCGCCGGCGCGAGGCTCGCGGTCGCTACCCGGCCGCATTCGCCGGTGGTGACCGAGATCGAGACCAGCTGTCGTCCCGAGCGCTCCGCCTTGATCGGCCAATGCCAGTGCAGCGCCGGAGAGGCGAGGGACGTCGATTTCAGCGGCGCGTTCCGCAGGTCGAACCCGGGCGCATCGAGTCTGCCCACCAGGCAACCCGTCGCATCCGCCGGCGCGGCGATGTTCGCAGCGAAGACCACCTGCGCGGACTCGTCTTTCGCGAGCGAATCGGGGGTGAAGAAGATCGTGTTCTGCAGATGCACCTTTCCCGAGTCTCGGACCGGCAAGAGATCGAAGTAGGCTTGCCGTTCCTCCGCGCGCAGGCGGTCCAGCTTGATCTCCCGGAGATTCTCGAAAGCGACCGACGCGAAATAGATCGGCAGGTACAGAGAGGCCAGGACGGCGGCCTTGATCCAAAGCGGTGTGGTCGGCTTCTGGAGCCGGATGATGAACACGACGAGGAACAGCCCGGAGGAGACGAGGACCAGCTCGGCGTCGATGCGCTCCAGCTCGTCGATCTGGACCGCGAAGAGCCGGATGACGGCGAGGACGGCGACGAACGATGCGAGGAACGTGTCGGCGACGAGCAGACGGCGCTTCCACGTCTGGGCGAAAGGCTGGTCGCACAGCGCCAGGTATCCCGTCATCGCGACGATGAACGCCGTGAACGCCGCGCATTTGACCGCGCTCGGCGCCCATGGCTGTTCCGAAAGACAGCCGATGTCGGCGAGGTGGAAGACGTTCTCGAAACGCACCAGGGCCGCGACGGCTCCGGCACCGACCACGCCCGCGCCGAGCGCCAGGGCGCAGCGGTCGAGCCGGCCGAGGTACGTCGCGAAGAACGCGAACACCAGCGATCCGCACAGGAACGCGAGGACCAGCATGATCCCGAGCAGCGGCGGCCACCGGCACGACGACGTGCGGTCGTCGGGCTTGAACACGTCCGCGGCGGCCTCGGCCTGCGCGACGCCCGTTCGGCAACGAGGCACCTCGAGGTCGGGGCCCCTCGGCGTCGCCGTCGGCGTCCGAGGATCGATGAGCTCGAACGAGAGGTTGTCGAAGAACGCGAGGTTGTCGGTACCGCTGACGCGTTTCGCATACATCGACACCATCGCCGAACGCGCTCCCGCGGGGACGTCGCCCGAACAGCGGAGCTCGATCAAGGTGCTCATCGACTGTCGCATCGAGCGCGAGACCGGACCGAGCACGTAGCACGGCTCCTGGTCGAGCTCGCAAAACTTGGGGTTTGCCTTGTCCGCGCGATCGCTGAAAAACCGGACGTAGACTAGACCGTAGCTCGGTTGCGCGAGCCGTCCGCCGAGATACGCGGTCATGATGAATCGAACGGGGCGCCCACGTGCCGAGGCGCGGTCGATGTCTTTTTCGCCGCGCGAGATGTCGACGTTCTGCCAGGCCTGCGATTCGTCCGCATTCGGACCACCGGCGAAAAAGTTGTGACCGAGATGGCCGTAGCCGAAAGGATGCTGTCGATTTTCCGGGTCGGGGAGGCCGCTCGGATCCCCGTATTGCACGACGGTGAAATCTCTGGATGTCGCCCAGCCCGACGGCTTGACGATGTACCGCATGTCGGGCGCGGCGACGCCGTCCTCCGCGCTGAAGTTGTTCAGCAGGTTCTTCTGATAGAATTTCGGTCGAGCGACACCGGCCGGACCCGCTACCGCCGTCGTTGCGCAGACGCCGAGCACCACGCCGATGAGAAGAGCGCCGATGATCGCTCGGCGCACCAAGGGTCGCGATACGCGTCGTCTCTCCACTCCTCGCAGCCCCTCTGCTTGCAGTTCACCCGAGCGCCCGGTTAGGCGGGCGACCGGACTTAGGACTTGGAGTGATGGGTTCCTACCCGGCCCGGCCAGGCGGCGGTGAACGCCGTCAGGTTACTTCACGAAGAACAAGCCGCCGATCCCGACGATGTACAGCACGAGGACGAGGAGCGAGTCGAGGCCGGCGCCGAGCAGCATGCGCTGCGAGCGGAGGATCACGCCGACGCAGTAGACCGCGGTCAGGAGGGCGCCGAGCGCCGCGAGGTAGAGGTCGGGGCCCTGTGCGTCGGGGAGCAGCGGCTTGTTGCTGAGGAGCGTCGCGAACAGGAACAGCACCGGTAGGAACGCGTTGCCGCCGATGATGTCGCTCATCGCGAGCTCGTAGCGTCCGGCCTTGATCGCGTACAGGCCGGTGGTGACCTCCGGCAGCGCGGTGACCGCCGCGAGCAGCGTCGCGCCGAAGATCACGCCCTGCATGTGCCAGCGCGTCGTGAGCACGTCGCTGCTCAGCGCGAGCGCGACGCCGGCCAGGAGCGTGGCGACGGCGCCGAGCGCGAAGAGCGCGTAGATCTGCGCGATCGGGCGGCGCTGCGGCGCGACCAGCGCCGACTCTTCCGCGATCGACTCGCGCGCGCTGCGCCAGCCCTGGTTGTCCTCGTGATGGCTGATGAGGAAGAGGCTGCCGATCCAGGCGGCGAGGATCGCGAGCTCGGCGGGCGTCGTGCGCGCGAAGATGAGGCTCGGCGGCGAGAGCGCGCCCAGCACGCAGAACATGAGGATCGCGATCAGGACGAGCCCTTCGAGCGCGATCGTCAGCGAGGAGACGAGCGAGGAGAGCGGGACGCGCGAGCGCAGCCCGGGCCCGTCGAGCAGCACGAGGACGACGGTCTGGATCGCGATCCCGCCGAGGATGTTCCCGACCGCGAGCCCGAGGCTTCCGGTGTAGACGCCGCCGGCGATGATCGCGACCTCCGGCAGGTTGGTCGCGATCGCGAGGAAGACCGCGCCGCCGAGGCCCTCGCCCCAGCCGAAGTGCGCGTCGATCGCGTCGGTCGTGGAGGCCAGGATGCCGCCGGCCCACCAGATCAGCGCTCCGGCGGCAACGAAGACGACGAGGACGAGCGGCGTGGGGAGGGCCTGCACGATGGTGTCCGTTTCCCCGCGCCGAACGCTTCGCCACACCGCACCACCGCAGCCGCAGGAGCGCGATGACGTCCACCGCCGACCGCGTCAACTACCTCAACATCGGGCTGATGGCCGTCTCGTGCGCGGTGGCGTACGTGGTGCCGTTCGAGCTGTTCCTGTTCTCGTACGCGGTATTGGGGCCGCTGCACTATCTCACCGAGATCTCGTGGCTGCACGACCGCGGCTACTTCGTGAAGCCGCCGCGCGACCCGCGCGCGGCGCGCGCGGCCTGGGTCTGGCTCGGTCTGGTGATGGTCACGCTGACGGTGATGATGTACGGGCTGCTGGCGGAGCGCGTGTTCGGTCTGAAGGTCTCGCCGGTGTGGGAGATCGGGCTGGTCTATCTCGTTTTCGTCACGGCGGCGCTGTTCGTGGTGGGAAAGAACCGTGCCGTGGCGGGCGCGGTCGTGGTGCTGACGATCCTCTCGCTGCTGCTGTTCAACGGGACGCGCGCGTACGGGCTGATCGCGCTGTTCCTGATCACGATCGTCCACGTCTTCGTCTTCACCGCGGCGTTCATTCTGTTCGGCGCGCAGAAGGGGAGGAGCCGCTCCGGCGTGATCTCGCTCGTCGTGTTCGCGCTGTGCTCGGTGAGCTTCTTCGTCTTCGCGCCGGAGACGTTCGCGTGGGCCGGCGGCGCGTTCGTGCGCGGCAACTACGGCTCGTTCCAGCAGCTGAACGCGGAGCTGATCAAGCTCTTCAACCTCGGCCCGGGGACGTCGCTCTACGAGATCTACGACTCACCGGCCGGCCTGACCGTGATGCGGCTGATCGCCTTCGCGTACACCTATCACTACCTGAACTGGTTCTCGAAGACTTCGATCATCAAGTGGCACGACGTCCCGAAGAGTCGCTCGGTCGCAATCGTCGGGTTGTGGATCGCGGCGCTGGCGATTTACGCATGGAACTACCAGATCGGGTTCGCGGTGCTGTACTTTCTGAGCGTGCTGCACGTGATGCTCGAGTTTCCGCTGAACCACCAGAGCTTCGTGGGCATCGGGAAGGAGCTGCGCACGCTGATTCGTCCGGTTCGACGCGCGCCGGCACAAGCGGGGAGCTAGCGATCGTCGTCCGCTACCCGAGGGCGTTCTTGTCGATCAGGTCCTGGGCGGGGAAGCCGGCCTTGAGGATACCGTAGCGCGCGGCGAGGTCGATGAGCGGCTGGATCGAACCGGGATCGAGCTTCTCGGCGTAGACGCTGCGCACCATCGACTTGAGCGTCGCCGCGTCGAGCTTCGTCGCGGACGCGAGGACGTCGGCGCTCGCGGCACCGTTCTTGTTCGCCCACGCACCGCTCTCGCGGATCACGGCGGCAACCTTCTTCACCAAGTCCGGATGCGCCGCGGCCCAGCTCTTCGACGTGAACCACCCGGCGATGAGGAAGTCCGAGGCGATCGCGTCGTACGGCTTGCCGAAGAGACGTGCGTTGGCTTTCGCTTCGGTGACTGCGGGCTCGGCGATCAGCGCGGCGTCGACGCGGTGCGAGGCGAGCGCGAGCGGCATGTCGGTGAACGGCATCTCGACGAACTTGAGCGTCTTCGAGTCGCCGCCGTTCTTGTCGCTCCAGGCCAGCACGGCGAGCTGCGTGATATTGCGCAGGCCGTTGACCGCGACGGTCTTGCCGTTCAGCGAGCGCGCGTCGGTCGCGGGCGAGTCCTTCGGCACCATGAGCACCGACGTCGGCGCCTTCGAGAGATAGAGTCCCGCGGGCGCGATCAGCGTCACCGGAACGCCTTTCTCGTGCGCGGTCGCGAGCGAGAGGATGTTCGAGAAGCCGACGTCGACCGAACCGCCGAGCACCGCGGCCGTGATCGCGGAGCCGTTCGGAATCGACTGCACGTGCGCGTCGAGACCCGCCTTGGCGAACATCTTCTGCGAATCGGCGAAGTAGACTTGGGCACCGGTGTCGATCGGGATCGTCGCGAAGCGCACCGTGTCGGCGGCGCGCGCTCGGAGCGGAGTCGCGGATGCGACGGCGGCCGCGCCGAGGGCAGTGAGAACGGTCGAGCGTTTCATCAGACGGAGCTCCTCTCGAGATTCGTGTGGTGGTCCACCCGCAGCATCTCCAGCGAGCGCAGCACCGCGGACGGGTCCGCGACGCCGCGCCCGGCGATGTCGAACGCGCTGCCGTGCCCGACGCTCGCGAAGACGACGCCTGCGCCGATGCTCAGCGCCACGGCCTCACGTGGGGCGAGCATCTTCACCGGAACGTGGCCTTGGTCGTGATACATCGCGACGTACGCGTCGCGGTCGCGCCGCGCGAGCAGCACGTCGGCACCGAACGGTCCTTCGACGTCGATCCCGGCAGCGCGCAGCCGGCGCGCGGCGGGGATCGTGATGCGCTCGTCGTCGTCGCCGAAGAGCGCGCCCTCGCCGGCGTGCGGGTTGATCCCGAACAATCCCAGCCGCGGCCGTTCGATCCCGAGCGCGCGCAGCGCGGAGTGCGCGGCCAGCGCAGCCGCCTCGACGAGCTGCGGCGTGAGCCGGTCGATCGCGTCGCGGAGGCGCTCGTGCAGCGTCGCGTGCACGATGCGAAGCCCGCCGCCGACGAGCATCAAGAAGACGCGGTCCGCCGGAACGCCGAGCAGCCGCGCGAGCAGCGACGGGTAGCCGCTGAACGGAATCCCGGCGGCGTTCACCGCGAACTCGGAATGCGGGCACGCCACGATCCCCGAGGCAGCGCCGCGCCGGACGACCGAGATCGCTGCTTCGACGTATGCGACGGTCGCGGCGCCGGCTGCGGCGCTCACCGTGCCGGGGACGAACGGCTCGTCGACCGGCCGCGGGACGGCGTACATTTCGATAGCGGAATGCCGGCCATCGGCGCGAGACGGTGTCGCCGATACGTCGAGCTCGTGGATATGGAGCTGCGGTGCGTAGCGCTCGACGTGGGCTCGAATGACGGCTGCGTCGCCGACGAGGATCGGCGGAATCGCCCACGTCTCGGCGAGACGCGCGAGCGCTTTGACGGCGATCTCCGGACCGATTCCGTTCGGATCGCCGATCGTGAGCGCGAGCGGCGAGGCGGCGGTCGTCATAGCGGCAGCGCCAGCAGCGTGTCGATGCGCGAGCTGTCGCAGACGACGACGCGCTCCGCGAAGAGCGGCTCGTCGCCGTCGAGCCGCACCACGTCGACATAGCGGCCGCTCGCGAAGACGTCGGTCGTGCCGTCGCGCATGATCCGCACGACGAGGAACGAGGTCTCGCTCCGCGCGCCGCGCGCGTCTTCCTCGAGAACGTACGGCGAGCCGAGGATGTGGCGGTAGGCGTGCCGCTCGTAGACGTTCGCATCCGCGAGCGCCGCGACGCGGTCGACCAGCATCGCGCGCGAGTCGGCGTAGATGATCCCGGCGCTCAATCCGGCCTTGTAGTTCTCCGCGGTCGTCACTTTGTACAGACACCGCTCGGCGAAGAACGACGGCCAGTCGGCGAGGGCGCCGTCGTCGATGCAGCGCGCGTAGCGGGCGTTCAGCGCGGCGATGCGCGAGAAGGCGTCGCTCACAGACCCATGGCGGCGCGGTACGCCTTCCAGAATCCCCGCACCGACGCTTCGGTCGCACGCGACTCCTGCGACTCCGCGCCCGAGCCGCCCATCTCCAAGACCGCGCACTCGTCCGCCGCGCTCGCGATCCCGCGCTGCACGAAGCCGCCGACGCACCCGTCCTCCATCGAGACGTAGCCGGCCGGCCCGACGAGATTCGACTGCTTGTGCCGAATCTCGCGCTGCTCCGGCGTGTCTTCCTCGAAGCCGAGATACGTCCAGTTGAGGTCGGTCCGGTCGACGCCGCGCGGCAGGATCTGCCGCACCGCGATGACGTTCTGGATCTGCTGCAGCACGAAGCCCGGGAAGACGGAGAGGATCTGCAGCGTGACGCCGTCGGGGAACTCGTCGAAGCCGCGGAGCACCGACGGATCGGCGAGCTTGAGCGCCTCGTTTTCAGAGCGCAGCTTCTCGCGCTGGTACTCCGCGGTCTGCTCGACGTCGCGGTCGATCGCCGAGAAGCTCACGTGGTGTCCGCCGCTCTCGTCGATGATGATCCCGCCGCGCATCCCGAGCCGGTTCAGCCCGAACGTCGTGAAGAACGTGTGCAGGATGCTCGCATGATACGAGTCCTTGACGTTCTCGACGTAGAGCTTCCAGTTGTTCGGCAAGCTCTGCGTGAACCGCCCCAGCACGACCGGCGTCCGCCCCGCAAAGACCCGCTCCATCCGCGCGACGATCTCTGCGCCGAGGTACTCGTGGAGCGGCCGCGCCTCGGGCGACAGCGTCGCGAACACCAGCCCGGCGATAGTCTCGACGCGTAGCTTCCGCGGCCCGTGGTCCGCCATGCAGAACGACGGCGGCATCCCGCCTTCACCGCGGACGCCGTTCTTGAACGCGACCCCCGTGAGGTTGCCCTTGAGGTCGTAGCTCCACGCGTGGTACACGCAGCTGAACGAACGCGCGTTCCCGCTGGTGTCCAGCGCGATGAGCGCGCCGCGGTGCGCGCATCGGTTCTCGAACGCGTTGATCGCGCCGCTGCGATCGCGCACGACGATAACGGGCAGCTTGCCGGCGAACGTCGTCCGGTAGTCCCCGGCGTTCGGCAGCTCCGCCTCGAGACACAGAAAATTCCACGACGGCCCCTCGAAGATCCGCCGCTGCTCCGCAGCGAGCACCTCGGGGTCTTCGAAAACCCAATAGGGCACGCGCGTCAGCCCTTCGGTGGGCCACGTCCGATGGAGCTCTGCCGTGCCGTCCGCGACGCCGGTATGTACGGCCGTCGTCATCCTGGTGAGTCCCTCTCGAGTCGTACGATCCCGTCCGCCGGTATTAGCATGACGATGCGCGTCTCTCCTGGCAATAGGCCATTTCACGCGGTGAAACGTCGCGTGCGTCCTGGCGGCGTCGTTCCGATACGGACAAGTTGGCGCCTCGCAGGCACTTAGGTATTGAATTTTCTGCATCAGCCAGCCCACGATATTTCTATGTGGAAATGGATTCTCGTCATCGCATCGCTCTGTTGCCTTGGCTCGACCGGACAAGTCCGTACCGGGCCGCCGGAGCGTAAAAGGCGAGGCGGCACCGGTGGTAGATTTGACGCCGCTCCTGAAGCAGCATGAAGATCAGTTCGCCTACAATGTGATCTCTCGCGCCCTAGACCGCAGCGCCGACGGCAATCGATTCCTCGATACACTGTTCTGACGATCATCCCTCTGATCATCGCAACGGGCAGGCCGTGCCGTAGGAGTTTAAGGAGCACCGCCATGGAAGAAGTCGACGTAACCTGCTACACGCATCCTGACCGCCAGCGGCCACTGCCTAGCGACATTATGTTGAAGCGCCCGCCGACGTATTCGGTCGTGTGGGGCTACGGTTTCAGACCAAGTCTGAACCCGCAGCGCGAAAGCGAGTCGCTGATACACCGGGCCGTCTGTATCGCTCGCCGCCTCTTCACTATGATAGTGAAGAGGAATTGACCCGGCATCGAACGCTTGTGCGAAAACCGTCGTATACTATTGGTGCGCTAACCACGTAGCGCGTTCCACATAAACAACTGAAGCGGCCCGATCAGTGCGAGAACACTGACCGGGCCCGTCACCCGATGAGGTAAACATCGAATGACAACCCGCCAGTTCGACGCGCCCGCGTCGATCACCCGGCCCGTATCCTCACGTCAGGATCGCAGCGGCCGTTCCGTCACCAGAAGAGCGTGGCTGCTCGGTCGGTTCATCCGCCGCGAGCCCGTCCGATACGCGCACTACAAAGCTCGCTTCGGCGAGTCTTCGGGCATGTTCCACGGCGACATCGCGACGCTTCGAGCGGCCCGGATCTACCGTGGCGCCGAAGTGCTCGGGAACGACGTACCATGAAGAATAACGTCGTACCGCTGAAGGCACCCGAGACCTTCGTGCGCTTCGGGATTGACTGGGCGAGAGATGCGAAGACAGAGAGAGAACGGAAGCTCCGCGAGGCATTCCTCTCATACGAGACATCGTGTGGTTCGAGCGGACTCGTCTCGCTCGTCCTGCTGGCACTCGTATCTCGTCGCCAAGGAGCGGTGGCGGCCGATCTGGCCGCCGCCGCAGACCTCGCCGAGATAATGCTAGCGATGCAACTACGCAAACACATAGACGACGCTCTGGAAGGCCTCCACTCGTTCCTCGAGAGCGGTGGCACTGTCTGGCGCTGACCGAGCCACCCCGCCCGGTAATTGAACAGCCCAGACCATCGCGACGTACCGAAAGCAAGTCGGTATATTAGGCAAGCGACCCTCAGCCTTTCTTCGAAGTACTGAGCGCCTCCCTACGAGACGCTCGCGCTCGACGAAGAGCAGAAAGGCTCCGGCGCGAACGCGGGTCGGATGAAACTCGGGGAAGCACTGCAGCGCCGATCCGACAATCAGAAGCGGATGGCGGAGCTTCAGACGCGCATCATTCGGAGCGCGGCCGTCCAGGAGGGCGAGAAACCGCCGGAAGACCCGGCACAGCTCCTCGCCGAGCTAGACCGCCTGCACCACGAAACGCTGCTGCTCATCCAGCGCATCAACCGGACGAACGCGGCCACGCGATTCTCGGAAGGCGCCACGCTGTCCGACGCCATCGCGGAACGCGAAGCGCTCAAGGAGCTGCGTCAGCGTATCATGGCCGCCGCCGATGCCACGACGGAGCAGCAGGGACGCTATCTCAAATCGGAGATCCGCGTGATCCGAACGATGGACCCCACGGCGCTTCGCAAGCGATCCGACGAGCTGGCCCGCGATGCTCGCGAACTCGACATTCGGATCCAAGCGATGAACTGGGAGGTCGATCTGCAAGACTGACGGCGCGGATGGTAGGCGCATGTGGGGCGGACGTCGAGGCTTGCCCGGCCTGAACGCGGCATCACGGTAGCTCTCGCGCGGAGTGAGCCGGTTCGAACCCGGCACGGTACAGTGCAAGCGCCGTATCGAGCATCGCGAAAGGTTACGAGGAACTCGGTACTACCGGACGTCGATCACATACGCCGAGGGCGGGTCAGGGGAACCGCGCCGTCATGAAAGAGCCGCACGCACGATGCGGTCCTGCTCCACCGCGTGAGCGCCAGGATAACCTTCCGACGGACTTGCGCGGTACGGGCGGCCGACGTACTCGATATCGCTGAGACCGTTCGGCAACCGTTCCACGAGGCGACGGCGGACGTGGGCGCGGGCGCCCATGTTCTTCGGCTCTTCTTGGACCCAGGTCACTTCCTTCGCGTTCGGATAGCTCGCGATGGTGGCGAGAATCTCTTGGGTCGGAAGCGGGCTGAGTAGCTCGACGCGCACGATCGCCGTCTTGCCCGCCTGCTCGTAAAGCGGGTTTGCGATGAGGTCGAAGTAGATGTGACCGCTGCACATCAGCACCCGCTCGACGCCGCTCTTGTCCTGGCCCTCGTAGCGCGGATCGTCGATCACCTCGCGGAACGTGCCGGTTGCGAGGTCGTCGATCATCCCGTAGGCTGCGCGGTTCCGTAGCAGCGATTTCGGCGTCATCACCACGAGCGGGTACGCCTGGGATGCCTTCGCCTGTGCGCGCAGCAGGTGGAAGTACTGCGCGGCCGTCGAGCAGTTCGCCACCCGGATGTTCCCCTCGGCGGAGAGCTGCAAGAACCGCTCCAGCCGCGCGCTGGAGTGTTCCGGGCCGGCGCCTTCGTAGCCGTGCGGGAGTAACAGGGTCAGGCGCGTTTGCTGGCCCCACTTTGCGGCGCCGGCGGCGATGAACTGGTCGATGATGATCTGCGCGCCGTTGTTGAAGTCGCCGAACTGCGCTTCCCAGAGCACCAGCGCGTTCGGGATCTCGAAGCTGTAGCCGTACTCGAACCCGAGGCACGCGTACTCGCTGAGCGGCGAGTTGTGGATCTCGAACGACGCTTTGCCGTCCTTCAGATGCTGCAGCGGGACGTACTTCGCGTTCGTGCGGGCGTCGTGCAGGACGGCGTGGCGGTGCGAGAACGTGCCGCGCTCCGTGTCCTGGCCGGTGATGCGGATCGGCGTGCCGTCGCTCAGCAGCGACGCGAACGCGAGCGCCTCCGCCAAGCCCCAGTCGACCTCGCCGGTCTCGCGCAACGCCTGCGTCCGCTTCGCGAACTGCTGCTGCAGTTTGCGGTTCGGCGCGAAGCCCTCCGGCGCGTGCACAACCTCGTCGGCCCAGCGCAGCAGCTGCGCCTTCTCGACGCGCGTGTCGGGCGCCGGCTCGTCGACGCGCGGGTAGACCGCGGCGTTGATCAGCTTCGCCTTGCCCTCGCCGCCGCGCACGTTCTTGTGCGCCTCGGTGATGCGCGCCGTCGCGGCGTCCTGCATCTCCTTGACCTGCTCGTTCGTCAGCACGCCCTGCGCGACGAGCTGGCCCGCGTACAGTTCCCGCACCGTCGGGTGCGCCTTGATCAGCTCCGACTTCGTCGGCTGCGTGTACGCCGGCTCGTCCTGCTCGTTGTGGCCGAAGCGCCGGTACCCGATCAGGTCGACCACGACGTCGCGGCCGAACTTCCGGCGGTAGTCGATCGCCAAGTGCACCGCGGCGATCGACGCGTCGACGTCGTCCGCGTTCACGTGCACGATCGGCGCGTCGTAGCCCTTCGCGAGGTCCGACGCATATCGCGTCGAGCGCGCTTCCGACGGATCCGTCGTGAAGCCGACCTGGTTGTTCGAGATGATGTGGATCGTGCCGCCGGTCGCGTAGCCGGCGAGGCCCTGCAGGTTGAGCACCTCCGCCACGATCCCTTGCGCCGCGAACGCCGCGTCGCCGTGGATCAGGATCGGCGCCGCGACCTCGTGGTTCAGCGTCGGCGGGTTCACGCTGTGGTCGGTCTGCAGGCAGCGCGTCATCCCTTCGACGACGCCGTCCACCGCTTCAAGGTGCGAGGGATTGCTGGCGAGTTCGACGGTGATCTTCGTGCCGACCGGCGTCACGTACTCGCCGTGCGCGCCGTGATGGTACTTCACGTCGCCGGTGACGTCGTCGTCGGCGCCCGGCGACTCGTTGCGCATCGAGGCGGACTCGAACTCCGCGAGCAGCTCCTCGTACGGGCGGTTCACCACGTGCGCGATCGTCGAGAGGCGGCCGCGGTGCGCCATGCCGAGCACGACGGTCTTCGTCCCGTCCTCGGCGAGCATGGAGATCGTCTCCTCGAGCATCGGGACCATTACGTCGAGACCCTCGATCGAGAAGGTCTTCTGCGACATGAACTGCTTGCGGAAGTACCGCTCCATCGTCTCGACCTTGGTCAGACGGTTGAGCACCTGCACGCGGCGCTGCGGCGTGAGCGGGACCTTGTGCTTGCCGGTCTCGATGTAGTCGCGCAGCCACTCGCGCTGCTGCGTGTTCGAGATGTGCTCGATCTCGTACGCGATCGTCGAGCTGTACGTCTCGCGCAGCTTCGGCAGCACGTCGGCAAGCGTGCGGCCCGGCAGCTTCACGTTGAGCACCGAGGCCGGGATCGCTTGCATCATCGCCGGCGTCAGGCCGAACGTCGCGGGGTCGAGCGACGGATCGCTGGGCGGTTCGGTGCCGAGCGGGTCGAGCGACGCGCCGAGGTGGCCGTGGCGGCGGTACGCCGAGACGATCGCCATCCCGGCCGCGATCGCGCGCAGCATCTCCTCGGACGGGACGCCCGGGATGTCGGCGACCGTCTCCGGCGCAGCTTCGCGCACCGCGGGCGCCGCGCCGTTCGCGCTCGTCGCGACGCCGCGCACCGCGGCGTTCACGCCCATCTGCGCGAACACGGTCTCGTAGAAGCCGTCGCCGCCCGCGAGCAACTCATCGACGCGCTTGAGGTACTCGCCGGACTGCGCGCCCTGGATGACGCGGTGGTCGTACGTCGAGGTCAGCGTCATCACTTTCTCGACGCCGAGCTGCTCGAGCGTCGCGCGCGGCGCGTGCGCGAAGCCGGGCGGATACGCGATCGCGCCGGCCGCGATGATCGCGCCTTGGCCGACCATCAGGCGCGGCACCGACGCGACGGTGCCGATACCGCCGGGGTTCGTCAGCGTGAACGTCGCGCCGGTCTGCTCCTCGACCGACAGCTTGTTGTCGCGCGCCTTCGCGACGAGATCTTCGTACGCGGCGCGGAACGACGGGAAGTCGAGCGCACCGGCGTTCTTGATCACCGGCACGACGAGGAACCGCGAGCCGTCCTTCTTCTGCGCGTCGACGGCGAGGCCGAGGTGGATCCCGGCTTCGACCTTCTGCGGTTTGCCGTCGGTACGGCGGAACGATGCGGTGATCGCCGGCTGTTCGGCCGCGGCGCGCGCGAGCGCGAACGCGATGATGTGCGTGAACGAGACTTTTTCGGCGCGGCCGGCCTGCTTGAGCGCGTTGTTCAGTTCCGCGCGGCGCTGTTCGAGCGTGCCGACGTGCAGCGTGCGGAACGACGTCGCGACCGGGATCGTCAGCGACTGGTCCATGTACGACGCGAGCGTCGCCGTCGAGCCTTTCAGGTCGGTGACCTTCGTCTCGGCAGTGATCGCCGGGTAGTTCACCGCCGGCGCGGCCGCGGCGGAGCCGAGCCCGCCGGCGAACGCGATCTTCCCCGAGGCGACCGCCGCTTCGACGTCCTCGCGCAGGATCAGGCCGTCCGGTCCGGTGCCGGTCAGTTTGCTCGCGTCGATGTGGAGGCGCTCGACCAGGCGGCGCGCGTGGTGCGAGAGCTGCCCGCCGGACTTGCCGTTACCGGCGTGGCGCTCCGGGGGAGCGGCCGCGGAGCCGGCGGCGCCGTAGCTGGACGGCGTGACGAGCTCGCCCTTCGGGGCAGCGGACGATTGCGGCTGCGGCGCATCCTTCGACGGGCTCAGGATGACGTTTCCGCTGGGCTTGGCGGCTTTCGTGTCGATCTCGGCCAGCACCGAGCCGACGTTCACGGTCGCGCCTTCTTCGCCGTGCAGGGCGGTGATGACGCCGCTCGCGGTCGAGGGGACCTCGACGTCGACCTTGTCGGTCGTGATGTCGACGATCGTGTCGCCTTCCTCGACCCAGTCACCGACCTTCTTGCGCCACTCGACGATCGAGCCTTCGCTGACCGACTCGCCCATCTCGGGCAGGGTGACGTTCACGAGCGTTTGCAAACCAGTTCTCCGGGAGCGCGATTCCGACGCGGGAAGCGATGACTTCGGTCCGGCCCGAAGCCCCGGCCTCCCCACGACACCATCTTCCATGATACGGCGGCCGGAACACGATGGGAAATAGCGCCTGCCTATCGTAGCCAGAGGTCGATCCGATGGAGCTGCGTGATCTTCGCTCGTTTCTCGCGGTCGCGCAGCACCGTAACTTCAGCCGCGCGGCCGAGCAGCTGCACGTCTCGCAGCCCGCTCTCTCCGAGCAGATCCGCAAGCTCGAGGACGAGCTCGGCGCTCCGCTCTTCGAGCGCACCAGCCGCGGCGCGACCCTGACCGACGCCGGGGAGGCCTTCCTCCCCGAGGCGCGCGCGGTGCTCGCTCAGGCCGAGGCCGCCGCCGACGCGGTCCGCATGGTGGCGGGCGGGGTCGCCGGGACGCTGACCCTGGGCTTCATCGACTCCGCGGCGCTCGGGATCGTCCCGCCGCTGATCCGTCACTTCACCGCTCGCTACCCGAACGTGAAGCTGCGCCTGCACGAGCTCGGCACGCGCCGGCAGCTGGAGGCGCTCGAAGCCGGCGAGATCGACGTCGGGATCGTCCGCGGCCCGGTCTGGAACGCCGGCCTGACCGGCCGGCGGATCGCCACGGAGTCGCTGCTGGTCGCGCTCCCCGCCGATCACCGGCTCGCCGGCGCGGCGGCGGTGCGCCTCGCCGACCTGCGCGACGACGGCTTCGTGACCTACCCCGCGGACCGCGGCGCGGCACTCTACGAGGAGACGCTGCGGCTCTGCCACGAGGCGGGGTTCGACCCGGCGATCGTCCAGGAGGCGAACGAGATCTACACGATCGTCGGGATGGTCGCCGCGGGCCTCGGCGTCGCGCTCGTCCCGGAGTCGGTGAGCGCGGTCGCCCCGGGCGCGGGCGGGGTGGTGTACCGGCCGCTCGAGCCGCGGGCGGAGCTGGAGCGCTGGGCGGTGTGGCGAGACCGGGCGCCGCTCGGCGTCGTTCATGCATTCGTCACGTCGCTGTCATTCGATGAAAAACCACCGCCCCGTTCGCCCCGTTAGGAATAGCATGCGCAGACTCGTTCTCTCGCTCGGCCTCGTGCTCGCCCTCGGCGGCGGCGCCGCCCTCGCTCAGACCGGCTCGCCGGCGCCGAGCGCCGCGCCGTCGCCCGCGCCGGCCGTCGTGCACATCAAGAACTTCGCCTACGTCCCCGACACGGTGACGATCCGCCCCGGCCAGAGCGTGCGCTTCATCGAGGACGACGAGACGCCGCACACCGTGACCGCGAGCGACAACGCGTTCGACAGCGGCAACCTCGACAAAGGCAAGTCGTGGACGCACGTCTTCGCGAAGGAAGGCACCTACGCGTACTACTGCGCCTACCACACCTACATGAAAGGCAACGTCGTCGTCAAAGCACCGTGAGCCGGGTATGGTACGTAGAGGGAGGCTGGCATGACTGACGTCCATGAAGCGTTCGTGAAGCGCTTCGCACCTTTCAAAGGTCGCTTCGAGCTTCAGCCGACTTCATACCAAATCAGAAATCCCGACGGCTCGCCGGGTGGCTGGATCGCACAGGTTTCCGTGTGGGAGAATGAGTACGATTCGTCGACCGTTATGCCGCTCTGGCCGACCGGTTCCGAAGTGTATCCCACCGAAGATGACGCCAATCGCGCCGCACTATGGGGCGGCCTGCGCTGGCTCGAGGAAGGGCGCCCACCGGTCAAGCAAGTCTCTTGAGGTTACGAGAACCGATCCATATACGTTGACGGAAAGACTTCGTGCGCTGGATCCCACCACAGAAGGTAGCAGATTCCACGCTCGATGACACCCCAGATCCGCTTCGTGTTGGTCAACCGAATCGAAACGACTCGGTCGGCACCTTGCCAATCCTGCTCGATAATTTCCCGCGCCGGCTTGGACAGCGCCGACACTTCGCAGAAATGATTGTGTTTCTTCGCTGTTACGAGGATGTCGCTCCACGTCATCGTTTCCAGCGATGCGAGCCGGCTTACGACGCCTTGCATATCGACCCGTGAGATCCCATCCCAGCCAAACGGTGCGCGCATTCGGATGTTGCTGAAGCGCCATGACGGCTTGTGCGCCATGAACGAGGACGGATTGACCGCTGCGCGCGGTTGCTTTTTCACGCCGAACGCTGCACCCGGAAGCTTAGGTCGCCAAGACGATCAGTTCTCTGCTTCTCGCACCAGACTCGAATAGTACGACCGCATCGCCTCGTTCGAGATGACGTGATCGCTCCACGCTCCGGCAGGAAGCTCGCCGCGTGCCTGCGTCCACGGTGCTTCTTCATGCGTGAGATCCGAAAGCCACAGCGGAGTCTTATCGCCGTAGTACGCAAGTACGCTATCGACCGTTTCCGACGCAATTGGGTCGCGCGCGATCGCATCGGCGTTACCGCCGACCGTCGAGATGATCGACTGCCCGCGATGCGCTCGGTACAGCACCGGAATCACCGGTCCATTCGCCCAAGCCTGGATTTCATCATCGAACAAGGGGCGATCGTCCCAAACGAGTGACCACGCTTGGCAATAGTACACGAGCTTTTGCAGCTTCGTCGCAGACATCGAGCCGCATCGTTGGAGGATGTACTCGGCGACGTCGATTGAACCCGGCACGGCAAAGATGATAGTACGCTGCCGTCGCTATGTCAAACGATTTGTCACAGCACGAGGGATTTCAGCCGTGCGGGTGGACCAGGAGGCGCACCGCCACGTTGAAGAGCAGCGCGCCTGCGATCGCGAGGCCGAAGCCGAAGGCGGTCATCGAGGCGATGACGATCGCGATGCTGACGGGGTTGGCGTCGTCGAGGCGGCCGGGGCCGATGCGCCAGGTGATCGCCCAGCCGAGCGTCGACTCCACGAAGCCGGCCGTGGCGCCGATCATCTCGACGTAGCGCAGCTCGAGCGTCGTGAGCATCGCGACGAAGCCGATCACTACGTAGCAGCCGAACTGCAGCGGCCACAGGCGGCGGTAGTACGCGCGGTCGGTGCGCGTCAGCCACGCCGAGGCGGCGTCGACCGCGAGCACCAGCACCACGGCGCCGAGCAGCGTGAGCGGGAAAGCGACCGAGAGCGGCCAAGGCGTCACGCCGTACGATGGTCTTCGGCGGCGGCGTCTTCCTGTTGGGCATCGGTCTCGCGCTGAGCGCGGGATCGCTCGCCGTCCCCGTCGAGTACGCCGTGCTCTTCGCGCTCCTGTGCGCGCCCGGCTACGCCGCCGCCCGCAGGCTCGTGCGGCGGTTCGCGTTCGATCCCGCGGTGACGCTGACGCTCGCGTTCGCCGTGACCGCGCTCGGCGGATACCTGGCCTTCTGGTGCTACTTCTTCAGCGCGACGGCCGGCAAAGCGGTCGCGGTGCTATGGATCCTGGCCGCGCTCGCGTCGCTCGCCGTGCTCGCGCGCCGCAAGATGCCGCGCGACGAGGCGGTCCCGCTCGCGCTGACGTTCGCAGCCGGGCTGTTCTACCTCGCGGTGCTGTACCTGCCCGCCGTCGGTATCGACGCGGCACACCGGTTCTTCGTCGTGCGCCCGCCCGACAACGTCCTGCCGGTGATGATCGCGGAGCATCTGTACCGGGGTGAGGATCTCCATCACGTGCTCGGCGACTGGCTGAGCAGCGACCGGCCGCCGCTGCAGACGGGGATCATCCTGCTCGTACGGCCCGTGTTCCGGCTGTTCGGGAACGACCCGAACGCCGCGTTCGAGATCGCCGGGCTCTTCGCGCAGCTCGTCTGGATTCCGGCGACCTGGCTGCTGTGCGCCCACGCGCGCTTCGCGCCTCTGCGGCGCGCGCTGATCCTCGCGTTCATGGTGTTCTCGGGATTCTTTCTGTACAACACCGTGTACACGTGGCCGAAGCTGCTCGCGGCCGGGCTGTGCGTGGCGGCGTTCGTGTTCGCGCTGCCGTCGCGGCGCGAGAACCGCGACGCCGCGCTCACCGTGTCGGGGATCTGTGCGGCGCTGGCGCTGCTCGCGCACGGCAGCGCGGTGTTCTTCATCGTGCCGGCCCTCGTCGTGCTGCTCGTGATGCGCCGGCTGCCGCTCTCGCGCGGGCTGGTCATGGCGGCGGTCGCCGGGACGGTGCTGCTCGTGCCGTGGTCGGCGTATCAGAAGTACTACGATCCGCCGGGAGACCGGCTGCTCAAGATGCACCTGGCCGGGATCAACGACGTCGACCCGCGCCCCGCGCTCACCGCGATCCGGCAAGCGTACCAGCAGACGCCGCCGGCGCAGATCCTCGAGAACAAGAAGGCGAACGTGCTGACCGCACTCGGCGACGCGCCGCTGCTGGTCGCCGCGATGATTGGGGAGCCGGACGACGCGCTGAGCATGTGGCGCCTGCGCGAGCGCGAGCAGATCACCTTCGCGCTCGGCGCCGCGAACCTCGGCTGGCTCGCGCTCCCGTGGTGGTGGTCGACGCGGCGCGATCCTGCGGAGCGGCGCTGGGTCGCGGGGCTGCTCGGGATCGCGGTGATCTCCGCGCTGTTCTGGTGCGCCGTCATGTGGGGGCCGGGCGCGACGGTGACGACGCACAGCGCGTACGTGCTCGATCTGCTGCTGTTCGTCGTGACCGGCGCGGCGCTCGCAGCGCTCCCGATCCGGCTCGCGCTCGCGGTCCTCGCGCTGGCGGTGATCGATCTCGTCGTGACGTGGATCGCCGGCTCGCTCGGCGACGCGTGGCGCACCGCACCGTCGCTCGACCCGGTGATGATCGCGGTCGCGCTCGCGGCGGCGCTCGCCACCGGCGTGCTCCTCATCGCCGCCGCACGCGCGCCGGACGCGAGCGCGCCCGCGCCGCGCGCATAGCTCAGCATGGTCTTCAGCAGCGAGGTCTTTCTCTTCGCGTTCCTGCCCGCGGTGCTCGGGCTGTACTTCGTCATGCCGGGCGCGCGCGCGAAGAACGCGTTCCTCGTCCTCGCCAGCATCGTGTTCTACGCCTGGGGCGGCGCGATGTACGTCCCGCTCGTCCTGGGCTCGGCGCTGGTGAACTACGCGTTCGGGCTGGCGCTCTCGCGGGCGCCGGGCGTGGCGACGCGCGAGCGGCGGCTACTGGTGGGCGCGGCGATCGCCGTGAACCTCGGCGTGCTGGCGTCGTTCAAGTACGCGGGGTTCCTGAACGACAACCTGACGTTCATCACCGGCGGCGCGATCGGGCGGAACGTCGCGCTCTCGCAGATCTATCTCCCGCTCGGGATCTCGTTCTTCACCTTCCACGCGATCTCGTACGTCGTCGACGTCTACCGCCGCACCTCGGAGGCGCGCAAGAACCCGCTCGAGGTCGTGCTCTACTTCGTGTTCTTCCCGCAGCTCATCGCCGGACCGATCATCCGCTACAAGGACGTCGCCGCACAGCTCTCGCGCCGCATCGTCACGGCGGACGGGTTCGCCTACGGCGCGCGCCGGTTCGTCGTCGGGCTCGGGAAGAAGGTGCTGGTCGCGAACACGCTCGGCGCCTGCGTCGACCACGTCTTCAACACCGCGCCCTCCGAGATCTCGCTGCCGCTCGCGTGGTTCGCGCTCGCCGCGTACACGCTGCAAATCTACTTCGACTTCTCCGGCTACTCCGACATGGCGATCGGGATGGCGCGGATGTTCGGGTTCCGCTTCCTCGAGAACTTCGATTTTCCGTACGTCGCGGGGTCGGTCCGCGAGTTCTGGGGGCGCTGGCACATCTCGCTCTCGCGCTGGTTCCGCGATTATCTGTACGTGCCGCTGGGCGGGAACCGCGTCGCCCCGTGGCGCGTCTACGCGAATCTCGTGGTCGTGTTCTTCCTGTGCGGGCTCTGGCACGGCGCGAAGTGGACGTTCGTCGTGTGGGGGATGATCCACGGGCTGTTCCTCGTGCTCGAGCGCGCCGGCGCGATGCGACGGATCACCGCGACGCCGGTCGTGCGCCACGTCTACGTGCTGGCGGTCGTGATGTTCGCCTGGGTCTTCTTCCGCGCGGACTCGTTCGCGTACGCGCTCGGGTTCCTCAAAGCGCTCGCGGTCGCGGCGCCCGCGCCGAAGCTCGTGTTCTGGGCCGCGGCCGACCACGAGACGCTGCTGGTGTTCGCGCTCGGCTGCGTGCTCGCGACGCCGTACGCCGCGCGCGCCGTCGAAGCGGCGCTGCGCGAGGGACCTTGGCGCACCCGCGTCGTCCTCGGCGCGGCGGCGGTCCCGGCCGCGCTCGTGCTGATCTTCGGCGCGTCCGTGATGAAGCTCGCCGCGGGGACGTACAATCCGTTCATCTACTTCCGCTTCTGACGTGAGCGACGAACGAGCGGCCGAACCGCGGATCGCGAGCGTGGTGACGATCGTGGTGTTCGCCGTGCTCCTCGCGTTACCGGCGGTTCTCGCGGTCGTCGGAGGAGCGCGCCCCGATACGGATTTCGTCTTCCACACGGAGATGCGGCAGCCGTTCGTCGCGCCGCCGGTCAGCAGCGGCGCGCTCGCGACCGGCGGCTGGGAGCGTGACGTCGAGCGGCAGATCGCGGACGTCTTCCCGCTGCGCCGCCCGCTGATCGAGACGTACGACACCGCGAAGTACCGCTGGCTCGGCGACGTCGCGGGGAGCCACGTCGTGCGAGGCGCGGGGGAATGGCTCTTCTTGGGAGACGACGAGCGCGCGTACGACGACGGCTCGTTCGCGCCGTCCGACGCGCGCCTCGCGCGCCTCGCCGATCTCTACGCCGCGCGGGCCCGGTGGTGCGCGGACCGCGGGATCGCGTACGTGTTTCTGCTCGTGCCGAACAAGAGCACGGTCTATGCGCGGTTCTTGCCGCGATGGGCCGGTCACGCCGAGCCGAACGCCGCCGAACGCCTCCTGCCGCTGCTGCGCGCGCGCGGCGTGCGTGCCGTCTATCCCCGCGCGGAGCTCATCGCCGCCTCCGCGCGCGGCGACGTGTATCAGCACGGCGACACGCACTGGAACGACGCCGGCGCATACGTCGCCTACCGCGCGGTCCTGGCCGCGCTCGGCTCGGCGCGGCTGCGCGACGCGATCGAGCCGCGCACGTTCCGGATCCGCGCCGAGGACACCGTCGGCGACCTCGACCGGCTCGCCGGGCTCGCGTCGGGGTACCGCAACGTCTACCTTCGCTACGACTTCCCCGAGCGCGCGCGCAACGTTCCGGCGCCCGCGTTCGCCGGCGATCCGACCGCGCCCGAGTACCAGCGGTTCGCGTACGAGGTCGACGACCCGCGGCTGCCCGCGGCGATGCTCTTCGGCGACTCGTTCAGCATCGCGCTGAAGCGGTTCGTCGCGCAAGACTTCCGCCGCACCGTCGTCATGCAGCACGAGATCGCGGGAGAGCACCACTTCGACCGCAACGCCGTCGCGGCGGAGCGGCCGGCCGTGGTGATCCAGGAATTGGTCGAGCGCGCGCTGGTCCACGAAGACCGCTTCGCGCCGTAGATGCGAAGAGGCCCGGCACCATCGCTGGTGCCGGGCCTCGTCGCTCACCCTTCGACAAGCTCAGGGTGACATTGTCGTTAGTTGGTGATCACGCGCTGGGTGTGGAGCGTGCGCGCGACGTCGTCGTGCAGCGCGCCGAGGTGCGCGCGCGTCTGCACGTCGAGCCCCGGACGGTTCATCGCCGCCGTGACCGACTTGTCGAGCGCGACGAGCTCGTACCGCGCGAGCGCCTGCGCGTCGTACGGCGTCGCCGGCGTCGGCTTCGTCGCGATCGTCGCCAGGATGTTCGCGTAGCGGCGCTGCAGGTTGCGGCGGACCGCCGTCGCCTGCGCGATCTTCCCGTTCGCGATGTCGCCGTAGATCGACGCCTCCGACCACTGGAAGAGGTCGGCGAGCGTCATCGTCTCACCCTTCTTCGCCTTCGTCGGGAGGTCGGCGAGACGCGCCAGCACCAGCGGGCTGTACATGTACAGCAGCGCGCGGTTCTGCACGCGGCCGGCGAAGTCCGCGACCGAGACGTCGTGCCGCATCGGCGGGTTGTAGCCGAAGTTCGACATCGTGCCGTGCTCCGCGTAGACCAGGCGCCGCAGCGTCCGCGGGTCGTAGCGGAACGCCTCGTTCGAGAACACGTACTTGTCGAGGATCGCGAACGCGCGCTTCTCCTCGGCGCGCGCGACCGGCGTCAGCGGGGTCTCCGCGCGCGGGTCGCCGCGGCGCGAGCGCGAGACGTACTCGCCGCCGACCCAGTGCGAGGCGTTCGTCGCGCAGCGCGCGTACTGGTTCACCAGCGAGGCGAACGCGAAGCGCTCGTCGTCGTAGGTGTGCTCGGTCTGCGGGAAGCGCTGGTCGATCTTCGGCAGCAGCGTCTGGATGAGCCCGAGCTGCGTTCCGCACCAGCTCAGCGGGTCGTTGGTGAGCATCCACTGGTGGACCCGCGGGTCGATCGCGTGACCCATCCACGCGACGTCCTCGTCGCTCGCGAACCGCACCTTCGGGTCGGTCCAGTTCGACGCCCAGCGCGCGAGCGTCGGCGTCTCGTCGAACGGCGTCTTCGCGCCGGGGACCGGCGCGTAGCCCCACTTGATGACGTTGTAGTCGTACGGCCCGAGCACCGTCTGCTCGACCGTCCCCGTGCTCATCCCCTTCGGCCAGATGTTGGCGGGGTTGTACTCCATCACCGACGACGCGATCCCGTACTTCGCGGTGAAGTCGTGGTTGCGGATCTGCGAGGCGCTGTACGCCATGTGGCCGATGAAGTTGTGCGCGAGGCCGAAGTCGTGGCCGACCTCGTGCATCACCACGGCGTGGAGGTACTTCTGGCCGACCGTCTCCGCGATCCGGTTCGGGTCGCCGCCCTCCATCAGCGAGGTCGTGATCGCCGCGTACATCAGCTGCGCGTGCGCGCCCGGACCGTCGTTGTGCGCGAAGCGGTTGTGCGCCGTCATCCGGTCGTCGCGGTCGGGATCGTCGCTGCCGTCGGCGGCGACGCCCAGAATGTTCCGCTGGATCGAGCCGAAGCGCACGAGATCGCTGTCGATCATCACGCCGCCGCGGAAGATCTGGCCGGTGCGCGGGTCCCAGGTGATCTGCGCCTCGGCGAAGCCGCCGCTGTTCGACTCGGTGAGCCAGCGGATCATGTTGTAGCGGATGTCGTCGGGGTCGAAGTCCGGGTCTTTCGGCTGGTCCTGCACCTGCACCGCGTTCGAGATCCCGATCTTCTCGAACGGCGCGTTCCAGGCCAGGATCGCGCGCCGGATCGGGTCGCGGTACTCCAGCGGGATCGTGCTCTGCAGCGTGTAGACGATCGGGTGGACCGCCGGCGAGATCGGCTTCGAGGGATCGCTGGGCTGCATGCTCCAGCGCGTCACGTAGCGGACGATGTTGTCCATCCGCTCCATGCGGTCGAAGGCGATGTGCGCGTCGTCCCAGTAGCCGACGCGGTCGTCGGCGAGGCGCGGCATGTACTTGCTCGCGTCCGGGAGCTCCGCGAAGTTGTAGACGATCTTCATCTGGATCGAGCGCGGGTCGACGACGGTGTCGACGACGCTCGGCTTGAGCGAGGCGAACGTCTGGTTCGCCTCGACGAGCACGTTCTTCGGGAACGCCTTGCTGACGCCGAAGTACGAGCGCGTCGGGTCGAGATGGTAGCCGCCGAGCGGGTTCATCGGGTCCTTCACGACGTCGCTCAGCGTGTTGCCGAAGTCGATGACGTCGCCCATCAGCGCCGTGAGGTCGATTGCGACCGACTTGTCGTCTTTCTTCTCGGCGACGATCCCCGCCATGCCGAGCACCGAGTCCGCGGTCGACGCGCGGACCGCGTCGGCGAGCGGCGTGTTCGCGTCGGCGAGGAACCGCGTGTGCGGCCAGATCATCGCGACCTGCTTGCCGACGCGCACGAACTTGATCACGCGCGCTTCCTGCTGCCACACGTCGCCCGCCAGGACGCCGTAGCCGCCGAGGCCGTTCTTCGGCACCGCGGTCCACAGATAGTCCTTGTCGAGCTGGTCGGCGGCGATCCGCATGTAGACTTTGCCGTCCTTGCGGATCATGGTGAAGAGGCCGGGCTGCACGACCGCTTCCTTGACGAACGTGTCGTACGCCGGGATATCACCGGGCGCCGGGGGCCGCGCGGCGGCGGCCGCCGCGGCCGCGCCTGCCGCCGCACCGGCTGCGGCCCCCGCCGCGGCCGCGCTCGGCGAGCTCGAAGGCGCCGGGGACGGACCGGCCGCGGTCTGAGCGACCGCCGGTCCTCCAAGCGCGAGAAAACACGAAATGAACGCGGCAAAAGGCCGGACGCCCATGGGCACACCTCCAGATGAAGTCCGCACGAATTCGGAGATCGCGCTGCCCGGGCCTACGGCCGAACGTAAATTTGGCACGAAGAGCAACGCGCAGTAGCGTCCAAACTCAGGGGAAGAGTTTCGGGATCGCCTCGTCCATCGCGCGCTCGGAGACGGTGACGACCGCGCCGCTGAACGGCCCGCTCTCCGGCCGCCCCATGTCGGCCTCCGCCGGCGCTTGGCGCACGACCGCTCCCGAGCAGGTGAGCAGCGAGAGGCGAAGCTCGGCGTGCGAACGCCCGGTGTACATCGACTGTTCGATCCGAAGCGCCGGCACGATGATCCCTTGCGCACCGGTCGCCGCGCAGAGCTCGCGGCCGCGCGCGAACACCGCGAGGTGATCGATGACGGGACCCTCCCGGACCTCGAGGCCTCGCTGGAGCAGCCGCGCGAGCAGCGTCTGCGTGATCTCGCCGCCGTGGACGTCCGCGATACCCGGCTGCTGATACGGGACCAGCGCGTACCTGGCCGGCGCGGAGCGGGACGGCGCGGGAGCGTTCTGCGCGGGCGGGCTCCCCGCCGGCGCGCTCGGCACGCCGAAGCGCGCGGTCTTCCGCGCGACGACCGCGTCGTACACCGCGAACACGAACGCGTCGTCGATCGCGGCGCCCGCCTTGCGGAACAGGCTCGCGTCCGCCTCGACACCGTCGTGGCTGGTCGTGACCGTCCAGCGGATGACGCCGTCGCAGCCGAGCTCGTCGAGGCGCAGCTCGACGTGCGTCGGATAGACCGTCCGGGTGCTGCCCCGCTGCGTGAGGTCCGGCCGCTGTCCTCCGCGGCGCGGCCCGGTGGTCGCCGGGACGATCTCCTGGTCGACGGCCTGCTCGTAGCGGCCTTCAGGGATCAGAAGCCCGCCCGCGCCGTTCGCGGCGCACAGCGCGCGCGCGTTCGCGAGCGCTTGAAGATGGTCGGCCGGCGCGACGGTCTTGAACGCGATCCCGGCGTCCTTCAGCCAGTACTCCAGCGTCTCGGTGACCCGGCCCGCGTGCGGATCGTTGGAGCCGGGCTCTTGATACGGGAGCAGGATCAGCGTCGAAGACGTCGCCGCGGACGGGCTCTGCGCGCTCGCACCGGCCCACGCCGAGATGACCGCCAGCGCGGTCGCGCACGCCAAGAACAGCGCCTTCGATATCACGACGACCCGCTTTCGTTCTTCCGTCTTGGTGCCCAGGAAGGGACTCGAACCCCCACGACCTCGCGGTCACTAATACCTGAAACTAGCGCGTCTACCAATTCCGCCACCTGGGCGCAGATGGACCGACCCCGTTTCAGCCCGCCGGGGTTGCGGACCTCCGGCCCGGCGCGAGGTGCGCGCGCAGCCAAAGGACCGGGACGACGCCGGCCAAGGCGAGGGCCGAGGTCGCGAGCCAGGCGACGCGCAGCGACGTGTGGTCGGCGAGCGCGCCGAACGCCGACGGCGCGAGCGACGATGACAGGAAGATCGCGGTCAGCGCCAGCCCGAGCGCGCTCGCCGCGCGGTCGACCCCGCCGACCTCCGCGAGCGCGGCCGCCATCAACCCGTTCCAGCCCGCACCGCTGAACCCCAGCACGATCGCGGCCGCGAACAGCGGCACCACCGCCCCGGCGTGCAGCATCGCGAGCGCGGCGCACGCCATCGCCGCGAGCACGCAGATGATCGCGAACGGGACGAGCCGCTCGCCGTGCAGCGTCCGGTCGCTGATGAACCCCCACGCGAGCCGTCCCGCCGCGGCCGCGCCCTGCGCGCACGCGAACGCGGCCGCCGCGCGCGCCGGCGAGAGCCCGACGACCGCGACGCCGGTCACCGTGAGGAACGCGTTCATCGCGAGCTGCACGCCGACCAGGATCATGCACGTCAGCGTCACGCCGACCAGCCGCGGATCGCGCGCGAGCGTCCGCATCCCGCGCGCGAGCGACGCCAGCGAGGCGGACGGCGCGCGACCCTCTTCCGCTTCGCGGTAGCCGAGCACCGCGATCAGCGTCGAGACGATCACGATGACCGCCGCGAAGACGAACGCGCCGCGATAGCCGGCGACGTGCGCGACCAGCGGGAGCGAGATCGCGCCGAAGAGCCCGCCGACCGGGACGCCGGTCTGGCGGATCCCCATCGCGAGCCCGCGGTCGCGGTCGAACCATGCCAGCACCGCGCGCGCGCCGGCCGGCGTCGACGCGGCATAGCTCGCGCCGAAGACGAAGATCCACCCGACGAGCCACGGATAGCTCGGCACCAGCGTCGCGGCGAGCAGCGAGATCGTCATCGTCACGCCCGAGAGCAGCACCATGCGGCGCTCGCCGAAGCGGTCGGTCATCACGCCGGCCGCCGCGGTGAAGCACGCCGAGCCGAGCATCAGCGCGGTGAAGATCGCGCCGAGCTGCGCCTTCGAGAGCACGAACTCCGCGACCAGGATCGGCGAGAGCGACCCGAGCGCCTGCTGCACGACCGACGCGCCGGCCTGCGCCGCCGTCATCAGCGCGAGCACGCGCCAGCGCGCGCTCATCGCGTCACGCGCGCTGCACCAGCGCGATGCCGAGCGCGATGGCGACCAGCCCGCCGGCGTCGCGCGCGCCGACGGGCTCGTGCAGCAGCAGCGCCGCGAGCGCGAGCCCGAACGCGGGCGTGAGGAAATAGTACGCGCTCACGCGCGACGCTTCGCCGTGCGTGAGCAGCCAGAACCACAGCACCGACGCGCCGAACGACATCACCAGCACGACGTACCAGAACGAGGTGACGAGCTGCCACGACCAGTGCGCGTGCGGCGCGCCCTCGAACGCGAGCGCGAGCGGGAGCAGCACCGCGCCGGAGGCGAGCAGCTGCACCGGCACGACCGCGCGCAGATCGAGCTCGCCGCACCACTTCTTGAACACGATCGTCGAGGCGACCGCGCCGAGCACGCCCGCGAACGCGAGCGCGACGTCGCCGGGATCGGCGCTCCCCGTCCCGGTCCGCACGAGCATGATCGCGACGACGCCGCCGAACCCGAGCAGCAGCCCCGCGATCTTGCCGCGGGTGAGCGGCTCGCGCAGCAGCCACGGCGCGACCAGCGCGAGCGCGAGCGGGTTCGTCGAGGCGACGATCGCGCCGACCCCGGACGCCAGATGCCGCAGCGCCTCGTACGTGCAGCCCAGATACACCGCATTTCCGAGCACGCCGAGGACCGCGAGCGCCGCCCACTCGCGGCGCGTCCGCGGGAACCGCGCGCGGACCGCGACGGCGAACGCGAGCGCGAGCAGCCCCGAGACGGCGAAGCGCACGACCAGGAACCACAGCGGCGAGGACTCCAGCACGCCGATCTTGCTCGGGACGAACGCCGACGCCCACAGGAAGATGTAGAACAGCGCCGCCGCCACGCCGAGTCCTCGGCTCGTCACCCGAGCCATCCTACGCGCGTGGAACCGTGGCGGCACCCACTTCGGTCTCACCGGCGCAAGCATCTCCACGCGAGGCGACCGATGACGACGACCGCGACCCGCCCGATCAAGATCCTCCTCCAAACCACGATCCCGTACGCCGAGGACGACTGGCACATCGGCCGGTTCCGGATGCTGCGCGACTCCATCGCCGGGCTGAAGGACGCCGGCGGGAACCCGCTCGCCGAGGTGACCGCGCGCGACCGCGAGCCGGGCCCGGACGGGGACGACCCGGTCCTCGCGAGCATCGACCGCTCCGAGTACGACCAGGTCTGGCTGTTCGCGGTCGACACGGGCGGCGAGACCGGGATCACCGCCGCCGAGTGCAAGGCGCTCGGCGCGTTCCGCGAGGCCGGCGGCGCGATCTTCGCGACGCGCGACCATCAGGATCTGGGCTCGTCGATCTGCAATCTCGGCGGGATCGGAAAAGCGCACTACTTTCACACCGAGAACCAGCCGCCGGACGAGGCGCTGCGCCGCCGCGACGACCCGTACACCACCGCGATCGACTGGCCGAACTTCCACTCCGGCGCGAACGGGGACGTGCAGGCGATCACCGCGACCGAGCCGGCCCACCCGGTGCTGCGCGAAGGCGGCGGCGTGAGAACGCTCCCGGCGCACCCGCACGAAGGTGCGGTCGGGGCCCCGCCCGGCGAGCCCGGTGCGCGCGTCGTCGCGACGGGGACCTCCCAGGCGACGCGGCGCCCGTTCAACATCGCGGTCGCCTTCGAGCCGCGCGACGGCAAGGGCGCGGGCTGGGCCGAGTCGACCTTCCACCACTTCTGCGACTACAACTGGGACGTCGCGGCCGGCTGTCCGTCGTTCGTCGGCGAGAAGCCCTCGGACCGCATCGCGAAGGACCCGTCCCTGCTGGACGACACGAAGCGCTACGTCCGCAACCTCGTGGAGTGGCTCGGCCGCCGGGGCTGAGAGGCGCGGCAAGGTTGCATCGGGGACTGCGGCAAAAGTAGCAGCCACCGATTCACGCTGCCCTCTTGGTTGGGGTGTGGAGGTCTTTGTCTTGAGAACAGTCCGGCTTTTTGCCGTCGCGGCCGTCGCCGCGCTCCTGACGGCCTGCGGCGGGGGCAACCCCGGCAACAGCGCCCCGCCGTTCCCCGCGCGCCCGCAGTCGAGCGACCGTGAGCTGACGACGCTCTCGACGTTCGTCGCGCAGAACGCCGACACGGGCGAGCTCGTGCGCATCTACCCCACGCGCGACGTCATGGACGCGGCGCGCGCGACGGAAGCGCGCAACGCCTCGACGAGCAGCAATCTGACGTATCACGGCGGCCCGGTGCAGACGGCGCCGCACATCTACGTCGTCTACTGGGGATCGTCGTGGAACGGCAGCGGCGACCCGAACGGCGTGCGCGCGCGCTACAACGCCTTCATCTCGATCGTGGGCGGCAGCAAGTGGCTCAACAGCGTGACGCAGTACACGCAGAGCAACGGGCAGCACGTCGGCAACTCGGCGGGGAGCTTCATCGGCTCGTACGTCGACACGACGACCTCGGTTCCGAGCCGTCCCTCGCAGTCGGCGCTCGCCGCCGAGGCGGCGCGCGCGGCGGCGCACTACGGCGACTACTCCACGAACGCGAGCTACGTCGTCGCGCTGCCGCACGGCGTGCGTCCGTCCGGGTTCGGCACGCAGTACTGCGCGTGGCACAGCTCGACGTCGGTCTCCGGCAAAGGCATCATCGGGTACACGAACCTTCCGTACATGCCGGACGCCGGAGCGTCGTGCGGCGCGAGCTCGGTGAACGCCGGCAGCGCCGGCACGCTCGACGGCGTCTCGATCGTCGGCGGTCACGAGCAGGGCGAGACCGAGACCGATCCGCAGCCGAACACCGGCTGGCTCGACGCGAGCGGCGCGGAGAACGGCGACAAATGCGCGTGGACCGGCCTCGAGAACAACCCGAACGCCGGCGGCTATCCGACGCAGCCGCTCTGGAGCAACGCGACCGGCAGCTGCGTGCAAAGCTATTAGCCGCACGCACGCCGACGTGTAACGACGAAGAGCTCGCCCCTTGAGGCGAGCTCTTTACGTTTTTTGTCGGATACCCGACTTTTCTCGAAGGTGCGAAAATTATGGGAGTATAAAGGGGCCGGCGGCCGCCGCTAGCGACGGCCCACATTGTCCCGTGGTGTGGGCAACCTCCCTCTCCTTTTTTCTCTCCCTCCCTCCTATCAAGGGGTGTCTTCTTGAAGGCTCGGTTCCTTGCAGCCGCAGCCGCTTCGGCGGCTTTGCTCGCGGCTTGTTCCGGTGGCGGTTCGACCGTCGTCCCGTCTCAAAACACCAGCGCCGGTCCCGCGGCGCCGCAGACCTCCGCGTCGAGCGAGTTCCGCTCCGTCTCGACCTTCGTCGCACAGAACACGGCGACGGGCGAGTACGTCCGCATCTTCCCGACCAAGGACGCGATCGACACGCTCCGCGCCACCGGCGGGCTTCGTGCGACGCAAGCCGTCGCCAATCTGACCTACCACGGCGGCCCGATCCAGACGAATCCGAAGATCTACGTCGTGTACTGGGGCTCGTCGTGGAACAGCACGACCGGCGACCCGAACGGTGAGAAGGCGCGCGCGAACGCGTTCTTCGGCATCATCGGCGGGAGCAGCTGGCTCAACAGCGTGACGCAGTACACCCAGAGCGACGGCCAGCACGTCGGCAACGCCGCGGGCAGCTTCGTCGGCTCGTACGTCGACACGTCGAGCACGCCGCCGCGTTCGCCGACGCAGTCCGCGATCGCGAACGAAGCGGCGAAGGCGGCCGCGCACTACGGCGACTACTCCTCGAACGCGAGCTACGTCGTCGCGCTCCCGCACGGGATCAAGCCGTCGGGCTTCGGGACGCAGTACTGCGCGTGGCACAGCTCCGCGACGGTCTCCGGCAAGGGCACGATCTCGTACACGAACGATCCGTATCTCACCGACGTCGGCGCGTCGTGCGGCGAGAACTCGGTGAACGCCGGCAGCGCCGGCGTCCTCGACGGCGTCACGATCGTGTACGGACACGAGCAGGGCGAGACCGAGACCGATCCGCAGCCGAACACCGGCTGGCTCGACAGCAGCGGCGCGGAGAACGGCGACAAGTGCGCGTGGACGGGTCTCATCAACAACCCGGCCGCGGGCGGTTATCCGACGCAGCCGCTCTGGAGCAACGCCAACAACGGCTGCGTGCAGAGCTACTAAAGCACGCATCGCACGAATGAAGAGCTCGCCGTCACGGCGGGCTCTTTTTTTTACGCTGCACAGACTTTTCTCGCAGGTGAGGACGCTCCGCGAGTCCAAGGACATGCGCGGCCGTCCCGTACGGTCCCCATTGTCCCGTGGTGTGGGCAACTTCTTCTCCTTACAACAGGGGTGTCTTTTGAAGGCTCGGTTCTTTGCAGCCTCGGCCGCTTCGGCGGCTTTGCTTGCGGCGTGCTCCGGCGGTGGTTCGACGATCGTTCCGTCGCAAAACAACAACAACGGCGCTTCGCAGCCGCAGACCGCGTCGAGCGAGTTCCGCACGGTCTCGACGTTCGTCGCGCAGAACACCGCCACGGGCGACTACGTCCGCATCTTCCCGGCACGCGACGTCCTCGACGCGCTGCGCGCGTCGAGCAACGGCCGCACCACACAGGCCGTCAGCAACCTCACCTACCACGGCGGCCCGGTTCAGACCGCGCCGAAGATCTACGTCGTGTACTGGGGAACGGCGTGGAGCGGGAGCGGCGACCCGAACGGTGAGCGCTCGTACTACAACTCGTTCATCTCGCTCGTCGGCGGCAGCCGCTGGCTCAACAGCGTGACGCAGTACACGCAGAGCAACGGCGCGCACGTCGGCAACGCGTCGGGCAGCTTCGTCGGGTCGTACATCGACACCGGGAGCAATCCCCCGAGCGCGCCGACCCAGACCAACATCGCCAACGAAGCGGCGCGCGCCGCCGCGCACTACAACGACTACTCGTCGAGCGCCAGCTACGTCGTCGCGATGCCGCACGGCATCAAGCCGTCGGGCTTCGGCACGCAGTACTGCGCGTGGCACAGCGCCGCGACGGTCTCCGGCAAGGGCACCATCTCGTACACGAACCTGCCGTACATGAGCGACGCGGGCTACTCGTGCGGCGTGGGCTCGGTGAACAGCCCCGGCACGCTCGACGGCGTCTCGATCGTCGGCGGCCACGAGCAGGGCGAGACCGAGACCGATCCGCAGCCCAACACCGGCTGGGTCGATCTCACGAACAACAGCGAGAACGGCGACAAGTGCGCGTGGACCGGTCTCGAGGACAACCCGTACGTCGGCAACTACCCCACCCAGCCGCTGTGGAGCAACGCCTCGAGCAGCTGCGTGCAGAGCTACTAGAGCCTTTATCCGTCAAAGCTGAAGCTTTGCCGGCCTAAAGGCGCCGAGCCCGCCGGATTCTCCGGCGGGCTCGCTGTTTTTATCGCGGGGTGTAATCGGTTCGTAAGTCTGCGCGCCCGGCGGCGCGTAAGCGGCGCGTCAGTGCCCGGTCTTATGGTGACGGCCCAACCCTTCTCTCCTTGCGAGGCTACGGCCATGTCCACCAGCACCATCAACGGCGCCGCCGTCGCGGCGAAGCCCGCGGCGATCACCGCCAGCAAAGTCACCCAGATCCTACCGCACTTCCCGCCGATTCCGCTGAACCTGACGACGGCCGACGACGTGCAGTCCGGCGTCGCGGCCGCGATCGGCTGCCGCTACCTGCGCGCGACGAACCAGCTCGCGTTCGTCGAGTTCGGCTCCGGCAAGATCGGCTTGATGGACCTCATCGCGCCGATGACCGGCGTCGCGAACGGGACCGCGACGATCCCCGCCGGCGGCACGTTCTCCTGCGACACCGGGACCGTCGGCGGCGCGAACCCGGACCTGTGGTGGGAGAGCGGCGGCTCGACCCACCGCATCGTCCCGAGCGGTAACGCGCGCATCTTCGCGCTCGGCGCGGCCGACTACGCGGCGCTCACCAGCGCGTCGCTGCAGGCGTTCCCGTACACCGACGACCCGTCGAACGACCCGGCCGCCGGCGCCGTGCTCGCCGTGCACACGAACGGCAACCGCTACGCGAAGGTGCAGGTCACCTCGGCCGGCGCGGACCTCCACATCGCGTGGACGACGTACCAGATCGGCTCGCGGGTGCGCTATCCCGCGACCGGCTTCGACGTCCTCGAGGACATCCTGGTCGAGCCCGACGGGATCCACGCCTACGTGACCGAGCGCGACGGCGACCTGCTGCGCGTCGACCTCTCCTCCCACGTCCCCGGCGGCGCCGGGATGCTCGCGACCGGGTTCAACACGCCCCAGCAGATGCAGTTCAGCGGCGACGGCAGCGCGATCTACGTCGTCGAGTACGCCGCGCCCGGCCGCCTGATCCGCGTCGACAAGGCGACGGGCGCGAAGCACGTCGTCACCGCCGCGCTCGATCACGCTATCGGCGTGGTGCTCTCGGCCGGCGATCAGTACGCATACGTCTCCGAGCAGTCGGCGAGCGGCGGGCGCGTGCGCCGCGTCGAGATCGCGACCGGCGCGATCGCGAACGTCGCGAGCGGGTTCACCGCGCCGTTCATGATGGCGTGGCTCGACGAGTCGCGGCAGCGCATCGTGCTGTGCGAGCGCGATCCCGCGAACCGGCTCGCGACGATCGATCTCGGCAACGCGAACCACGTCGCGCGCCCGGTCTCCGGGCTCGACTTCCGGCCCTCCGCGCCGGCGGTGATCGGCGACGGCCGCATCTACGTCACCTGCAACGACGCGATCGACGAGGTCGCGATCGGCGGCTCGGTCTTCATCGGCGATCTCTGGAAAGGGATCGGGTTCGTCCCGGTCGAGCGCATCGTCGCGAGCGGGCCGAACGCCGGCCGCGCGGACACGAGCGTCGACCCGAACTACCCCTACCAGTTCCACAACGCGCCGTTCGCGAGCTCGCTGCCGATCCGCATCAACCATCTCTCGGCGTGGCTCGGCGGCGCGCGCTGGTACCGCTTCGTCCTCAACGGCACGCCGCTCGCGGATCCGTTCTGGGACTACAAGCGCAACCCGGTGACGAACCTGCTCGATCTCGTGCAGACGGCGCCGAGCACGATGACCCTGCATCTGCCGTCCGGCACGACGAGCGGTTCGGTGCTGCCGGTCCGCGATCTCGTGAGCCTGATGCTGTGGTTCCAGTCGGATCTCGGCGGCCGGGTGAACAGCGCCGACACGACGATCGTCCCGCACGACGGCGTCTCCACGCTCGAGGTGCAGTTCTTCGATGCGGGCGGAACGTTCCAGCACTACGCCGGCGAAGGGCCGCACGCGGTGTACTTCAACAACTCGCGGTGCTTCGCGAGCGTCGCGCTGCCGGCGCTGAACGGCGGCGTCGTCGCCAGCGACGAGTGCGGCGTGCTGTACTACGGCGCGCTGAACACCGACACGGTCACGCTGACGGTGCAGGTCGCGCACGCCAACACCGATCCGAACCCGCTCACGCGCCAGGACGACGCGACGTTCTCGTGGGGCGTGCAGCGCGGCATCCACCCGCTCTCGCTCCCGGCGTTCACGATCCCGCCGGGACACACGTTGCCGAACTCCCCGGCCACGGAGACGATCCCGCTCACCACGCTGCTGCACAAGGTGAACCCGCCGGCGCCACCGGCGCCGCAGTACTGCTCGACCGCAGGCTTCGTGGAGGAGCTCTACGTCGCGTCGACCGCGATCGACGGCGAGAGCCGCGTCGGGCTGGACGCCTCGGCCCAGGTCGCGTTCTGCCTCGCGCCCTCGACCCCGTAGCATCCCGGAGCGAGCTGCCCTCGGCGCGACGGATCACACGACCCGGCGCGCCGAGGCGCGTCCGGCGCCGCGCGCGAATCCCTCGGCGTGGTGTGCCGGTTGATGGTGACGCAGTGGTGACCGAAGAGGGGCTCTTCTACCGGCGTTTCGTCGCGGACGTGCGGCGTTGCG
>DATAQE010000036.1:0-11354 GCA_036264835.1 Candidatus Elarobacter sp.
GTCCCACTGGCGCCCGCGCCCATCGGTGAGCGCCGCGATCGCCTCGCCGTACGAGAGCGCACGGCGGTACGGACGGTCGCTCACCATCGCGTGGAAGGAGTCGGCGACACTGACCACCCGCGACTCCAAACTGATCTCTTCACCGCGCAGCCCTTGCGGATAGCCGCGCCCGTCGACCCACTCGTGATGCGTCCGGACGATCGGCGCGTACGGCGCCAGCGCCGGGATCTGCCCGAGGATCTCCGCACCCGCGTCGGGGTGCTGCTTCATGATCTCCCACTCGCCCTTCGAGAGCGTGCCCGGCTTGGTGAGGATCTCGTCGGGGATGCGGATCTTCCCGATGTCGTGCAGGATCGCGGCGCGCACGATGCGCTCGACGCGCTGCGGCGCGAGCGTCATCCGGGTCGCGATCCGCCGGGCCCATTCGCCGGTCGCGCGGGAGTGCGTGCAGGTCGCGTCGTCGCGGGCGCGGAGCATCGCGAGGAGGCTTTCGATCGCGCTGTGCGTCGCGGGCTCGCCGCTCTGCGCCAGGTCTTCCTGGGCGTGCGGGAGGGCGCGCGACTTGACGATCTCGAGGAAGACGACGATCGTCGCAAGGTCGGCGTGCTCCGCGTGCGCGAGCTCTTCGGCGACCTCGCAGGCGGTCTCGATCATCCCGACGACGAGCGGGGCGGGGTGCGCGTGGCGCACCATGCGCGACCAGTGGACGACGATGTCCGGGGAGCTCTCCGCGATCGCGGTCGCTAAGGCGTGGACGAGCGTGCGCACGACCAGCGGCGAGACGCGGACGTCTCCGTGGCGGCGCATGCGCGCGACGACGTCGTTGGTGACGTCGATCCGGCGCTCGCGAAGGAGCTCCGCGACGTGCGCGCGGCCGCTGTGCGGATCGTGCCGATCATCGTCCCGCATCGCGCTCGTGCTCTCTGCGTCAGCCCGCGTACGCGGTGCGGAGGTTGCCGTCGAGACCGCGCCGCAGCCCGGCGAACGCGTCCCGTTCGATCTGTGCGACCCGGCGGACGACGTCGTGCAGCCCTGCACGAGGCAGATCGTCCATCTCGTCGATCACCGCTTGTCCGGCGGCGGCCAGCACGTCGTCGACGTCGGGGCACGTCGCTTCGGCACGGTGGACGAACTCGCGGAGCGGCTTGATGTCGGCGCCTTCGAGGACGCTGCGCACGAGCGAGATCGCCGAGCGCACGAGCCGCATGTTCTCCGGCGTCGGCATCATCGAGGTGCAAGTCTGTATGAATAGCCCGGTCTTGTCGACCGCACGGCTATCCGTAGCCAGCTGGTACATGGCGTTACCTTACGAGGTGATGGGCGGTAGTGTCGGCAGCGGCATCTGGTGAGCGGAAGCGAGGACCGCATTAAACGCGGTCCAGGCCATAACGGCGAGGGCAGACATAGTTTCCCTTTCCTCCGGGGGCGGGGGGAAGTGAGACGAGCATATCCGCGCTTGCCGCCGCCCGCATGAGGCGTATACCTCATTCGCGCCGAAAAAGCGCGTCGTAGCGGGCTTTTTCGGGCACCGGGACTTCGTCAGACGTAGATGCCGAGATCGCGCGCGCGTTCCACGGCCTGCGTCCGGTTGGCGACGTGGAGCTTCGCATAGATGTTCCCGACTTGCCGCTCTACCGTTTTCCTCGACTTACCAAGCGAGAGTGCGATCGTCGCCAGCGTCGTCCCGGACGGCAGCGCCTTGAGGACCTCGAGCTCGGCTTCGGTCAAGCCGTGCGAAGGCTGCATCCGCTGCGCCAGCCGGCACGCGACGTTCAGATAGCGCGCGTACCCGCGCATCAGCAGCGGCGCCCGTTCCTCGTCGATCCCGTTGCAATCGATGATCCCGGCGAAGATCTGCTCGGGATCGATCGAGCGGCTCAACGCGCGGCGGCCGCGGACGCCGTCGCCCAGCACGATGCAGACCGCCGCGGCGAGGATGCGCGCGACACGCCGGCGCCGCGCGTCGAAGAGCGGATCCTTCCCGGAACGGTCCGTCGTCTCGCCGATCGCTCGCCGCGCGAGCCGCCGCGCGAGGTCGGTGTGCCAGGTCGACAACGCCGCGACCGCCAGGAGCGCGTCGCACAGCGCTCGCTCCGGGAGCGAGAGGGTCTCGGAATGGCGGAGCGAGGTCAGCATCACGCGCGCCAAGTCGAAGCGCCCCGACCACCCGTTGACGAGCACCTCGGACATCGTGTAGACGAAGCGCTCGCGGTAGTACTGCTCGTTCATGGGGTTCGACGTGAGCCGCGCGCGCAGCGACCCGACGCGGCGCTCGTCGCCGGTCTCCGCGGCGAGGTCGAGCTGCACCAGGACGCCCCAGTTCTCGGTCGGCACGTCGCCGGCGAGATGCGCGTTCATCGTCATGCGCCGCGCGTAGAACCGCGCGACGTCCGGATCGCCGACGAGATCGTGCGTGATCACGTAGAGCACCGAGTACGCCAGCGCCGCGTTGCGGTGCGACTCCAGGCGCTCGTACCAGCGCGCCGCTTCGAGCGCGCGGTCCTGCGCTTCGCCGAAGTCTTCCCGGTAGAACGCCGCCATCGCCGTCCGGTTCAGCACGCGGCCGACGAGCATCGGGTTCTCCAGCTCGCGACCGGCGGCCAGCGCGTCGTGCGCGAATCGAGCGCTTGCGGCGTCGTCACCTTGCCGAGCCGCGATGATCGCGCGCGCGGCGTCGAACGCGGGGACGAGCTCCGGCGCGGAGTCGTCGGCGGCGTCCAGGACTTCGCGCGCGTCGTCCATCTGATTCGTGCTGATCAAGAGCGGGATCAGCAGCTCGAGGAGGTACTGGCGAACGGGACCGGCGCTGTGTGCCGCAGCCCGTTTGAGCAGCGCGATCCCGCCGGGGATGTCGGCGGACGTCACGGATTTCACGGCGCGCAGAGCGATCGCCAACGGATTTCGCAGGCGCGCGGAGGCGGAAAACGTCGCGAGCGCCGCGTCGATCTCGGCGCGCTTTGCGTCGGCCGCGATCTCGTAGAAGCGCTCCAGCGAGAGCACGTCGCCCTCCTGCCCGCTCACGGTCGTCCGATCACGTGCGGACGCCGCGCCCGGTAGATGCACGACACCCTCGACTGCAAGCGAGCGCGGCGCGCCGCCGTACGTTCCGGCGCGCCCTCCATCACCGCTTGGATTACCGAAGCCCGGATGAAGTCCTGTGTCGGCCGCTTGGTCTGTGCCGGCGTGCTCTTCCAAGCGCCGCGGCTCAGTCCGTGATGACGGCCGTCTCGACGGCCGTTCCGGGGCGGAAGACGCACGCACCGCTGCTCTTCGGGAGCGCGATGCGGATCGGGACGCGCTGCGTGACCTTCACGAAGTTCGTCGGCGCGGAGAGGCTCGGCAGCGTCGAGAGCGCGTTCTGCGCGACCGGGGCGAAGCCGATCACGCTGCCGCGGACCGTCCGGCCGCCGCAGGCGTCGACCGCGATGTCGACCGGCATCCCGGGCCGGATGCGGTCGATCTGCGTCTCCTTGTAGTTCGCCGTGACGTAGATGCGGTTCGCCGGCGAGAGCGTGACCACGGACTGGCCCGGCACCACCGTCTGGCCTTCCTCGGCGTTGCGCGCCGCCACCCAGCCGTCGACCGGCGCGACGATCCGCGTGTCGCGCAGCGCGAGCTCCGCGATCCGCACCTGAGCGGCGAGCGCGTCGGCCTGCGAGGCCGCCGCGTACGCCGCGTTCTGCTTGTTCGCGACGCGCGCGGGCGCGGCCATCTCGCTCGTCTTCGCCTCGGCGATCGGGATCTGCGCCGCCGACGCCGAGGTGCCGGTCGTCGCCGCGACGACGTTCGCGCGCTGCTGCGCGAGCGAGGCCTCCGCCATCCGCAGCGCGGCGCGCGCGTTCTGCGTCTGCGCGAGCGCGGCGTCGTACGCGGCACGCGCCTGCGAGACCGCGGTCACCGCCGCGTCGACCGCGGTCGCGGAGACGTAGCCTTCCTTCGCGAGCCCGGCGTTGCGGTCGCGGTCGAGCTCGGCCTTGCGCAGCGTCTCCTTCGCGGCCGGGACCGCGGCCTGCGCGGCGTCGAGCTGCGCGCGCGCGGCGCCGACCTGCGCCTGCGCGACGGCGACCGCGTGCTGCGCCGCCGCCGCCTGCGACTGCGAGAGCGCCGTCGTGCGGCGCGCCGCCTCGACGGCGCCGCTCTGCTCCTGCACCTGCGCCGACTGCAGCTCGCGCTCGAGCGCCGCGGCATCCTGCGCCGCGCTCGCGCTCGCGCGCTGCGAGCGGAGGTTCTGCTCGGCGAGCTGCAGCGCGGCGCGTTCGTTCGCGTCGTCGAGCACCACCAGCGTCTGGCCGCGGTGCACGAGCTGGTTCTCGTCGACCGCGACGCGGACGACGCGCTCCGAGACCTTGCTGGTGACGAAGACCTGATTGGTGTCGATGATCGCGTCGTCGGTGTAGACGCGGTGGCGGTCGATCAGCAGCCAGTGGCCGCCGAAGTACGCGCCGGCGAGCACCGCGCAGGCCGCGGCGGCGAAGCGCAGCCACGGCGTCTTGCGCGGGCGCGGCTTGCCGAGCGCCGAGGCCACGTCGAGCTCCTCGCGTTCGGTGGTGATGCTCATACCTTACCGGCCTCTCCGCGCGGGACGAGCTGGTAGAGCAGCAGGCACGGTATCGCGGCGACGAACAGCAGCGCCATGACGACGAACGTCTCGGAGTAGGCCGCCGAAGTCGCGGCGCGCGCGACCAGCTCCTGCACGCTCGCGAGCGCGAGCGACGATGCGTCGCCGGCGCTGTGGCCGTGCTCGACGAACCAGCGGCGCAGCGACTCCATCCCCGCGCTCGACGCGAGGCCGCCGTCGTGGACGCGGCTCGCGGTCAGCGTCGTCGCCGCCGTGCGCATCCGCACGATGAGCGTGCCGAGGATCGCGAAGCCGAAGCCCGCGCCGATCTGACGCGTCAGCGCGCCGAGACCCGACGCCGCGTCGACCAGCCGCTTGGGGACGTGCGCCATCAGCAGCACGTTGAGCGGCACGTAGAGCAGCCCGAGCCCGATCCCTTGCAGGAAGCGCGGCAGCACCGCGTGCCCGAATCCGGCGCGGTCACCGAGGAACGCGAACCACAGCGTCGCGCCCGCGCAGACCGCGAGGCTCACCGTCGCGAGCGCCGGCGCGGGGACCCACTTCGCGACGCGCCCGGAGATCTCGGTGCCGAGCAGCGAGCCGACCGCGCTCGGGATCATGATGATCCCCGCCATGTCGGGCGCGTAGCGGTTGACGTCCTGCATGTACAGCGGCACCAGCAGACCCGTCCCGGTGAACCCGATCCCGGTGACGAGCGCGAGCACGATCCCGACCGCGTACGAGGGGATCGCCAGCGGCCGCAGGTCGACGAACGGAACCGCCGCGCGCACCTGCATGCGAACGAAGACGAACAGCGCGATCACCGCGACCGCGCTCGCGAGGACGATTCGGCCCGAGGTGAACCACTCTTCGCGCGGGCCTTCCTGCAGCACGTACTGCAGCGCGGCGAAGCCCGCGATCATCACGGCGAGCGAGTTCCAGTCGAACGCGCTGCGCTCGCCGCGCTCGCTCTGTTCGCGCAGCACCGCCGCGACGAGGAACAGCGAGATGACGCCGAGCGGGACGTTCAGGATGAAGATCCACGGCCAGCTCGCGTTCGCCAGCACCCAGCCGCCGAGCGCCGGGCCGAGCGCCGGGCCGATCATCACGGAGACGCCGTACACCTTGAACGCCGACGCGAGCTCTTCCGCCGGATACGCGTCGACCAGCGCCGCCATCGCGAGCGGCATCATCAGCCCGCCGCCGGCCCCCTGCACGAAGCGCATGGCGACCAGCTCGGGTAGCGTCGTCGAGAGCGCGCAGAGCAGCGAGCCCGCGGTGAAGACGCCCACCGCGTAGAGGAACGCTCTCTTGCGGCCGAGGTTCGCGGCGAACCAGCCGGTCAGCGGCATGACGAACAGCGCGGCGAGCACGTAGATCGACGAGATCCACGACGCTTCGTCGAGCGTCACACCGAGATTGCCGGCGATGGTGTCGAGGCCGACGTTGACGACCATGGAGTCGATCAACGCCATCCAGCTCGGGATGAGGACAGCCAGCGTCACGAGCCGGAGATAGGCCCGCGACACCCGCGGTGGGCCTTGCGTCACCCAGGCATTCTACCTTCAGCCGGGCACCGGGGCAAGTTTCTTTACGGTCAAGCCGTGCCCGGCGCGGAAGCGCCCGGCTGCTATAGGCCCCTCAGAACAACCGCGTCTCGGCGAGATCGAGGTCGTACTGCACCTTGCGGAAGATCTCGTCGGGGATCTCGCCGCTCTCGCGCAGGCGGTTGATCTCGCGCCGCTCGGCGGCGATCGCCGCGTGCTGCGCGACGTGGTCGAACGAGCTCGCCGGCGTCTCCTCGCCGTGGCCGCGCAGATGCTCGATGCGGTGCACGTACTCGTCGCGCAGCCGGTCGAGCACCTCGCGCTCTTCGGCGGACTCCGCGCGCGCGCTCATGGCGCGGACCGCGCGCAGCCCGGCTTCCAGCGCCGCGATGCGCACCTCGATCTCGCGCCCCGTCTCGCCGTCGCGGCCGAGCTTCAGCGCGCGCACCAGCGGGATCAGCGTGAGCCCTTGCCCGACCAGCGTCACGAAGATCACCACGAACGCGATGAACACGATCGCGTCGCGCGCGGGGAACGGCGTGCCGTCGCGCGTCGCGAGCGGGAGCGCGAGCGCCGCCGCGAGCGAGACGATTCCGCGCATCCCGGTCCAGCCGATCAGCAGCAGCTGCGAGGCCGGCGGCATCGGGTCGCGCGCGCGCAGCGCCGGGAAGAGCGCGCGCGGGATCCACGCCTGCGGGAAGACCCACAGCAGCCGCACCACGATCAGCAGCGCGCTGATCGCGAGCGCGGCGGGGAGCAGCGCGAACGGCTGCATCGGCCCCGCCGCGAGCCCGCGCAGCTGAAGCCCGATCGCGAGGAAGACGTATGCGTTGATCACGTAGATCCAGAGCTGCCACACGCTCACGCCGACCAGCCGCGACTCGGGCGAGTAGATCACCGCGGAGCGCTGGCCGAGCCGAATCCCGGCGACGACCGTCGCGAGCACCGCGGAGACGTGCAGCGCGTCGCCGAGCAGATACGCCGCGTACGGCGTTCCGATGATGAGCAGATTGTCGATCAGCGAGTCGCTCAGCCCCGCGCGGTTCAGCAGCCGCGTGATCCACTCGACCGCGAGCTCGACGAGGATCCCGAGCACGACGCCGCCGGCCGCGACGAAGACGAACGAGCCGGCGGCGTGCGCGAGCGAGAACGTCCCGGCGACGACCGCGCCGACCGCGTAGAAGTAGAGCACCAGCGCGGTCGCGTCGTTCACCAGCGCCTCGCCCTCGAGGATCGCGACGATCCGGCGCGGCACCGCGAAGCGCTCGAAGGTCGCGATCGCGGCGACCGCGTCGGGCGGCGAGACGATCGCGCCGAGCACGAACGCGCCGCCCCAGCCGAGCTCGGGGACGATGCGGACCGCCAGCGCGGCGACCGCCGCGGTGCTGACCAGCACCAGGCCGACCGCGAGCAGCAGAATCGGCCGCAGGTTCGCGACGAACAGCGCGCGGTCGGTCGACCAGCCGCCGCTGAAGAGCAGCGGCGGGAGGACGGTCAGGAAGATCCAGTCCGGCGAGATCCGCACCGGCGGCAGGCCGGGGACGAACGCCGCCGCCGTCCCGGCGAGCACGAAGACGATCGGGTACGGCAGCGCGAGCCGCTTCGCGACGATCGCGAAGGCGACCGCGGCGGCCAGCCCCAGGACGAGCAGGACGGGCTCGCTCATCGGCGCTCGATCCGCCGGGCGGGGCTCCGCCTCCCGCCGAAGTCGCGGGCGTGAACCGCGATCAGGGCCTTTCCGGCCAAATCGACGAGACGATTGAGTCGGTCGCCGAGCTCGAGCGCAAGGCGCTCGAAGCCGCCTCGCTCGAGCAGCGCGCGATCGAGCGCTTCACGCTGGCGATCGGCCGCCCGCGCACGGTCTACCTCGTCCTGGGCGTGGTCGCGGCCTGGGTCCTGGTGAACTCCGCGCTCATGCTGGCCGGCCGGCCGCCGCTCGACCCGCCGCCGTACTTCTGGCTCGACGGCGTCCTCGCGCTGGCCGCGCTGCTGATGACCGTCATGATCCTCACCACCCAGAACCGCATGAGCGAGATCGCCGAGATGCGCTCGCGGCTGAACCTTCAGGTCACGCTGCTGTCCGAGCGCAAGGTCGCCAAGGTCATCCAGCTCCTGGAGGAGCTGCGTTACGACATGCCCTCGGTGCACAACCGCGAGGACCCCGAGGCGGCCGCGTTCACCCTTCCCACCGACCCGCACGCCGTCGCCGAGCAGCTCGAGAAGCGGACGCCGGCCCGCGGCGAGCTGCCCCAGGCGCCCCAGGAGTAGCGCGCCGCGCCCCGAATCGCGGGAGGTCGCGGAGCCGCAAAGCTCCGCTCTTTTCACGTCTCGCACCCCCTTGGACGGAGATCCGGATGTCCCGTATATCCCGCACCGCCGCCGCGCTAGGCGCCGCCGCGCTCTGCGTCTCGCTCGTCGCGTGCAACAACGGCGGAGGCGGCGGTAACGTCGCGACCGTCAACGGCCAGGCGATCAGCCGTGCCGACTTCGACCACCGGCTGGAGTCGACGCCGGCGGCGAAGCAAACCCTGAACCAGCTGGTGCAGCAGGCGCTGGTCGACCAGTACGCGCGCGACAAGAAGATCGACGTCTCGCAGGACGAGATCACCAAGCGCGAGGACGAGATCCGCAAGCGGTATCCCCCCGGGCAGTTCGAGCAGATGCTCAAGCAGCAGGGTCTCTCCGACGCGGACGTGCAGCAGCTGCTGCGCACCTCGCTGGTCCTGGAGAAGGCCGTCACGCCGCAGGTTCACGTCAGCGAGGCCGACATCAAGTCGTACTTCGACAAGAACCACGCGCAGTTCGACAAGCCGGAACAGGTGAAGGCGCGCCACATCCTCGTCGCCGACCCGAACACCGCGAAGCAGGTGCTCGCGAAGCTCAAGGCCGGCGGCAGCTGGGACCAGCTCGCGAAGCAGTACTCGACCGATCCGTCTTCGAAGGACAAGGGCGGCGATCTCGGCTACTTCGGGCGCGGCCAGATGGTGCCGCAGTTCCAGGACGCCGCGTTCGGCGCGAAGGTCGGGCAGATCGTCGGTCCGGTGAAGTCGCCGTTCGGCTACCACATCATCCAGGTCACCGACAAGAAGCCGCCGATCAAGGCGACGCTCGCGAGCACGCACGACCAGATCAAACAGCAGCTCACGCAGCAGCAGCTCGGCCAGCAGGAGCCGCTGCTGATCCAGCAGCTGCGCTCGACCGCGACCATCCAGGTCTTCGACGACCGCTACAAGGACGCGTTCCCGCCGCCGCAGGCCTCTCCGGCCGCCGCCGCTCCGGCGAGCGCCGCTCCGGCGGCACCGGCCAGCGCGGCTCCGGCGAGCGCCGCGCCCGCACCGGCGGCGACGAAGTAGCCCGCTCGCGAGGCGGGAGTCGGAACGGCCCCGCCTCGCGAACTCCCCCGGCGCCATGATCCGCATCGTCGGTCTCGGACCGGGTGACCCGGGGCTGCTCACGCTGGGCAGCCGCGAGTCGCTGCGCGCCGTCGGGCGCGCCGCGACCGCGCTCGCGCCGCCCGAGCTCGTGCGCTTCCTCGAGAGCGACGGCGTCGTGATCGAGCGCGCGCTGATCGCCGACCAGGGGCTGTTCATGCGCGGCTCCGGCGAGGTGATCGACGCGTTCGTCGCCCGGATCGACGACCGTGAGCTCGGGCTCGGCGTCCTCGGCAACCCGCTCTCGGATTTCCTCGGCTTGCCGGTGCTGCTGCGCGCGCTCGAGCGGCGCGGGATCGCGTGCGAGATCGTTCCCGGGATGCCGCGCGCGACGCTCTCCGCGGCGATCGCGATGCCGCTGGTCCCGCTCCCGCCCGGCTCGACGCATCACACCTGGGACGATCTGGTCGAGATCATGGCGCGGTTGCGCCGCTCGTGTCCGTGGGACCGCGAGCAGACCCACGCCTCGCTCGTGCGCTATCTGATCGAGGAGACGTACGAGGTCGTCGACGCGATCGAGCACGGCAACGACGCGGAGCTCGCCGAGGAGCTCGGCGACCTGCTGTTCCAGATCGTCTTCCACTCGCAGCTCGCGACCGAGCGCGGGAAGTTCTCCGTCGCCGACGTGATCGACGGGCTCTCGAACAAGATGATCCGGCGCCACCCGCACGTCTTCGGCGACGTCGCGGTCGCCGACGTCGACGCGGTGTGGGCGAACTGGGAGCAGCTCAAGGCGCAAGAGGCGACCGGACAGGCGCGCACCTCGAAGCTCGACGGGATCCCCAAGCACCTCGGCGCGCTGCAGCGCGGCCAGAAGATGCAGGAGAAAGCGGCGCGCGTCGGCTTCGACTGGACCGATCCGCGCGACATCACCGAGAAGCTGCACGAAGAGTTGCGCGAGCTCGCCGAGGCGCGCCTGCGCGCCGGCGATCTCAAGCCCGAGGACCCGCACGTGCGCGAGGAGCTCGGCGACGTGATGTTCACGGTGGTGAACTTGGCACGCCGGCTCGGGATCGACGCCGAAGGCGCGATGCGCGACGCGAACGAGAAGTTCGAGCGGCGCTTCCGCTACATGGAGACGTACGCGGTCGCCAGCGGCCGGCAGCTGAACGACATGAGCCTGGACGAGCTCGAGGATCTGTGGCAGCAGGCGAAGACGGCGGCGTAGCGCCGGGCGGCGAGGTGCTGATCCGGCTGCGCATGAGCGCGCACGACGCGCACTACGGCGGCGACCTCGTCGACGGCGCGCGCATCCTGGGGCTGTTCGGCGACGTCGCGACCGAGCTGCTGATCCGGCACGACGGCGACGAAGGGCTGTTCGTCGCCTACGATCTGGTCGAGTTCAAGGCGCCGGTCCACGCCGGCGACTACATCGAGGCGCGCGGCCGCATCACGCGGACCGGCGCGACCTCGCGGACGATGGAGTTCGAGGCGCACAAGGTGATCGCCGCGCGCCCCGACCTCTCGCCGTCCGCCGCCGACGTGCTGGACGAGCCGGTGCTGGTCGTCCGCGCCCGCGGGACGTGCGTCACACCGCAAGGCTCCCAACGCGGTCCTGCGGCGATTCGCGACGAACCACGAGGCGACCGGCCGGTGGTAAGCGAACGGTAAGCGCCAGCCGGGAGAATCGTGGCCAACCTGTCGTTCCGCAAAGAGGTTCGTCGATAATGGTTCAGGATCCGAATCAATCTTCGTTTGGGCTCGCACCCAACGTCGCCGCCGGGCTCGCGTCGCTCTTCAGCTGGTTGGGCGGATTGATCATCCTGCTCGGGAAACCGCCCCAGTCGTGGGTGCGCTTCGTCGCCGTGCAGTCGATCG
>DATAQE010000038.1:0-63135 GCA_036264835.1 Candidatus Elarobacter sp.
GCGTTCGGGCCGCCAGGGCGATCCCGGGACGACGCGCTTCTACATCGCGCTCGAGGACGAGCTGATGCGGCTGTTCGGACAAGAGCGGCTGCAGAAGATGATGGACTTCGTCAAGTTCACCGACGAGACGCCGATCGAGGCGGGGATCCTCTCGCGCTCGATCGAGAACGCGCAGTCGAAGGTCGAGAACCACAACTACGAGATCCGCAAGTCGGTCCTCGAGTACGACGACGTGATGAACAAGCAGCGCGAGATCATCTACGGCGAGCGCCGCCGGGTGCTCTCGGGCGAGTCGATGCGCGACTACTTCGTCAACGTGCTGCGCCGCAAGACGGGGTACGCCGTCGACGTCGGCGCGCCCGAGGAGAAGCACCCCTCCGAGTGGGACCTCGCCGCGATCCTCGACGAGATCGAGCAGATCTTCCCGGTCAAGCAGGACGTGAGCGTCGAGGACCTCGAGAAGCTCGACCGCGACGGGATGAAGGAGCTGCTCTTCAACCACGCGCTCGCGGCCTATGAAGAGAAGGAAGCCGAGGTCACGCCCGAGATCCTGCGGATCGTCGAGACGCAGCACATCCTGCTACCGGTGATCGACCGGCTGTGGGTCGACCATCTGTACATCATGGACGCGCTCAAGAGCGGGATCGGCCTGCGCGGCTACGGGCAGAAAGACCCGCGCGTCGAGTACGAAAAAGAGGCGTACGAGATCTTCGACGACCTCAAGAACAACATCGACGACGAAGCGATCAAGATGGTGTTCAGCGTGCAGATCCAGGTCGCGCCGCCGGAGATGGGCGAGTTCACGCCGCCCGAGCAGTACGCGAACGGCATCGGGAACGGCGCCGCGAACGGGAACGGCAGCGGCGCGGTGATCCCCGATCCCGCGCAGCTCCCGCCCGCGCCGCGGATGGATCCCGCGACGGCGGAACGGCTGCTCGGCCCCGCGCCGAAGTACGAGGCGACGCAGCTGCACACGAACCGCGACGACCAGCCGCAGCGGCAGAAGCAGACCGCCGGCGCCGAGAAGGTCGGCCGCAACGAGCTCTGCCCATGCGGCAGCGGGAAGAAATATAAACGCTGCCACGGCGCGAGCGCGTAAGACAGCGCGGCGCTTTGCGCCGCGGCGTGATCCCGGCGATAGCCGGGATCACACTAGAGGACCGGCTCCGGGGTCCCGCGCGAGACGGGGATCTGGATCGTCGCGCTCTGGCCGTCGTTGCGCGCGGCGATGAGCGAGAGCTGGATCGTGCTCGCGCTCGGCGGCAGGTTCAGCGCGTTGGCCGCGAAGACGCCCTGCCACTTTCCTTGCCCGAGCGGTGAGAGCCCGATCCGCGTCGCGCTCGTCCCGATCGTCAGGCGCTGCACGTTCGTCGTCGTGATCACGCTGACGCGGACGTTCGCGTTCGGCGTGAAGATCGTCGGCTGCAGCATCGCGTAGAAGATCACCGGCGCATCGCTCGGGCCCGCGTACGTGCTCGGCGGCGGCGAGCCGTAGACGAACGCGTTCGCCTGCGCGAAGGCGCTCGGCGTCGCGGCCGGCGATGCGCCCGGGCTCGGGGATGCGCCGGGACTCGCCGAAGCGCCCGCCGCGCCCGGCTCGTCGCCGGACTTCCCGGTCGAGGCCGCCGCCGCACCGCGCGGCGACGCAGTGGGCTTGGGCGTCGGCGCCGGCGTGCGCGGCGCGGCGGGGAAGACCGTCCCGGGCGGGAGCGTCGGAAGCGGCCGCGGCGTGGGGACCGTCATCCCCGGCGGGCCGGCGGCGCTCGGGACCGTCGTCGTCTCGCCGGGGTGGAGGATGTGCGGCGTGACGACGATGATCAGCTCGTTCCGCGTGCTGGTGTTGTTCTGGTTGCGGAAGACACGGCCGATGATCGGGATGTCGCCGAGCAGCGGGAGCTTGCTCTCCGCGTGCTGGCTGCTCTCTTCGATCAGACCGCCGATCACCAGCGTCTCGTTGTCGCGCAGGTGCACCGAGGTCTGCGTGTCGCGCGTCGAGATCTGCGGGACGCCGTTGAGGAAACCGCTCAGCGAGTTCACGACCGGGTGCAGCGCGACGTTCACGTCGCCGCTGTTGGTGATGATCGGCGTGATGTCGAGCGTGACGCCGGTCTGGAACGTCTGCAGCTGCGTCGTCGCGACCGTCCCCGAGCCGCCGCCGACCGTGGTGAGGATGCTGATCGAGTCGCCGGCCCGGATCGTCGCGGTGCGCCCGGAGATCGCGGTGATGCGCGGGTCGGCGAGGACGCGCGCCTTTCCGTTGCTGATCAGCAGGTTCACCTGCGCCTGGAAGCTGATCGCGGTGCGCGTCAGCGGCTGGAACGCGATCAGGCGGCCGGGCTGGCCGGTATTCGGGTCGGGCGTCGGCTGGATCTCGCTGAACGTCGTCCCGATCGAGGTCGTGCCGAGCTGAAGGCCGAGGTTCCGCGAGCTGCTCTCGTCGAGCTCGAGGATCTCGGTGTCGAGCACGACCGACTGCGGGATCGCGTCGAGCTCGGTGAGCAGCGCCTTTGCGGCGCGCACGCTCTGCGGGCTCCCGGTGAGGATCACCTGCGAGGTCCCGTTCGGGACGACGACGCGCAGATCGGGCGCCGAGGCTTGCAGCGCCTGCTGCACGGCCTGCGCGATGTCTTGCGCGGTCGTGCCGACGCCGTAGCCTTGGTTCGGGATGATCGACTGCAGCTGGATCACCTCGTGCGATGACGGCGTCCCGGCCCCTCCGCCGATGGTGGCCGGATCGCCGCCGCTCGAGGTGCCCCCGCCGGTTCCGTCGATGCGCGCGATCCCCTCGGCGATCCGCATCTGGTCGCCCGCGGTCGCGACGACCGAGAGCGCGTTGAGGCTCGCGTCGATCGTCACCGCGGCGTCGGGGAACGAGCGCCGGATCAGATCGGCGACCGAGGTCGCGTCGACGTTCTTGATGCGGTAGATCTGCACGTAGCGCGAGCCGAACGGCGGCGTGTCGAGCTGCGCGATCAGCGTCTTCGCGCGCGCGACGTCGTCGGGCGCGCCGGTGAGCGTCACCGCGGAGCCGGAGACCGCGGCGTGGACGTGCGGGAGCTGCGCCGCGACGGCGCGCGCGACGTCCTGCGGGCGGCGCTGCAAGACCTTCACCGCTTCGCTCGAGAGCGGCGCCGCGGACGGCTGCGGCGTCGCGGCGTCGATCCCCGCGACGAGCGACTTGATTTGAGTCAGATCGGCCGGCGTCGCGCTGACGAGCATCGTCGTGCGTGAGACGACGGTGATCTTCGCGCCCGGGTAGAGCGCGCGCAGGCGCTCCGCGACGGTCGCGGCGGGCTGCGTGTGGAGCTGCACGGCTTCGGTCGTCGGCTTCGAGGCGTCGCGGACGTCGAGCCCTTGCACGACCGTGCGCGCCGCGGCGATGTCGGTCGCGGTGCCGGCGAGCACCAGCGAGTTCGAGGCGGCGTCGACACGCACCGAGAGGCTCGGGTACATCGAGCGCACGACGTTCCCGGCGCGCGCGGCCGGGACGATCGAGAGCGGGATCACGACCGACGACTGGCTCGAGACCGAGACCGTCCGCCCGTCGCGCAGGCAGCGCAGGCGCGCCTGCAGGCAGACCGCGTGCAGCGCTTCGTCCGGCGTCACGTCGTGCAGCGTCAGGTTCACCTTGCCGGTGACGTCGTCGGCGATCGTGATGCTGAGATGGCCGAGGTCGCCGAGCCGCAGCAGCACGTCGCGCACCGCTTCGTCGTGCGCGACGAGCTGGATGCGCTTCGCGGCGGGGGCCGGCGCGGCCGGCGCCGAGGACGTGAAGAGGCCGGACGCCACGAAACTCGCGGCGACCAGGACGGACGCGACCGCCGCCTTCAATCCCCTCACCTGAGCCTCTTTCGACGGCGGCGCTGAATTCCGGCTTGCGTCGGTAACGTTGGAGTATGGATTATGGTCGCGCCAGCGCCCTGTCGCTCTCCGGTGTGGGCCGCGGCACACCGCGCGCCACGACGCGGCGCACCTCGCGCAGCGCTCCGATCGTGCGGTGCGGTGCGCCGGCGACGGCGACGAGATCGGCGCACGCTCCGGCGCGGACGACGCCCAGGTCCTCGCGCCGCAGGACGCGCGCGGCGACCGACGTCGCGGCGCGCAGCGCGGCCGGCGGCGCCATCCCGTGCTCGACCAGCAGCTCGATCTCGCGCGCGTTCTGCCCGTGCGCGAAGACGCCGATGTCGCTCCCGTTCGCGATCGTCACCCCGCTCGCGAGCGCGGCGGCGAACGCGTTCCGCTTCGCGACGACCGCCGGATGGTCGGGGCTTTGGTTGCGAAGCCGTTCGAGCGTCTCGTACGCCGCGAGCGTCGGGACGTAGGCGACGCCGCACTCGGCCATGAGCGCGAAGACCTCGGGCGTCGCTTCGTTGCCGTGCTCGATGGTGTCGGCGCCGGCGAGCGCGGCGCGCCGCATCCCCTCGGCGGTCGTCGCGTGCATCGCGACCGGGACCCCGGCGTCGCGCCCGACCCGGACGATCAGCGCGAGCTCGTCGCGGGTGAAGGTCGGGCGCGCGTCGCCGGCCGGGCCGAAGCGGTAGTCGGCGTAGACCTTGAGCCAGTCGGCGCCGCGCGCGATCTGCATCCGCGCGGCGCGCAGGATCGAGGCCTCGCCGTCGACCTCCTCCGCGCCCTGCGGGACGCAGCAGCCCGAGTGGAACCCGGTCGGCCCGTACGTCCCGCGCGCGACGATCGCGCGGGTCACGCAGACGATCCGCGGGCCGGGGATCACGCCCTCGTCGACGGCGCGGCGCAGCCCGGCGTCGGCTTCGCCCGCCCCTTCGGTCCCCAGGTCGCGGACGGTGGTGAACCCGGCGTCGAGCGTCCGCTGCGCGGCGACGACCGCCCGGGCGACGCGGAACGACTCCGAGTCGCGCAGCACCTGGTCGGTCCACGGCCGCTCGTCGTACGGGTGGAGCAGCAGGTGCGTGTGCAGGTCGATCAGGCCCGGGAGCAGCGTCGTCCCGGGGAGGTCCAGCGTCTGCGCGCCGTCGGGCGCGGCGACGTCCGGGCCGGCGGCGGCGATGCGGTCGCCCTCGACCAGGACCGTCCAGCCGTCGTGGACCTCGGCGCCGTCGAAGACGGCGTCGGGGCGGATGAGCGTTCGGTTCACGCGGCCGTACGTTCGGACGCCGAAGTAGGGCGTCCCGCGCCGCCGGAGAACGCGGTCGGTCCCGTGTCCGACGCACAGCTAGCCGCCATCGACCGCGCCCGCGAGCGCCTGAGCGCGCTCAAGGTGCGCCTTTGACGACGCCTCGAAGCGCCGCAGCGTAGCGGAGCTGGAGGCGCGCTCGCGCGCCGACGACTTCTGGAACGATCCGGACCGCGCGCGCGGCGTGATGAAGCGGATCGCCGACCTGCGCTCGGACCTCGACGCGGTCGACGCCGTCGAGGCGGCGCTGAAGGACGCGAGCGAGATCATCGAGGTGCTCGGCGACGAGGAAGGCGCGGAGGAAGAGGCCGACGCCATCATCGCGCGCGCGGTGAAGTCGCTCGACGAGCTCGAGATGGCGGCGAACTTCGACCGGCCGTACGACTCGCACGGCGCGATCGTGACGATCCGCGCGGGCGCGGGCGGGACCGACGCCGCCGACTGGGTGCAGATGCTCGCGCGGATGTATTTGCGCTGGGCGGAGAACCACGGCTACGAGACGCACGTGATCGAGGAGATGCCGGGCGACGAGGCGGGTCTGCGCTCCGTGACGTTCATCATCCGCGGGAAGAACGCGTACGGGATGCTCGAGAGCGAGCGCGGCGTGCACCGGCTCGTGCGCATCTCGCCGTTCGACAACCAGGGGCGGCGGCAGACCTCGTTCGCGGAGGTCGACGTCGTCCCGGAGATGGAGGAAGGCGACGCCGAGGTCGAGATCAAGCCCGAAGACTTGAAGGTCGAGACGTTCAAGGCGAGCGGCGCCGGCGGGCAGTACGTGAACAAGACCGAGTCGGCGATCCGTGTCTACCACGTGCCGACCGGGATCGTCGTCGCCTCGCAGCAGGAGCGCTCGCAGATGCAAAACCGCGACGTCGCGATGGGGATCCTGCGCGCGAAGCTGCTGCAGCGCGTGCGCGAGGAGCAGGAGGCGAAGCTCAACGAGCTGCGCGGCGACCGGATGGCGAACGAGTGGGGCTCGCAGATCCGCAACTACGTGCTGCACCCGTACCAGATGGTGAAGGACCTGCGCACGAACGTCGAGACCGGGAGCGCGAACGCCGTCCTCGAAGGCGATCTCGACGGCTTCATCTGGCCGTACCTGCAGAACCGCAACAAGTTCGCGCCGGTCGCCGGCGGCGAGGCGGTGTAGCGGCATGGCGCGCGTCGACGTCATCGTCGTCTGCTGGAACGACAAGGAGAAGATCGCGACCGCGCTCGACTCGGTGTTCGCGCTGAGCGAGGTGCAGGCCGACCCGGAGTTCGCGAACGTCGTCGTCTCCGACAACGGTTCGGCGGACGGCTCGCGCGAGTTCGTGACCGAGCGCTACGGCGGGCGGGTGCGAATCGTCGAGAACGGCGCGAACCTCGGCTTCGCGGCGGCGTGCAACCGCGCGTTCGCGGCGACCTCGTCGGAGTACGTGTTCCTGCTGAACCCGGACGCGGAGCTGAAGGACGGCGCGCTGCGGCAGATCGTCGCGTTCCTGGACACGCATCCGGCGTGCGGCATCGCGGGCTCGCGGATCTACAACTACGACGGGAGCGTGCAGGAGTCGGTCGGGGAGTTCGACACCTGGGCCGGCGCGTTTCTGCGCTCGAGCGCGTGGGGCGAGTGGCCGCCGTTCCGGCGCTTCGCGAACGGCGCGGCGCTGCGCGACTTCCACTACGACCAGCCGCGGAAGGTCGATCTCGCGATCGGCGCGGCGCTCGCGATCCGGCGCGCGACGATCGATGCGATCGGGCCGTTCGACGAGCGGTTCTTCCTGTACCACGAAGAGGTCGACTTCGCGAAGCGCGCCGCGGAGGCGGGCTGGGAGACGTGGTTCGTCCCGGCGAGCGAGGCGGTGCACGAAGGGATGGGCTCCGCGCGCGGCCAGTACAACGTCGAGAAGCGCAAGCAGACATCGCGGCGGAAGTACTGGATCAAGCACCACGGGCACCTGTGGTACTACGCGCTGACCGGAGCGCTCGTCGGCCGCTACGCGCTCTACGCGGGGACCGCCGCGGGCGCGCTGATGCTGGCGCGGAGGCTGCTGCGCTAGTGGGTTCGGCTGCTGCGCATCCGAACCCGTCGCGTTCGGCCTACGGCCGAGCCGCCCGTCGTCGCCCGGAGGGCTCCTAGGTGGGGCTCGCGCCCGACGCGGTGACGACGTTCTCGCGGATCGAGGGCTACCGCGTGGTGCGTTCGTTCGGGTACGCGTACGGTCAGGCGAGCCGGCCGCGCAACGTGATCAAGGCGACGTTCCGCAGCATCGGCGCGCTGATCGGCCTCGCGCCGGTGGAGTATCTCACGGATGCCGAGCGCGCGCGGGCCGAGTCGCTCGAGATGCTGCTGCGCAAGGCGGAAGCGATGGGTGCGAACGGCGTGATCGGGCTGCAGTTCCAAGCCTCCGAGGCGCCGGACGGCGCGACGCGTGTCCTCGCGTTCGGCGAAGCGGTGCTGCTCGAGCCCTCGCCGGGGAGCGTCTCGGCATGAGTCTGCAAGAACGCACGAAGCGCGAGCGCGAGCTCGACCGCGCGTCGGCGGTCGTCGCGCAGTGCCGCAAGTGCGGGATCGGCGCGACGCGCCGCAACAGCGTCTACGGCGAGGGCGATCCGTGCGCGGCGCTGATGGTGGTCGGCGAGGGCCCGGGCGAGACCGAGGACAAGCTAGGGCGCCCGTTCGTAGGCCGCGCGGGCGAGCTGCTCGACAAGATGCTGATGTCGATCGAGCTGCCGCGCGAGGACGTCTACATCTGCAACACGGTGAAGTGCAGGCCGACGCTCGACACCGGCCACCGCATCGCGAACCGCGCGCCGACGCCCGACGAGATGCGCAATTGCCGCCCGTATCTCGACCAGCAGATCGAGATCATCCGCCCGCGGGTGATCCTCGCGCTCGGCGCACCCGCGGCGAAGTCGTTCATGGGCGAGAAGTTCTCGATCACCAAGCAGCGCGGCCAGTGGTTCGACGGCCCGAGCGGGATCCCGGTGATCGCGACGTTCCACCCGGCGTACATCCTGCGGCAGACCGGCGGCGCGATGACCGAGGTCAAGAAGCTCGTCTGGAGCGACCTGAAAAAAGTGCGCGCCCGCCTCGCCGAGACCCCCGCGCCGGGTGCGCACAAGCCCCATCAGGACGGGCTCTTCGACTAGCTCGGACTGCCGGGTTTCCGCCTACACCTAAAAATTTAATCTTCCCTTTGGAACAATCTCCTACGGAAATAGTAGAATCGGCGTAACGATCGATCGTACGCACCGTCTCCGTCCCGGAGGAAGGTTCCATGCGCCTTACCCGTCTTGCCGCATGCCGATCGCTCGTCGGCTGCCTCTTCGCCCTCTCGCTCGCCGCGCCGGCGCTAGCTCAGCCTCGCCCGGCGACGGTCCTGGACCTCGCGGCCCAGCAGAAGAACCTCACCACCTTCGTCCAGGCCGTGCACACGGCGGGCCTCGACGACCTCTTCAAGGGCGCCGGCCCGATCACGGTCTACGCGCCCAGCGACGAGGCGTTCGCGAAGCTCCCCGCTTCGGAGCGGGAGTCGCTCCTGAGCAGCCCGGACCGGCTGCGCACGCTCATCCTCGGCCATGTCGTCAAGGAGATGGTCACGATGCACGACGGCGACAGCTCGATCACCAGCGGCTCGGTCGCGAACGCCGCGGGCCGTGAGCTCGCCTTCGCGACGGACGACCGCGACCGCGTGACGGTCGCCGGCGCCCACCTGCTCGCCACCGACCTGCGCGCCGGCAACGGCTGCGTGAACGTCATCGACCGCGTCCTGATCTGAGTCGTCGCGGCGCGGGGCGCGACGTGGTAGAATAGCCCGTCATGCTCCCCGCGCGCGACCTCTGGTTCGACGAGAAAGCGCGCCGTGCCGGCTACGAGAACGGCGCGGCGCTCGCCTCGTCGCACGGTCTGAAACCCTACCGCGTCGAGCAGCTCTACCGCGCCGCGGCGAAAGAGCTGGTCGACGAGCTCGACGCGATCACGACGCTGCCGAAAGAGCTGCGCGCCGCGCTCGCGTCCGAAGGCTTGGCGCTCGACTCGGTCGAGCCGGTCGTCGTGCAGCGCTCGCGCGACGGGCAGACGACGAAGGGGCTCTTCCGGCTGCACGACGGCAACGAGGTCGAGGCGGTGCTGATGGAGCACCACGGCGAGCGCAACACCGTCTGCATCTCCTCGCAGGCCGGCTGCGCGTACGCGTGCAGCTTCTGCTCGACCGGGCAGGCGGGGTTCACGCGCAACCTCACCGCGACCGAGATCTTCGACCAGGCGCGCTATTTCGGCAAACAGCTCGCGCGCACCGGGCGCAAGATCACGAACATCGTCTTCATGGGCATGGGCGAACCGTTCGCCAACTACGACGCGGTGATGGGAGCGGTTGCGCTGCTGCACGATCCCAAGGGGTTCGGGCTGGGGCACCGGCACATCACCATCTCGACGGTCGGGCTCGTCGACAAGATCGACCGTTTCGCGGACGAGCAGACGCAGGTGAACTTGGCGATCTCGCTGCACGCGCCGGACGAGGTGACGCGCTCGGCGATGATGCCGGTGAACCGTAAGTTCTCGACCGAGGAGCTGATGGCCGCGGTCGCGCGCTACGTCGCGAAGACGAACCGCAAGGTGTTCTTCGAGTACGTGATGCTGGCGGGCGTGAACGACACCGACCAGCACGCGCGCGACCTGGCCCGGCTGATGAAGGGCCCGCTCTACCACGTGAACCTCATCCCGTACAACAGCACGCCCGACGCGCTGCTGCGCGGCAGCGACGACCAGCGCATCTGGGCGTTCGCGAAACTCCTCGAGCAGCACGGCGCCGCGGTGACGGTGCGCACCCCGATGGGCCGCGACATCGCCGCCGCGTGCGGCCAGCTCCGCGCCGAGACGCAGCCGCGAGCGAAAGCAAGCTGAAAGAGGGAAGCCGGCCCGACGCGGTCGCCGTCCTCGTCCTTCGCGGCGAGGGGGAGAGCGCGGAAGTGCTGCTGCTGCGGCGTGCGGGCGGGGCGTTCGCCGGGGCGTGGACGTTCGTGATGGGCGGCGTCGAGGACGGCGAGCGCGCGACCGACGCCGCGCGGCGCGAGCTGCGCGAGGAGACCGGATTGTCGCTCAGGACCCTGTTCACCGCCGGCGAGCTCGACGCGTTCTACGATCCCGTCCGCGACCGGATCGTGCACGTGCCGTTCTTCGTGGCGCACGTGGGCGGCGGCGCGATCGTGCTGGAGCACGACGTGCACGACGAGCACCGCTGGGTGCGGTTCGCCGAGGCGGAGCGGATGCTGGAGTTCTCCTCGCAGCGCCGCGTGCTCGATGAGGTTCGGCGGGCGTTCGTGCTGCGCGCCCCCGCGCCGTGGCGGACGATCCGCTGACCGAGCGGCGCGACCGGTTGCGTGAGAACGTGCTCGACGGTCTCACGCACGTCTGCGCGCTCGCCGCGCTGATCTACGCCGAGCGCGCGACGGCGGCGCTGCGCGGGTGGGTGCGCGTCCCGGCGATCGCCGAGGAGCGCCGTGCCGCGGCGGACGATGGCGCGCCGGTGCTCTCGGTCGTCGTGCCTGCGCGGAACGAGGAACGCACGATCGAGCGGTGCGTGCGCTCGCTGCTCGCGCAGACGCTCGCGGAGTATGAGGTGATCGTCGTCGACGACCGCTCCGACGATCGCACTCCGGCGATCCTCGACCGGCTCGCGCGCGAGCATCCGCGGCTCCGCGTCGTGCGCGGCGCGCCGCTCCCCGAGGGCTGGGTCGGGAAGCCGTGGGCGCTCGCGCAAGGCGCGCACGTTGCGCGCGCGAGATGGCTGCTGTTCACCGACGCCGACACGTGGCACGCGCCGCATGCGTGCGCGTCGGCGCTCGCGTTCGCGCGCGCTCGCGGCGTGGACGCGCTCTCGCTGTGGACGCGTCAGGAGCTGGGCTCGTGGGGCGAGCGCGCGGTGCTCCCCTCGCTGCTCTCGATGATCGTGGTCGCGTCGGGGAGTCTCGAGCGGCTGAACGATCCGGGCGATCCAGAGCACGCGCTCGCGAACGGCCAGTACGTCCTCGTCTCGCGCGTAGCGCACGAGGCGCTCGGCGGATTCGAGGCGCTGCGCGGCGAGATCGTCGAAGACGTCGCGTTCGCGCGCCGGCTGAAAGCCGACGGCCGCTTCCGCCTGATCCTCGCCGACGGCAGCGAGCTCGTCGCCGTGCGCATGTACACCTCGCTGCGCGAGCTGTGGGACGGTTTCAGCAAGAACATGTACGCGGGCGCCGGCGGCGATGTGCGCACGCTCGCCGCCGCCGCGTTCTTCCTCGCGCTGCTCTCCGCGGTCCCCGCGGCGCTCGCGGCGGACGCGGTCGCGCGCAGACGTCCGCTGCGCGCGAGCGAGGCGCTGCTGTGCCTCGCCGCCGGAATTGCGGTACAGGCCCGCGCATTCCGCACCACCGGCATCGCGCCGGCGCTCGCGTGGTTCGCGCCGGCCGGGCACGCCGTCACCGCGGCGATCGTCATGAACTCGACGCTCCGCGTGCTGAGCGGGCGCGGCGTCGAATGGCGCGGGCGCCGCTATACCGGGCGCACGCCGAGCGGCTAGCGGGCGGTCGGCGAAAGCGCGAGCGCTCAGCCGGGTACACGGCCGGAATGAGCGTCGATACGCCGATCAACGAGAGCGAGACCGAGGAGGTCGAGAAGCGCCAGCGGCCGCGCTCCGCGGTGATCTACGAGACGATCCGGCGCGAAGGCGAGGCCGAGTACGAACGCGCGTCGCTCTCGCTGTTCTGGTCCGCGGTCGCGGCAGGCGGCTCGATGTCGTTCTCGATGATCGCGATGGGGATCTTGCAGGCGCACATGCCGGACACACCGTGGCGCCATCTCGTCGCGTCGTTCGGCTACACCGTCGGCTTCCTGATCGTCATCCTCGGGCGCCAGCAGCTCTTCACCGAGAACACGCTCACGCCGCTGCTGCCGATGTTCTACAAACCGACGGCATGGCGCGGCCGCCAGCTCGCGCGGCTCTGGGCGGTCATCTTCGCGGGGAACGTCCTCGCCGCGCTCGTCGCGGCGGCGTTCGTCGCGTTCGGCGGCGCGTTCCCGAAGGACACGCTCGACGCGTTCGACGAGCTCGCGCGCTCGGCGAGCGGGCATCCGTTCCTGGTCTTGCTCACGAAAGCGGTGTTCGCCGGCTGGCTGATCGCGCTGATGGTATGGCTGCTCCCGCTCGCCGAGAACGCGGGGATCTTCGTGATCATCATCCTCACGTACGTCGTCGCCGCCGGCGACTTCGGCCACATCATCGCCGGCTCGGTGGAAGTGACGTACGGCGCGTGGCACGGCGCGATCTCGTGGGGCGACGTGATCTGGTTCATGGTCCCGACGCTCATCGGGAACTGCATCGGCGGCGTCGCCTTCGTCGCCGCCGTCTCGACCGCGGAGATCTCGTCGGAGAAAGACCAAGCCGCGTAGCGCGGGCCGCCCGTGCTACTTCCCGTTCTGCGTCTCGCGGTCGCCGTCGGCGTCGGCCTCTTTCTTGCAGACGTACGCGCCGGCTTTGGTGTGGCCGTAGTAGACCTGGCCCTTGAGATGGTAGACGCGCGAGTTCGTGTTGAGCCACACGACGACGTCGCTCGGGCAATGCGCCTGCGCCCCGGATTCGGTGTCGAATCCCGGCGGCTGCCGGGCGCCGGTGTTCACCGCGCCGCCGGTCGTCGTGCCGTTCATCCCGCTCGCGGACATCGCGCTGGACGGCGTCGCCGCGCTCCCCGCGCCGTTGGTCGCGGTCGTGCTGGTGGTGGTCTGGGTGTCGGTCTTGTGGCCGCCGCAGCCGGCCGCCGCGAGCAGCAGCGCGCCCGCGAGGCAGCATCGTAGGATCGTCATCGGACCTCCTTTTGCGGGCTCTATCGCCGGGCGGGCGCGGCCTTCCTGGTCCACGGCGGAACCGGCCGGTGCCGCTCCGGGTCGCACCGGACGAGGCCGTATTCCGATGCAACGCGCGACCCCTGGCCCGTGTTCTCCCGGCGACTCGCACAGGAGTGCCGGAGGGAACCATGCTGCTCATCATCGTGATGGCGACGATCGTCGCCGTCGGTCTCATCGCCATCGCGCTCGCGCATCCGCGGCGCGCCGAGGAGCTCGTCGTCTGGAACGACGCGACCGAACGGCGGCTGCTCAATGAGCGAACCGTTCGTCTCGGCTGGTGGTGAGATGGCGGTCGCGTGCGCGTGCGGCGCGCCCGACCCGGACACGCTGCTCGCCGGCGCGCTCGCGCGCGACCTGGACCGCTCGTTTGAGCACCTCGTGATCGCGTACCGCAACCGCATCGTCGGATTCGTCGCGCGGATGCTGCACGACCACGCGCGCGCCGAGGACGTCGCCCAAGACGTCTTCGTGCGCGCGTACCGCGCGCTGCAGACCTACCCCGCGGAGCGCACCTGCGAGCTGCGCCTGCGCTCGTGGCTCTACGCGATCGCGCACAACCTCACGCGCAACGCCATCCGCGACGCGCCGGCGCCCGGCGACCCGCTCGACTACGACGACGGCGAGCCGCGCGCCACGCTTGCGGACCCCGATCCCGGACCGGAAGAGGCGCTGCTGCGCGCTCTCGCCTGGGATTCCGTCACCGACGCGATCGGGCGGCTCTCGCCCGCGCTGCGCCCGGCGTTCGTCATGCGCTACGTCGACGAGCTCTCGTACGACGAGATCGCGGTCAGCCTGGAACAGCCGGTCGGGACGGTGAAAGCCTCCGCGCACCGCGGCCTCATGGCCGTGCGCGCGTATCTGGAGAAGAACGATGCCTGAGATCTCGCCGGATTTCACCACCGCGATCTGCGCGCGGATCGGGCTGGACCGCTACGTCACCGCGACCAGCGCGCTCGGCGAGGTCTACGTCGCGTGGAACGCGGGCGGCGTCTCGGCGGTGAGGCTGAGCGGCGACGAAGCGGCGTTCGAGGCGTGGTACGCGGAGCGCTTCGCGCGCCGCTGCATCCCGGCGGTCGAGGACGACTCGATCGCGTCGGCCGCGCGCGCGAAGCTGCGCGGCGAGAAGGCCGACGTGCCGGTCGATCTGCGCGGGTGCTCGGAGTTCGAGCAGCGCGTGCTGCGCAAAGCGGCGGAGATCTCGCGCGGGAACGCGCGCCCCTACGGCTGGGTCGCGCGCGAGATCGGCCATCCCGAGGCGACGCGCGCGGTCGGCAACGCGCTGGGCCGCAACCCGGTCCCGCTGCTGATCCCGTGCCACCGCGTCGTGCGCAGCGACTACTCGGCCGGCGGCTACGTCTTCGGCGGCGACGCGAAGCGCGCGCTGCTCGAACGCGAAGGCGTGAACTTCGACGCCGTCCGCGAGGTCGTGCGGCGCGGGTTCCGCTACGTCGGCTCCGAGGACGGCTATTTCTGTCTGCCGACGTGCGGCGACATCGCGTGCCGGATCGGCGAGCCGGGCTACATGGGTCTCCACAGCATCGAGGAAGCGCACGAGCACGGGCTGGAGCCGTGCGAGTCATGCCGGCCGATCGCCGCGTAAGCGCCGCACGACGCTAGCCTTGGCCTAGAAGGAAACCAACATCTCACGTCGCGAAGGCCTGCCTCACTAACCAAAGGAGGCAAGCAATGGTCAACCAGACTTCGCCATCCGCCGGAATCGCCTCGCCGGGTCTGCGGCTGCTCGCCGCGGTCGGCGTCGCGGCGGCCATCGCGGCGCTGGCGTACTTCTTCGCGCTGGGCGCTCCGCACGACGCGAGCTCGGGCTACTTCGCGCTCTTCGGGCTCCTCGCGCTGCTGCTGCTGTGGCTGGTCTCGACCGTCTTCGCCGGCGACTGGAACCCGTTCGCGCTGGCGATGGGCGCCGACAACCAGCTCAGCACCTCGAAGATGCAGGTGCTGCTCTGGACCGCGTGCGTGGGTTTCGTCTACGCGACGATCTACGCCGATCGCGTGCTGACGCTGGGCCAGGTCGACCCGATCACGAAGGTCCCGGACAACGTCTTGATCGCGCTCGGGCTGAGCGTCACCACGGCGGTCGCCGCGAAAGCGATCACCTCCTCGAAAGTCGCCGCGGACCCCGCGCACAAAGAGGTCGCGCCGGCGCCGTCCTACGATCCCGCGGCACTCGTCCGGGACGACGGTGCGTCCTCGGCGAGCCTGACGAAGGTCCAGATGCTGTTTTGGACCGTGGTCGCGATCGTCGTCTACCTCGTCACGTCGTTCCACGATCTCGGCACGATCGCGAACTGCAACACGGGCTGCAGCTTCCCCGACATCGACACGACGCTGATGCTGTTCATGGGGCTCGGGCACGCGACGTACGTCGGCGGAAAGCTCGCCGGTGGCGCCTCGCCGGCGCTCAGCGCCGTGGGCGCGGCCGACGACGGGCGGACGATGACCGTGAAAGGATCGAACCTCGGTTCCTCCGGGACGATTCTGGTCGACGGGCGTCCGAGCACCGCCGCCGTTCGCTCGTGGACGCCGACCGCGGTGACCTTCCGCCTGCCCGACGACGTCTCGGTACCGCAATCGCCTACGGAGAAGATGACGGTCGCGCTGTCGGTCGCCGGGAAGACCTCACCGCCGATCGCCTTCGGAGCGACGGGCGCGACTGCGACGCCGCAGCGCTCGGCGCTCAGCGTGCCGAGCGCCGCCGCGCGCGCCGCGCACGTTCCGGCCGGGATGCTGCCCGGGATCGACGTCTCGTACGCCGAGACGACGCGCATCGACTGGGACGCCGTGAAGCGGCAAGATCTCGCGCGCTTCGTGCTCGCGCGCGCGACGTACGCGACGTACGCAGCGAAGAACGACGAGAACTTCGTCCGCAACCACGACGAGTGCAAGCGCCTGGGGATCCCGTTCGGCGCCTATCATTTCTTCGTGTTCTGGGAGCCGGGCGCCGATCAGGCGCGCCACTTCCTGCAGCGCATCGACGGGTACGGCGGGACGCTCTGCCCCGCCGTCGACGTCGAGGAAGAGAGCGGGCGCCAAGGGACGGCGGACGAGATGATCGCGAACCTCGCCGCGTTCATCGACACCGTCGAGCGCGCGATCGGTTCGCCGATGCTGATCTACACGAACCAGAACACGTGGAACAACGTGCTCGGCGGCACCGACGCGTTCGCCGGGCATCGCCTCTGGGTCGCGAACCCGAACGACGATCCGAACCGTCCGCCGGCGATGCCGCGCGGGTTCCCGGACTGGACGATCTACCAGTACTCGTGGACCGGGACGATCCCGCTGCTCGGCGGCGGTTCGCACGCGGTCGACCTCGACGTGCTGAAAGGCGAGATCGGCGCGATCACGCGCGGTGCGCCGGCTGCACCGGCTGTACCGGCGAGCGCAGCGACGGCGGCGCGTGCGCCGGTCGTGAAGAGCGTCGTGTACGACGGGATCGACAAGAAGCTGAAGGTCTTCGACGATTCCGGTGAAGCGATGTTCGTCTGCGACGCGCGCAACGACTCCGTCGCGGACAACGCGTGGCGCGCGGACGCCGGATGCCCGCCCGGTTCGTACCGCCTCGCCGCCCCGAGCGCGAACGATCCCAACCGGCCCTCGACGGACGGGAACGACTGGATCGGTGAAGGCCGGTGGTTCGTTCCGCTGACCGGGATCCCGGGCCACGACGGGATCGGGATCCACGGCGGCGGGACGTGCACGACCCCTCCGAGCTCGAACGCGCTGCGCGCTCGTCAAGGCTGGTGCCCGACCATGAACTGCATCCGCGTCCAGAACGAGGATCTCGCGCGCTTCGTGCAGCTGCCGCTCGACGGAAAGCCGATCGACGTCGTGCAGTCCGAGGCGCCGTAGGCGCGAAGCGCCGAATCCCCGTCAGCCTCGGACGGTGAACCCCGCGCGACGCACGTGCGGGACCGGGTCGAGGACGCTGAACCGCACGGTGTCTTCACGTCCGCCCTCGCGGACGCGAAGCGCCCAGCGGCCGCGCCGCAGCGCGAGCACGTACGGCGCGCCGCGGACCGCGAGCGGTCTGCCGTTCAGCTCCCAGGCCGGGTGCGAGGCGCCGCGCACGCGGATCGCGATGCGCGCGCCGGGCGCGGCTTCGTAGACGTCGCCGTCGTGCGGCGCGACGATGCGCAGCGCGTCGTTCGGCTCGGGCGGCTGCGCGGCGAGCCAGGCGTCGTAACGGCGGTCGAGCGGGCGCGGCGGCGCGCGCCAGGCGAGCAGATCCCGCGCGTCGAGCCACTCGCCGACGACGCTGCGGCACTCGCGCGTCGGATGGACGCCGGTCGTCGCGCAGATCGGCCGGCGCACGTATCCGCGCGGCGGTGCGAACGCCGCCGGCGTCTCGCGCTCCGCGAGATGCCGGACGATGCGGTTCCACAGCGGCGCGGCGCCTGCGACGCCGCTGATGCGGTGCATCGGCGAGCCGTCGAAATTGCCGACCCACGTCGCGACCGTGTAGTCGCGGGTGAACCCGACGGTCCAGGTGTCGCGGTAGTCCGACGAGGTTCCCGTCTTCACCGCGCTTGCGAACGGCGTGCGCAGCAGCGAGGCGACGCCGAACGCGCGCGCTCGCGCATGCGCGTCCGACAGCATGTCCGTCACCAGCGCCCACTCGGACGGCGCACCGACGCGCGGATCGGATGACCCGGCCGTCGTCTCCGGCGGTCCGGTGTGCGCGTCGGCGAGGGCGTGCACGTGCACCGGACGCCCGCCGTTCGCGATCGCCGCGTACGCGCCGGCGAGCTCTTCGAGGCTCACCTCGCCGTCGCCGAGCGCGAGCCCGAGCCCGTAATGATCGGCGTCTTTCGTCAGATGCCGGAACCCCAGCGAATGCAGCCGCGCGAGGAACTGCGGCACGCCGACGCCGCTCAGCACGCGCACCGCGGGGACGTTCAGCGAATCCGCCAGCGCGATCCGCGCGCGCACCGGCCCTGCGAAGCTCTCGCTGTAGTCGCCGGGGCTGTACGAGCGCATCCCCGGGATCGCGTAGGTCGTCGGGACGTCGGCGAGGATCGTCGTCGGCCGCACCGCGCGCTTCTCGAACGCCAGCTCGTAGAGGAACGGCTTGAGCGTCGAGCCGGGCTGCCGCAGCGCGACGACGCCGTCGTTCTTCCCCGCGCCGGCGCTCGCGAAATAGTCGGCAGAGCCGACGTACGCGAGCACCGCGCCGTCGCGGTTGTCGATGACGATCGCCGCGCCGTCACGCGCGCCGCGCTCGCCGAGCGCGTCGACGACCTGCTGCGTCGCCGTCTCCGCGAACGCTTGCAGATCGCGGTCGATCGTCGTGCGCACCCGCGTCGCGTCGGGCGCGACACCGCCCGCGAGCCGGAACAGCAGCTGCGGCGCCGCCGCGATCCCCTCGCTGCGCGGCAGCACCGCGACCGTCTCGGCCGCCGCGCGCGCCGCCTCCTCGCGCGACGCCGCGCCGGTCGCGACCATCCGCGCGAGCACCGCGCGCCGCCGCGCTTCGAGCGCGTCGCCGTGCGCGTACGGATCGAGCCGCACGGGATCGTTCGGGAGCGCGGCGAGGAACGCCGCATGCGCGAGATCGAGCTCCGCGGCCGGCGTTCCGAAATACGTACGCGCGCCGGCCTCGACGCCGGTCAGATCGCCGCCCATCGGCAGCCGGTTCACGTACGCTTCGAGGATCGCGTCCTTCGGCGTCCCGGCCTCGATTCGCAGCGCGAGCGCGATCTCTTCCAGCTTCCCGAGCGGGGTGCGCGGCAGATCCCAGCGCAGCCGCGCGAGCTGCATCGTGATGGTCGAGCCGCCCGAGACGATATGCCTCGTTCGAGCCATCTGCAACGTCGCGCGCGCGAGCGCGAGGCCGTCGACGCCGCCGTGCCGCGCGAACCGCGCGTCCTCCGCCGCGACGATCGCCGCGAGAAACCGCGGCGAGACGCGGCGGAGCGGAACGTGCACCGCGTGCTCGGTGTCGCGCGCGAGGACGGTCCCGAGCGGCACGCCGGCGCGGTCCTCGAACGTGAGCGCGTTCGCGCCGCCGCCGAACGCGCGCGGACCGATCGGCGCGCCGGCGACGCCGAGCGCCGCGAGCACCGTCAGAACCAGCGCGATCCGCGCACGCGACAAGGGAGCACCTCGAACTGGACGAACGACCCTGCGACAATCGTGCGTACCTTCACGCGCCGCGCGTTCGGCTTCGCCGTAACGGCCCTCGTCCTTTTCGCGACGGGGTGTCATCCGAACGCCCCGGCCGGCCCGGCGCCGCTCGCGATCGTCTCGCCGCTCCCGGCGCCTTCGCCGAGCGCGCCGATCGCCGCGATCGCGCCGGCCGGCGACGCCGACGTCCTGGCGCAGATCCGCGTCCGCTTCACCGACGACCTCATCCCGCTCGAGCGCCTCGAGTCCGACGACGAGAAAGCGGTGCTCGCGCACTTCGCGATCGAGCCGGCGCTGCCGGGCCGCTTCCGCTTCCTGACGCCGAAGATGATCGGCTTCGAGGCCGACCGCGCGTGGCCGCCCGCGACCGTGGTGCGCGTGACGATCGCCAAAGGGCTCGCCGACCGCAAAGGCCACACGCTGGCGCAAGACGTCGCGTGGACGTTCCAGACGCCGGCGATCTCGCTGCAAGGGCTGCCGGGGACGAACGCGCAGGAGCGCCCGCCGCCGGTCGCGCTGCGGCCGAAGATCGAGTTCACCTCGAACGTCGCGCTCGACCGCGCCTCGCTCGAAGCGCATGCGATCGCGCGCGTGCACGGCGACACCCACGACGCCGGCGTCCCGCTCGTGGTCCCGACCGACAGCCCGAACGCGAGCCCGGCCCCGACGTTCTCGCCCGCGCCCGAAGAGCAGTTCGACGCGAGCGCCTACGACAAGCAGTACGTCCTCGTCCCCGCGCACGACCTCGCGAAGGCGACGCAGTACGACGTCGTGATCGAGCCCGGCGTGATGCCGCGCGACGGGAACCGTCCCACCGACCAATCGTTCCAGGGGACGATCCGCACCTACGACGCGCTGCGCTTCGAGCGCGCGTTCTCTTCGACGTACCGCTCGCGTTTCACGACCGGACAGCCCTCGCTCGAGTTCTCGACGCCGATCGACACGAAGTCGCTCGGCGCGCTGGCGCTGAGCCCCGCGCCGCCGAAAGGTTCGACGCCCTTCGGGATCGGCCCCGACGAGACGACGGTCGTGATGAACACCGCGCTGCTCTCGCCGAACGCGGACTACACCGTCTCGATCGGCCCGGATCTCAAAGACGCGTTCGGCCAGACGCTCGGCGCGGCGCGCACCGCGACGTTCCACACCGGCGACCTCACCCCCGACGTGTGGGCGCCGGACGGGACGAACCTCTTCCCGTCCTCGCGCGACGTGCGCTTGAACGTCGTCGCGGTGAACGCGCCGCCCGACGTGCGCGCGATCTTCCGCGCGCTGCAGCCGTCCGACGTCGTGCTGTATCCGGACGCGAGCGGCTACGGCAAAGGCCAGATGCTCCCGCCGCGCGAGCAGTGGCCGCGCTTCGACGCGAGCGGCCCGCACGACGTCGAGCGCACGATCGAGGTGCCGCTGCGCGCGAAGCTCGGCGCGCCGGGCGGCGCGCTGGCCTACGGTGTGACGGCGTCGCTGCCCGGACAGCAAGAGCCGTTCACCGCGGCGGGCGTCGTGCAGCTCACCGATCTCGGCGTCTTCGCGCTATGGTTCCCCGACGGCGGGCGCGTGCGCGTGAACCGCATCGCCGACGGCACGCCGGTCGCGAGCGCGCAGGTGCAAGTCTATCCCTCCCAAGCCGACGCCGAGACGAAGACGGGCGCGGCGCCGTGCGCGAGCGCCTCGACCGACGGCGGCGGCGTGGCGACGTTCACCCGCGCGAACTTCAGTGCGTGCGCCGCGCGCGACAAGGGCGACAACTCGGCGCCGTCGTTCGTGACGATCGTGCGCAAGGGTGGCGACTGGACATACGTGCGCACCGCCGAATACAGCGGCGCCTACGCCGGCGACTTCTACAACGGCTGGTCCTCGGCGACGCCGATCGCGCGCGGGACGATCTTCTCCGACCGCAATCTCTACAAACCGGGCGAGACGGCGCAGATGACCGCGGTCGGGTGGTTCCTGGTGAACGGCGCGCTGCGGCGCGGCCTTGCGCCGTCGTACACCGTCGTGCTGGAGAAGCCGAACGGCGACAAGACGGAACTCGGACGCCGCTCGCTCGATGCGTTCGGCGAGTTCTCGATGCCGGTCGCGCTGCCGAAGGACGCCGCGCTCGGATACTACACGCTGCGCGCGAGCGCGGGGAACGGCGAGCAGATCGAAGGGACGTTCCGCGTCGCGGAGTTCAAGCCGCCGAACTTCAAGGTCGACCTGGCGCTCGACCACGACGTCGCGCAGCGCGGCGGCGCGATCACCGCGACCGCGACCAACGCGTACCTGTTCGGCGCGCCGCTGAACGGCGCGTCGACGCATTTCACCGTGACGCGCTCGCCGGCGTCGTTCACGCCGAAGGGCCACGAGCAGTTCTCGTTCGGGCGGCAGTGGTTCTGGCCCGAGCAGCAGCCCGACGCCGCGACCGACGTCCTCGACACGACCGCGACCGTCGACGCGAACGGAAAGAGCACCGCGAGCGTGAGCGTCGCGAACGACCTGCCGTACGCGATGACCTACGAGGTCGACGCAGAGACGACCGACGCGTCGAACATCTCGGTCGCGGACAGCAAGACGTTCACCGCGCTCCCGTCCGACACGCTGATCGGCGTGAAGACCGACGACGTCGGCACGGCGGGCTCGCCGCTGACCGTGAACGTGATCGCGACCGACCCGTCCGGAAAACCGCGCGTGGGGACGGCGATCCACGTCGAGCTGCAGCGCGCGGACTACACGAACGCGACGCAGATCGTCGAAGGCGCGGAGCAGCCCGTGCAGTCCGTGTCGTACACGACCGTCGCGAGCGCCGATGCGACCTCTGCGGAGAACGCGGTCGCCGTAACGGTGACGCCGCCGAAACCGGGCGAGTACCGCATCCGCGCGAACGTGGCCGGCGCGAAGGACGACGCCTCGGAGACCGACGCCGAGGTGTTCGCCGGCGGCGCCGGCGGGACGCAGTGGTTCTTCCGCGATCCGAACCAGCTCACGGTGAAGCTCGACAAGACGTCGTACAAACCGGGCGAGACCGCGACCGCGCTGGTGCAGTCGCCGTTCCCGAACGCCGAGCTGCACCTGGCGGTCGTGCGCCACGGCGTGCTGTGGGAGACGACGCAGCAGACGAGCAGCGCCGCGCCGACGGTGCGCTTCACCGTGACGCCGGAGATGCTGCCGAACGCGGCCGTCGAGGCGTTCCTCGTGCGGCGCGGGCCGCCGCCCTCGAAAGCGCCGGCCGACAGCGGCAATGCGCTCGCGCGCGTCGGCTTCACGCCGTTCTCGGTCGCGCTCGACGCGAAATACGTGACCGCGACGGTCCGCGCGGCGAACGCGAAGCTCGCGCCCGGCGCGCAGCAGACGGTGCGCCTGCATCTCGCCGACCGCGCGCACCGCCCGGTGCGAGGCCAGGCGACGGTGATGGTCGTGAACGAGGCGGTGCTGCGTCTGACCGGCTACCGCCCGCCGGACCTGGTGAAAGCGGTCTACGCCGAACAGCCGATCTCGACGCGCTACGCCGACAACCGCGCGAACGTGGTGCTGAACACGATCGCGAAGACGCTGGAGAAGGGCTGGGGCTTCGGCGGCGGGCTCTCGGGAGAAGAAGCCGACCCGCGCGTGCGCCGGAAATTCGAGCCGCTCGCATTCTTCGCCGGCGCGCTGCGCACCGACGCGAACGGCGACGCGACCGCGACGTTCACGCTCCCCGACGACCTGACGACGTGGCGCGTGCTGGTCGTCTCCGCGACGACCGACGGCCGCTTCGGCAACGCCGACACCACGTTCACGACGACGAAACCGCTGGTCGCGAACCCGGTGATGCCGCAGTTCGCGCGCCCCGGCGACCGCTTCGAGGGCGGCGTCACGGTGACGAACGGCACCGGCGCGAGCGGCATCATGCGCATCGAGGGCCGGCTGAGCGGCCCGCTCGAGTTCCTGGTGAGCGACAGATCGGCCGCGGCGACGTCGCTCGACACGCCGCTCGGCGCCGTGACGCAGGCCTACCGGTTCCCGATCGGCGCGAGCGGGAGCGGCGTCTCGACCGCCATGTTCCGCGTGACCGGCGCGGGGACCGGCGACGCGTTCGCGATCCCGGTCCCGGTGAACGTCCTCGACGTGAGCGAGTCGGTCGCGCAGACCGGGACGACCGATGCGAACGCCAGCGTCGGTGTGAACGTCGCCGCCGGAACGCCGCGCGACGCCGGCGGCGTGCGAATCGACCTCGCCTCGTCGCTGATTCCCGAGGTCACGGTCGCGGCGAACAAGGCGCTGGAAGGCGACGAGCGACTCGCGCTCTCGTCGGCGAGCCGCCTCGCGATCGCGAGCGACCTGCTGATCCTCGGCAAACGCGTCGGCACCGACACGAAGAACGTGCGCGACCGCGCGCTGCTCGAGATCGCGAACCTGGACGGCCTTTCTCGCGCGGACGGCGGCTTCGCCGCGTACTGGCGCGAGGACAAATCCGACCCGTGGGACTCGCTGTTCGTCCTCTCCGCACTGGCGCGCGCGCACGACGCCGGCCTGGACGCCGCGACGCCGCTCCTCGGCCCGGCGCGCGCGTACGCTGCCGCGGTCCTCAACGACCCCACCGGCCACCTGAAGTACTGCAAGACCGACGTCTGCAAGGCGCAGCTGCGCCTGCGCGCGCTCGACGCGCTGAACGCCGCCGGCGACCACCGCACGACGTTCCTCGGCGAGGTCGACGCGCAGCACGACAAACTGAGCTTCGCCGACCAAGCACGCCTCGCGCGCCTCCTCACGCAAGCCCCCGGCTACGCCGCGCCCGCCGCCGCGCAGTCGAAGGTCATCGAGGACCACCTCTACACGACCGCGCGCGGCGCCGCGGTGAACATTCCCCTGCGCTACGCGTGGTTCGACGAACCGGTCGTCGCCCAAGCGGAAGCGCTGCGCCTGGAGCTCGTGCGCAACGCCGACGGCGAGACGATCGACCGCGTGACGCGCTCGCTGCTCGACATGCGCCGCAACGGCTCGTTCGGCTGCGCGTGCGAGAACGCCGCCGCCCTGAACGCGCTGGTCGACCTCGCGGCCCGCGAACGCCCCGCGAACTTCACCGCAACGGCGGCGATCGCGAACAAGACCGTCGCGCGCCGAACGTTCACCGGACCGCGCGCGCCGCAGCAGACGACGACCGTCGCGATGCGCGACCTCCCGTCGGGCCGAAGCAGTGTCACGCTGGCGAAATCCGGCACCGGCACGCTGCACTACGGCGTGACGTACACCTACCGCCTCGCCGGCAACGCCCCCGGCCGCCTGAACGGCCTGCGCATCACCCGCGTCGTCCGCGAAGCGAACACGACGCCGATCCTCGAGACGATGGGCCTCACCGCGCTGACCTCACCGCTGACGCTCTCCCCGGCCCACGTCTACGACGTCGAGCTGCAGATCGTCAGCGATCACCCGGTCGAGCGCGTCCTGATCACCGACCCGCTCCCCGCCGGCTTCGAAGCGGTCGACACATCGTTCGCCACGACGTCGAAAGCGCTCAAACTGCCGTCCACCGACTGGAAGATCGGCGACCAGCAGATCCGCGCCGACCGCATCGAAGCCTACGCCGACCACCTCGACGCCGGCATCTACCGCCTGCACTACCTCGCGCGAACGGTCACCCCCGGAACCTTCGCCTGGCCCGGCGCCGACGCACACATCGTCGACCGCCCCGACGAGTTCGGCCGCAGCGCAACGTCGGTCGTTGTGATCAAATAGTCGCCGAAAACCCCGGGGCCGTAAGAGAGGGATGCGACGGGACTTTCCGCCTACTGCACGGCCGCAAGCGGCGGGGATAATTCGACGGGCGAACCTTCCGTCGTTCAGGACACCACAAGTCGTGCTACTCAAACGGGTAATCCCCATCGCGTGTACTCTCGCCCTCGCCGCATGCGGTACGCAGGGCACCCTTCCGTCGACGAACAGCTCTGGCTCGTCGCTAGTGCCCCTCACGTCGCTCCGCTCCGCGAGCTCGAACGGGCACGGCCAGCCGTCCGATCCGGCAACGCCGATCGGCAACCCCGGCTTCCAGGTCGGCTCGCCCGGAAACTCCACGTGCGATCCGGACGACAAGCACACCGGCAACAACGGCGTGGACGAAAAGAACCACGACGGCCGGAGCCACCACGAATCGTGCGGCACGCCGCCGCCGCCTCCACCGACGCCGAGCCCCACACCGACTCCGGGACCCTGCGGCTGCGAGTGGTAAACTAAAAAACGAGGCGCCGCCCACGCGGCGCCTCGTTCTCGTCACGCTGTCGGCGCCGCGACCTTAGGCCCTCCGGAATGCGCACCGGGCGGCAGTAAAACGACGAACTGGCCGGCGCTGAGCGCCGGCCAGTTCGCTATGTCAGGGTCGGTTCAGAGCGTGCAATGGCAGACGCGCACGTGGCCGGTAGCCGAGTACGAGCCCGTGTAGTTCGAGCCGCCGCCGCCCGAGCCGGCGCCGCCGATGAAGACGCTCTTCTCGTTTTCCGGCGTTCCGGCGTGGTTCGCACCGCCCGCCTGATCGGCCGGCTTGGCGCCCGCGCTGTTGTAATCGGTCTGCGGAAACGCCGAACCGTACAGGGCCGCGCCGAACTGGAAGTTGATGTCGATGGTGCTGTTCGACGCGAAGCAGCCCGTCAGCGTCCCGTTGCGAGGACGGTAGGGACTGTTCTGCGTGAGCGTCGCGTAACCGTCGAGGAAGACGTTGCCGCCGAGCGAGGCGGGGATGTGCTCGACCCAGCCGCCCGCCGGCGTGTACGAGACCGAAGGCGACGACGAAGAATCGAAGAAAATCGTCATGTTCGGCATCGACTGCGGCGAGGGCGTGCTGCCCGACGCGAGATTCGTCGAGTAGGTGACGTTGTAGAAGGCGATCTCCGTCCCCGGCGTCGCGCCCGAGACTTTCGCGACCGCGTTGATCCACAGCGTGTCGTCCGCCGGCACCGTGCCGGCGTTGTATTGATACGGGCCGACGCTCGTCGCGACGCCGTGGTGTCCGTCCGTCGCGCAGTTCAGCGGCGCCGACGGCGCCTGGTCGGCAAAGCTCACGGTGTCGATGAAGCGGCCGTTGTCTGCGCCGCCCGGCACCGCGGGCGCCGTGGTCGACCCTCCGCCGCCGCACGCAGACAGCGCGATCGCCGTGACGGCGCTCAGCACGATTGCTCTCACGAGGTGTTCCTCCTTGGATAATCGCCGATCCGTCGCGCCCAACCTCGAGGAGTCGGTGTGCCTGGCGTACCCGACATGAAACCTATCTAACGCTCGTTAGACAACTGGACTCACGACCGTTCGACGAACCGCCCAAGGCGCGTTAGAGCGAAGGTCTCAGGCCGACCCGCTGGTCGGAGAAGCGACTATGTGGACGCCACGCAGACCGCGATTCGTCTTTCGCCGTCTCAGCTGACCGGCCGGTGTGAGGTCAAAATCTTGGCCGTTTCGTCGCTTCGTGCGCCCGGAAAACCGAAGGCGACACGGATGCGAGTCGGCGAACATCCGTTCGTTCAGTTTTCTCTTACAAGGAATAAAGAAAACTCGATGCCAGACCAGTTGTCATTAGTCTATATTCCGTGCGAGATCAAAGCCGGCATGTTTTCGACCGAATACACGGTGACCGTGCGCGACCTCAGCGGCGAGACGATCTCGTTCTTCGCGGATCGCGGCTTGGTGAGAGACGGTCAGCCTCCGCTGCTCCGCGTGCATTTCCTCGGTGCGGACGAACGCCCCGAACCAGTGGCGGTCGTCCTCCTTCCCGGATCCGCGATGGACGCGGATCGCCGCTACGTCTCGGTTCGTCAGGACGAGGTCGTCGCCGCATGATCTTGTCCAACCGAAAATCGTCGACGCGATCGACAACGGGTATCTCCGTATCGACCCATGTCCGCCTTTGACAGCTGCGGAGCCGCCGTTCAACACGTCGGCGATCGACCTTACGCTGGGCGACGAGATTTTGGTCCCGGACAAGGGCGCGAACATCACCTTCGCGCTGAAGGAACAGTTTTCAAGCCGGTTTCTCGAGCGGAATTGGCGGGCGGTGAAAATCCGCGAGGACCAGCCGTTCAAGCTCGAACCCAATCGCCTCGTGCTCGGGCGGACCGCTGAAAGCATCGAATTCCCGCTGAGCTCGACCGGCCCCAACTACTGCGCACGGGTAGAGGGGCGCAGCTCCAATGCGCGACTCGGCTTGGTCGTCCATCTGACGGCCCCGACCATCCACGCGAACTTCAAAGGCACGGTGACGCTCGAAATGGTGAACTTCGGCGTCTATCCGCTGGAGCTTACGCCGGGTATCAAGATCTGCCAACTCGTGATCGAAACCGTAGACGGCGTCCCGACCGTCGTGCCGAGTCAGTTTCGCGGGCAAAGCGCACCACAAGGGCTTACCGCTAGCTCAGCGCCGTAAGCCCTTCGTGAACCGCTACACCGCGACGCACATCGGTTCCGCGGCCGGCGCGGGCGCGTTCTCCGTTTGGGTGCGGTCGGTGTGGCGGCGGGAGAGGCGGGCGCCGAGCGGTGACGGCTTTTCGCGGCGGTCGGTGATGACGCGGCACAGGCTCGGGAAGCCGACCAGCTTCATCAGGCGCGACAGGTTGCCGCGCGGGACGACGAGCGTGAGTTTACCGAGGCCGACCCTGCGCGCCACGGCGGCGAGCGCGCCGAGGGCTCCGGCGTCGAGCTGACGCACCTGGGTCAGATCGACGACCGCGGGCTCCGTGAGGTCGAAGAGCGCCTCGCGAATGTCCGTTGCGGTCACCACGTCCGAACTGCTCCGCAGTACGACGACGGGCGGTGTGGTGGTCATCAATGGCTTCCGTGCCTCCCGACCAGGAAAGAAGTGACTGCCACACGATTCCCACCAGCGGCCGGGCGCCATCCTAGTTAACCCAGGCTTTACGGAGGTCACCGCGATGCGGTTCATGGTGATCGAGCGGTTTCGCGGCGGCGATCCCGCGCCGGTCGGGGAGCGCTTCGGCCGCCAGGGACGGATGCTGCCCGACGGGGTGCGCTACGACGGGAGCTGGATCGACCCGGCCGGCATGCGCTGCTTCCAGCTGATGGACGCGCCGAGCCGCGACGCGCTCAACGCTTGGATCGTCCGCTGGAATGACATCGTCGACTTCGAGGTCATCGAAGTGGTCGATCCCTCCGCTTTTTGGTCGGTGCGACCCGCGCCCTCAGCCGACGCGCGCGTCCCAGAACCGCTCGGCGACGCGCACATCCGAAGCGTGCGCGACGAGGACGCGGAGGCGGTCGCGCGCATCTACGCGCCGCACGTCGAGACGACGGCGGACTCGTTCGAGGAGATCGCGCCCGACGCCGCCGAGATGCGCCGCCGGTTCGCGGCGATCACGCCGTCGTATCCCTGGCTGGTCGCGTTGCTCGACGGCGAGGTCGCCGGCTACGCGTACGGCTCGCTGCACCGCGGCCGCCCCGCGTACCGGTACTCGGTCGAGGTGAGCGTGTACGTCGCGCCGGCCGCGCAAGGCCGCGGCATCGGCTCACGCTTGTACGGCGCGCTCTTCCGTGAGCTCGCCGAGCGCGGCTATCACCGCGCGTTCGCCGGGATCCTCGCCACCAACGAGGCCAGCATCGCCTTCCACCGCAGCGTCGGCTTCACGCCGATCGGCGTCTTCCACGAGGTCGGCTACAAGTTCGGCCGCTGGCACGACACCTCGTGGTGGGAGCGCGATCTGTCACCGATCGCGCCCGCCACGTAGCGGCCCTACGGTTTGCCGTAGTTCGTCGTGAGGTAGTCGGCGATCGCCGGGATTTGGTCGTCGGCGATCGGTGCGCCGTAGACCGTCTTCATCTTCGTGACCTCGGCGGTCCACTGCGCGCGCGTGAGCTGCGGCTGGGTCGAGACGTACGCCGAGGAATGGCACGTCAGGCAGTTCGCCATGACGAGGCCCGCGCCGGGACCCGGCTTGAACGCCATCCCGGCGTCGCCGGGGAGCGAGATCGTCACCTTGCCTTTCGGCGGCGCGGGTTTGCCGGCGGCGAGCGCGCTCGCGCCGAGCAGCGCGATGCAGAGCAGTGCGATGGACGTGTGTTTCGTCATGACGCCGTCACCGTGTAGGTCTCGACCGAGTTGCGCAGGTAGCCGCTGGGATTCCAGCCGGCGGTCATCGGCTGCAGGCTGCCGTCGTTGGCCGTCGCGCGCACCGCGATCGTGTACGTCCCGCCCGCCGGCGCGGTGAGCGCCGCGTTCCAGCGCCGGAAGCTGTACTTGCCGTAGTCGCTCTCGAGCGCGGCGTCGGTCCACGTCTTCCCGCCGTCGGTCGAGATCTCGACGCGGCGGACCCCGCTCCCGCCGTCGAACGCGATCCCGCGCAGATCGTGCCGGCCCGCCGCGATCCGCGCGCCGTCGGCGAGGTTCGTCACGAACGACCGCACGCGCATGCGGTTGATCGGGATCGTCGGATACCCGCTCGATCCCGGCGCGACGCTGTTGTCCGGCGTATCGGGGATGCGGTACGCGGTCTTCATCCAGAAGTTGTCGTCGACGTGGTCGAGCACGGTGATCGCGGAGAGCATCTTCACCCAGTAGGTCGCGAACCAGCCCGGGACGATGAGCCGCACCGGATACCCGTTTAGCAGCGGGAGCGGCTCGCCGTTCATCGCGTACGCGACGATCACGTCGTCACCGCGCGCGACGCCGACGTCGAGCGACTTCTTGAAATCCGGCGTCGTCGGCAGCGGCGGCCCGTCGAGCCCGTCGAACTGCACCTGCTTCGCCGTCGATTTCAGCCCCGCGCGGTCGAGGATGTCGCGCAAACGCACGCCGGTCCACAGCGCGTTGCCCATCGCGCCGTTCCCCCACTCACCGCCCGCGACGCGCGGCGCGAAGAGCCCGCGCGAGTTCCCCGAGCACTGGTTCACCGCCGCGACCTCGACCTGCGGCATCGCCGCGAGATCGTCCATCGAGAGCGAGAGCGTCCGGTTCACTTCGCCGCTCACCGCGATCCGGTGCGCGCTCGCGTCGACCGTCTGCGGGATGTTCGCGAGATGCCAGCGCACGAAGAACGCGTCGTTCGGCGTAAAGACGCCTTGGTCGAAGACGGCGAACGGCGTCTCGAGCTGCGGCGGGCGCGGCGTGACGAGGATCAGCGGGCGTTTCTGCGGGAACGCCGCCAGCGGCCGCTCACCGTTCGCGAACGGCATCTGCACGGTCTGCGCAGTCTGCGCGAGCGCGCCGCGCGGGACCGCGCCCGCGGCGAGCGCCGCGCCGGCGGCAGTCAGAAAACGACGACGATCAAGGTCCATGAGAACCCCTCTTGCGCGTTGGATTGTGACCTCGGTCCTTCACGCCGCGCGCGGCGTCTCCTCGCGCCGTGACGGCCGTCACGCGGCCAATGCAGTTTTCATCCCGCCCTCAGCATCGTCCAATGCACGGCTCTCCGGCCGGACGTACGCTCCAGCCATCGAATCGCTCTCGTTCCGACAGGAGGTCACCATGCGTCCATCCTCGCTCGCGGCGTTACTCGCCGCCGCGCTTCTCGCCGGTTGCGGCGGAGGCGGCGGCAGCTCGCCGGCCCCATCCGCCCCGTCCGGACCCTCGTCCGGCAACGTCTCCACGCTGAGCACCCAGGACGCCGCGCAGTCCGGCACCGACGCGGCGTTCGAGCCGGTCGACACCGGCGAAGCCGACGCCGGCATCCAGAACGGCGCGCTCGGCGCCTCGTCCTCGCTCCGCAGCACGCGAGGCGCCGGGCACGCCTGCAAGAACCGCACCACGCGAACCGTGACCGTCAATGCAGACGGTTCCGTCACCGTCGAGACGATCCACTACTACGACGATGCCTGCACGCAGGTCGAGCGCGACGCGGTCGCGGTCAAGAGCGTCTCGGGCGCCACGCTCACGATCGCGCGCACCGTCACGACGTTCAACCAGGCGCATCTGCAGCTCGGCGTGCGCAAGAGCACCTACACGCTGACCGGCGCGACGAACAGCGGCGCGTGGACCGTCGTCTCCGCGTTCTACCCGGGCACCTCGAGCACCCCGATCACGCAGTACGGCCACTCCGCCTCGCTCAGCGCGAGCGCGTACAGCGCGACGACCGCGCGCATCGCGAACGACGCGAAGCCGTCGATCAACGCGTCGTACGGTCACCAGTCGGCGACGAACGCGACGGTCGCGACCGACGCGTCCGGCGACGTCACGTTCACCGGCGGGCGTAACGGCACGTCGTTCAAGGCCGCGCTCGGCGGGCTCACGCTCTCCAGTGCGCCGCCGTTCACGATCTCGGGCGGCACGCAGCTCGGCACGTCCTCGCTCAACGGCAGCGTGAGCTTCGACGGCGACGGAAACTTGATCGCGGTCTCGCTCACCGGCACCCTCCCCGGCGGCAACGCGCTCGTCGTCACGAGCGCGGCGGGCACGAACGGCGCCGTGACGGTGAACGGTACGATCACCTCGTCGTCCGGCGCGCAGATCGCGACGTTCACGACCGACGCGAGCGGCAACGGGATCCTCACGCTCGCGAACGGTACGCAGGTTCCGATCGTCGACTGGCACGTCGTCTGGTAAGGCGGGCGGGCGAACGCGAATGAGCGGGGTGGGATATGTCGCCGGGCGGGTACGGTGTCCGCATCATCCCATCCCGCAATCATTCTCGGAGGAACCAGATGCTTGCAAGAAAACCGGCCGTGATCGCGTTCGCGGCGATGCTCGCCGCGTCGAGCACCCTCACGATGCTGCAGACCGCCCGCCCGGCGCTCGCCGACCCGAACGATCAGACTGCCACGACGCAGCAGCAGCGCCATGACCGTGACGACCGTCACCGGAACAACGCCACCAACTCCGGCTACAACAACGCCGGCCACCGCAACGACGGTCGCCGCTGGAACAACACGACCAACGGCTACACCAACAACGGCCGCTGGAACAACAACTCGAACGGTTACACGAACAACGGCCGCTGGAACAACAACACCAACGGCTACAACAACAACGGCCGCTGGAACAACACCAACAACAACAACACGAGCCACTACCGCCGGACCGACCGCGACGATCGTCAGCGCCATCCCGATCGCGACAATCTCCGCACCCCCAATCCCGACCGACACGGGCACTGAGCTGAGCCGCTCGGGCGCGGCGGCGCGCGTCAGCGCGTCGTCGCGCCTTTCGCCCGGACCGGGTCGAGCCGCAGCTCACGCGGCCGCAGCACGTGCTTGGCGTCGATCGTGCGCACCGAGCGCGTGTAGGTCGAGATCACGATCGACTGCGTGAACGCCGAACCGCGGCGGTAGCGCACGCCGTCGAGGAACTCACCGTCGGTCACGCCGCTCGCCGCGAAGAGCGCGTCCTCGCTCGCGCACAGATCGTCGAGCGTGAGCGTCTTGCGCACGTCGTGCCCTTCCGCGTGCGCGATCGCCTCGTCGGCCTCGTCGCGCGGCCAGAGCCGCCCCTGCATCTCACCGCCGAGCGCGCGCGCCGCGCACGCCGCGATCACGCCTTCCGGCGAGCCGCCGATCCCGGCGAGCACGTCGACGTTCGCGCGCTCCTCGAGGATCGCATAGACGGCGTTGGAGACGTCGCCGTCGCCGAACACGCGCACGCGCGCGCCCGCCGCGCGCACCTGGCGCATCAGCGGCTCGTTGCGCGGCCGGTCGAGGAGCGCGACCGTCAGATCAGAGACCTCGCGCCCCTTTGCGCGCGCCAGCGCGCGCAGATTCTCTTCGAGCGGCAGCTCGATCGAGACGACGCCGCGCCCGGCCGGCCCGGTCACGAGCTTGTCCATGTACGGGACGCGGGTGCGGAAGAGCGAGCCCCGCGGCGCCGCGGCGATCACCGAGATCGCCCCCGGCCCGCCGCGCGAGGCGAGCGTGGTGCCGTCGATGGGGTCGACCGCGACGTCGAGCGAGGGCCCGTCGCCGGTCCCGATCTCCTCGCCGTGGTAGAGCATCGGCGCTTCGTCCTTCTCGCCTTCGCCGATCACGACGACGCCGGAGAGCGTCGCGCTCGCCAGCGTGCTGCGCATCGCCTCGACCGCCGCGCCGTCGACCGCGTTCTTGTCGCCGAGGCCGACGAGCCGGCCCGCGGCGATGGCGGCGGCCTCCGTCGAGCGGACGAAAGCGTATTCGAGGGCATGCGTGTCCATGAGCGGCCTATTCCAGACGCCCGCTTGCTATAAACCTGCAAGCACCCCCGACAGCGCTACAAGCCCCGGTCGAATCGGGACTTCCGGGCCAATGCAAGCCTTCGTCCGCTGGGCACGTGCAGAACGTCGGGTGCGGTTCGCACTCGTCGGATTGTTCACGAGGGAGTGTGGCCATGATCCGTCCCGTGCTGATCGCGCTGGTGCTGAGCGTCGCGCTGGCGGCATGCGGCCACGGCGGGGGCGCGCGCAGCGTCCTTCCGGGCGTCCCGAGTACCACGAGCGGCGGATCCCCTGGGACGAAGAGCACGAACGTCGCGCTCTTCAACGGCGAGCTCTGGTACGGCGCGGGCGGGCAGCTCCTCGGTGTGCCGCTGCTCTCCGGCGGCGCGAGCGCGGAGCTCGACGGCAGCTACGACGGGATCGTCGATCCCGTCCCGGTCGCGATGACGGTCGCGCCGGACGGCACCCTCTACGACTTGATCTCCGACGGCGAGACGTCGTGGGCGCTGCAGGCGTACGCGCCCGGGACGTTCGGCGCGACGCGGCCGGAAGAGACGATCCGGGGCAACGGCTACCCGCAGCAGATCGTCCTCGTCGGCGACGGCATCGACGTCCTCTCGACCGTGAACTTCAACACCGCGAACGCGAGCTCGACGCTGTGGACGTACGCGTACGGCGGCGGTGACAACCCGCGGCCGATTCGCACGCTGAGCCTCGGCACGAACGTGACCGACGTCGCGAGCGACAACGCCGACCACCTCTTCGTCGCACGCCGCGGCGGCGGCGGGATCTCCGTGTACGGTGCGGCGGCGACGTGCAGCTGCAATCCGGTCCGCACGATCGCGACGGGAACGAAGCCGAACGACGCGATCGCCGTCTCGCGCGACGGTATCGCGTACGTGCTGAGCAAAGACCCGGGCACGGGCGCGGTCACGATCGATGCGTACGCGCCGGCGAACGGAGGCCCGGCGCCGACGCGCAGCATCGGCCCGATCGCGGCCTCGCGCGGGACGCCGATGGGCGGGATCACCGTCGACTCCGACGGCAAGGTCTACGTGAACTTCAAGGACGCGCGGAACCGCAACAGCGCCGACGTCTACGCGCCGGCGGCGAACGGCGCCGTCGCGCCGCTGCAGCGAATCGAGATGCCGACGTACGGGGGTTACGTCACCGCGATCGCGATCGGCCCGCTCGTCCCGGCGTCCGCGGCGCCCGCCCCGAACGGGACGCTCTACGTCGGCGACAGCACCGTCGTGAACGCGTTCCCGCTCTCCGCGAACGGGTTCGCGGCGCCGCAGCGCTCGCTGACCGCGCTGCTCGGCCCGGATTATCCCGGCGGCCCGACGTATATGGCAACCGCATCGATGGCGACGACGACGGACGGACGTCTCTTCGTCGTCCGCCGCGGAGGAGTGACCCCGACGGCGGGCACGTGCTCGATCGCCGCGGAAGACCCGAACGCGAACGGCTCGGCGGGATGGCTCTACGACTTTTCGTGCGATCCGCGGAACGGCGCCGTGGTGGCGCGCGGCGCGGGGCCGTCGCTCGACATCGCCACGTTCGCGTCCGGCGTAACGCTGACGTACGAGTTCAGCTCGCTCGGAACCGTGCGCAGCGGCGCACAGTACTCCGCGCTCGCGACCGACGCCGCCGGTACGATGTACTTCGTGCTCGGCCCGCAGGTCGATGAGTTTCCGGCGAACTCGGTGAGCCTCGCCGCGCCGATTCGCTCGATCGGCGTCGGAGGGCACTACGCGATCAGCTGGCTCGCCGCCGGCACCGACGGCACGGTGTACGCGGGAGCGTTGACGAGCGACGACGGCATCCGCCGGCTGGACACCGTGTTCGCGACCGGCCCGGGACAGACGTCGCCTTCGCGATCGATCGGGCCGTTCGACGAGTCCACCGACGCGATCGGGGCGCTCGCCGTCGACTCCGCGGGTGAGCTCTACGTCGGCCTCTACGACCGGACCACGGGCAGCTCGAAGGTGAACGTCTACGGCCCGAACGCGAACGGACAAGCGACCCCGGTGCGAACGATCCTGAACGCGGTTCCCTCCGCCTACGGCCGCGGGATCAATGCGATGACGATCTTCCAGTAGCCCTTTGTGCCATCCACGTGCCATCTTGCGGCGGCGCCGCAGGGGTTGCGCGCGGTCCGGCAGGAGCAGCGGCCATGCGGCGTCTGGCTTCGTTGGTGTGTCTCTTCGCGCTCGCCGGGTGCGGCGGCGGCGGGATGTCGGTGCTGCCTCGCACCGCGCCGGAGACCCCGGTCCCCGCGCCGGCGCCCGCGCTCGAGACCCGGGTGATCGTCCCGCAGTCGATTCAGTTCGACATCCCTCGTCCTCCCGCCGGGAAGAAACCGCCGGTCAAGCGCACGGGCTGAGCGCCCGCGCGGGAGTGCGGGTTCGTGTGCGGCGCGAAGGGGCGCGCCGTGCACGAACGTGAGGTCGCGCTGTTCGACGCGATCGCCGGGGCGCTGGCGGCGAGCGGCGTGGAGCGCGCGCTCGACGGCGCGCTGCGCGAGATCGTGCGCGCGCTGGACCTCGCGGCCGGCTGGATCTGGCTCGTCGATCCGGGCACCGGGCGGTTCTACCTCGCCGCCGCGCACGACTTGCCGCCGTACCTGCGCGAGCCGGTGCAGATGACCGGCGATCCGTGCTGGTGCATGGAGTCGTTCACCGACGGCGACTTCGACTCGAAGAACGTCGACATCATCGCGTGTTCGCGCCTGCGCCGCGGCGCGGAAAAGGGCGGCGCGGCGCTGACGCTGGGGCTGCAGTCGCACGCGTCGGTCGTGCTGCGCTTCGGTGAACGGCGGCTCGGGATCATGAACGTGTGCCCGCCGATCCCGCGCAAGCTGTCGGAACGGGACCTGCGCCTCCTCGCGGTGACCGGCGCGCAGATCGGGCTCGCGGTCGAGCGCGCGCGGCTGGCGGAAGAAGAGGCGAGCGCGGCGCGCTCCGCCGAGCGCACGCGGCTCGCGCGCGAGATCCACGACACGCTCGCGCAAGACCTCACCGCGATCGCGCTGCAGCTCGAGAGCGCGCTGCGCGACGTCCCGGCCGGTTCGCCGGCCGCCGCGCGGATCGCGACGGCGCTCGACGTCGCGCGCACCTCGGTCGCGCAGGCGCGCGCATCCGTGCTGAACCTGCGCTCGGACCCGCTCGCGGGCCGCGCGCTGACGACGGCGCTCGGCGCGCTCGCGCGGCGGATCAGCTCGGAGACCGGGATGCTCGTGACGCTCGACGAGCGCGGCGACGCGGCGCTGCCCTACGAAGCGGAGGGCGAGCTGTTCCGCATCGCGTCCGAGGCGCTCGCGAACGCGCGGCTGCACGCGAATGCCTCGCGCATCGCGATCGAGCTCGACGGGCGCGACGGCGCGGTCGCGCTGCGCATCCGCGACGACGGCGTCGGCTTCGACCCGTCGGTCCGCGACGACGAGCGCTACGGTCTGCGCGGGATGGAAGAGCGCGCCCGCCTCGCCGGCGGAACGCTGCGCGTCGCGTCGGACGGCCGCGGTACGCTTATCGAAGCGGTCGTGCCGAGAGCGCGCGGATGAGCGCGAGCACGATTCGAGTCGCGATCGTCGACGATCATCCGATCGTGACCGACGGCGTGGTCGCGAACCTCCGCGCGAACGCGGGGATCGAGGTCGTCGCAACGGGCGCGACCGCGGACGACGCGCGGTCGATCGCAGCCGAGCACGCGCCGGACGTGCTGGTGCTCGACCCCGAGCTCGGCGGCGGGCCCAGCGGGCTGGACGTGATCTCGCCGGTGAAGGCGGCGTCGCCGCGGACGCGCATCGTGATCTTCAGCGCGTACGCGGGCGAGGAGCGCGTCGCGACGGCGTTCGAGCGCGGCGCCGACTCGTACGTGCTGAAAGGCACGTCGAGCGACGAGCTGGTCGCGGTGGTGCGCGCCGTCGCGCGCGGCGACTCGCTGATCCCCGCGGAGATCGCGGCGCAGCTCGCGCGCGCCGTGCGCCGCCCGCGCGGCGACCGGCTCACCGGGCGCGAGCGCGAGATCCTGCTGCTGCTCGCCGAAGGGCTCTCGAACCGCGCCGCCGGCGAGCGGCTCGGGATCGCCGAGCGCACCGTGAAGTTCCACGTCGCCGAGATCCTCGGGCGGCTCGGCGCCTCGAACCGCGCGCAAGCCGTCGCGATCGCGAAGGCGCGCGGGATCGTGTAGCCTCCACCTGGCCGAACGGCCAGGTCCAGTACCGCCCCACGGAGCGTCGCGCAAGCCTTGCCGCGCGGCGTACCCTCGGTGCATGAACGATTATCCATGGTTCGAGCGCGGTCACGTCGCGATCGTCACCGGCGCATCGAAAGGTCTCGGACTCGCCGTCGCGCGCGAGCTCGCGCGCGCCGGGATCTCGCTGGTGATCGACGCCCGCGGGGAAGACGCGCTCGACGCCGCGCAGCGCGAGCTCGCGCACCTGACGGACGTCGTCGCGATCGCGGGCGACGTCACCGATGCCGCGCACGTCCACCGCCTCGTCGAGACGGCGGAGACGCGCTTCGGCCGCATCGACCTCATCGTCAACAACGCCTCGACGATCGGCCGCTCACCGCTCCCGCCGCTCGAGCAGCTCTCGCCGTCGGCGTTCGACCGGGTCTTCACCACGAACGTCTACGCGCCGCTGCACCTGATCCAGCACGCGCTGCCGCTGATGAAGCGCACCGGCGGCGGGACGATCGTCAACGTCACCTCGGACGCGGCGGTCGAGGCGTATCCCGGCTGGGGCGGCTACGGCTCGGCGAAAGCCGCGCTCGAGCACCTCTCGCGCGTCCTCGCGATCGAGCTGCACGGCACCGGGATCGGCGTGATCGTCGCCGACCCGGGCGACATGGACACCGATCTGCACCGCGCCGCGGTCCCGGACGCCGATCCCGCGCAGCTCGCCGACCCGCGCGACGTCGCGCCCGCGCTGCTGCGCGCGATCGCCTCGCCGCGCCCCGCATACCTGCGCGTCGCGCTGCAATCGGAGCCCGCGCTGCAGGCCGAGGTCGCGGTCGAAGCGTGAGCGTCGCGGTCCCCTTCGCGCTCCCGGCGGCGAACGAAGCGACCTCGCCGCCGGAGCGGCGCGGCCTTGCGCGCGACGGCGTGCGCCTCCTCGTCACCGACGTCGCGGCGCGCGCGCACGCCGACGCATCGTTCCGCGAGCTGCCCTCGTTCCTCTCGCGCGGCGATCTGCTCGTCGTGAACGACTCCGCGACGATCCCCGCGGCGCTCGTCGCGCGGCGCGCGACCGGTGCGTCGTTCCCGCTGCACCTCTCGACGCGCATCGCGGGCGACCTCTGGATCGCCGAACCGCGCGAGCCGGTCGAACCCGGCGAGCGTGCATCACTCGCGGACGGCGGCACGGCGACGTTCCTCGTCCCGGTGGACGCCGCGTCGCCGCGGCTGTGGTACGCCGCGCTCGCGCTCCCGGAGCCGGCCGGCGCGTTCCTCGCGCGGCACGGCGCGCCGATCCGCTACCGCTACGTCACCGAAGCGTTCCCGCTCGCCGACTACCAGACGGTCTTCGCGCGCGTCCCCGGCTCGGCGGAGATGCCGTCCGCGGCGCGCCCGTTCACGGAGCGCGTCCTCGCCGACCTGCGCGCGCGCGGCGTTCGCGTCGCGAGCATCACGCTGCACACCGGCGTCTCGAGCCCCGAACGGCACGAGCGCCCGTACCGCGAGTGGTACGAGGTTTCGGCGACGACGGCCGCGGCGGTGAACGCGACGCGCCGCCGCGGCGGCCGCGTCATCGCCGTCGGCACGACCGTCGTGCGCGCGCTCGAGTCGGCGGCGCGCGGCTGCGAGGCGATCGCGTCGAGCGGCTGGACCGATCTGATCGTCACGCCGGAGCGCGGCGTCGTCCTCGCCGACGGCCTGCTGACCGGGTTCCACGAGCCGGAGGCCAGCCACCTCGACATGCTGCGCGCGTTCGCCGGCGCGCCGCTGCTGGAGCGGGCCTACGAGCACGCGATCGAGAGGGGCTACCTCTGGCACGAGTTCGGCGACGTCCACCTGCTGCTGAGCTAGCAGCGGAACCGGCGGCCGTCCCGCGAACCCGGGCGGCAGACGATGGCGAAGCTCTACTACCGGTACTCCGCGATGAACGCGGGGAAGTCGATCGCGCTGCTGCAGGTCGCGCACAACTACGAACAGCACGGCCGCAAGGTCGCGGTCTTCACGGCGGAGCTCGACCACCGCTACGGCGTCGGCTACGTCACCTCGCGCCTCGGCCCGCAGCGCCCGTCCCTGACGTTCGACGCGAGCGTCGACTTCGCGCGCCACCTCGCCGACGGCGACAACCTCTCGTGCGTCCTGGTCGACGAAGCGCAGTTCCTCACGCCCGACCAAGTACGCCAGCTGCACCGCATCGCGCACGTCACCGGCGTTCCGGTGATCTGCTACGGGATCCGCAGCGACTTCCGCGGCGAGCCGTTCCCGGGCGCGGCCTATCTGCTGACGCTCGCCGACAGCATCGAAGAGATCAAGACGATCTGCGCGTGCGGCAAGAAGGCGACGATGAACGTGCGCATCGACGACGAGGGCAACCGCATCACGGCCGGCGAGCAGATCGCGATCGAAGGCGAGACGCGCTACCTGCAGCTCTGCGGCGAGTGCTTCTACGCGGAGAGCGCCTGAACGACCGCGGTTACGCTACGGCCGAGTCGTCGGGGATGCCGTCGGAGCCGTCGACGCGGCGGGCGCTGGCGGCGTAGGAATCGTCACCGGACCCTGCGAGGCGAGCGGGGCGACCGATACGGCCGGCGCAGGCGTTACGATCGGCGCGGCGGTCGGCATGGGCGGGGGCGATTCGCCGGCGGCGAGGGGGCGGCACGTGCCGAGCGCGGCGTCGTCGCCGAGCAGGACGCCGACGCGCGTGCCGCGTGCGATCGTCGCGTCGCGGCCGTGGTGCAGCGCGTCGTAACCGCCGACGGCGTAGCCGACGATCGGGATCAGGCCGAGGACGCCGGGTGCGTTCCCGCTCGCGCCGACCGCGCTCGCGACGCTGTCGTTCGCGCGATCGATGATCGCCGGGACGTGCTTGCCGTCCGCCGTCACGAAGAAACGCGTCTCGATGGCGAGATACCCGGGCTGCCCGCCTTTACCGGCGTGCGCCGAGTTCGCGACGACGCCGTAACCGAGCGTCCCGTTCGGCAGGCGCGTCCCGTCCGGCGCGACCTCGTCGTCGACGAGCCTGAACTTGAAGACGTCGCCCGGCTTCGCGTGCGCGGAGTCGACGCTGTCGTCCATCGCGACGAGCACGCGCACACACGGCGGCCGCGTGTCGGCCGCCGTCTGCGCGAGCCCGGGTGCGCTCGCCGCGGCGGCCGCGGCGGTGAGTGTGAGCACTGCGCCCACCCGGCGAAGCGCTCGCCTCACACGCCCACCGAGCCGTCGATGAACGGCCGCAGCTGCCCGACGAACTTGTCGGTGTTGCGGATGCTGCGCAGCACGATGGCGATCGCGTCCTGCGGGAACCCAGACTCGAGCGTGAACGTGTAGCCGGAGAAGACGTCGGCGGTGTCGTCGGCGCCCCAGAAGAGGAAGTTCTGATCGCTCAGGTAGAGCAGCCTGCGCATCAATCCGTTCATGTCCCGCGCTTTCCCGAGGTTGATGTACCCGCCTTTGTAGTGCGGGTACACGCGGAACCCGATCGTGTCGCTCTGCGTGACGCTGACGACGATCTCCAGCGAGTCGGCGTTCCTCAAGCCGGTCGTCATCGAGCCGACGAAGTTGAACGGGTTCTTCGTGCTCTGCCGGAAGGTGACGTTCACGTCCGAACGCTGGCCGGTGCTCGCGAGGACGGAACGGAGTTCTTCGCGCGTCGCTTCGCGCGAGGCCGTGGACTGCGCACCCGCCCCCGACGCCGTCGCGAACAACAGCAGGGCGAGCGCCAGGAGAGCTTTCAGGCGCATGGGTGCTAGATCGGCCCCCGTTCCAGGCGACTCCTTCACGCGAACGAACCGTCCCCGCGGTCCGTTTTCCGGTCACCCAGCCGTCCCCGGAGGTACCTCGTGCGCCCGTTGTCTTCAGCCGCTTTCGCCTGCGCGGCGCTGCTCGCGATCGCGGGCGCCGCGAACGCCGCCGGCCCCGTCTCCTCGCAGAGCGACGTGCTGCGCCTCTCGCCGGCGCACCCGATCGCGACCGAGGTCGCCGGCCAGCCCGGCCCGGTCCGCATCGACGGGTGCTTCTCGGACGCCCGCGGCACCGACGGCCTGACGCTCGTGCACCACGCGCTGCGCGTGACGAACACCGGCGACCGCGCGATCACCGCGGTGCGGGTGCGCTTCACGTTCTACGACGCGTTCGGCGACGTCAACGCGTTCCGCACCAACATCGCGCAGGCGAAGCTCGATCCGAACCAGACGGTCGACCGCCTCAACTTGGCGGAGCTGAGCGACTCCGGCCCGCCCGCGCGGATCGTGTGCAGCGTCGACGCGGTGCGCTTCGCCGACGGGACGATCGTGCGCACCGAGCAGGGCGGAGCGCTGCGCCGGCCGCTATAGCGCGGCTTCGACCACGCGCGCCTTGCCGGCGCGTTTCGCGCGGTACATCGCGCGGTCCGCGGTGTCGAGCATCTCTTCGACGCGCGCGCCGCGGCGCAGCCGCGCGATCCCGATGCTCGCGGTGACCGGCGGCGCGCCGGGGACGGTGCGCGCGGCGCGCTCGATGCGCGCGATGATCTGCTCGCCGACGACTGCGGCGTCCGGGAGCTCGGAGCGGAACAGCACCGCGAACTCGTCGCCGCCGAGCCGTCCGACGGTGTCGTCGAGCCGCGTGCGGGCGCGGATCGCGTCGGCGACCGCGACGAGGACCGCGTCGCCGCCGGCGTGCCCGCAGGTGTCGTTCACCTCTTTGAAGCCGTCGAGGTCGATGACGAGCAGCGCCCAGTCGCCGCCGGAACGGCGCGGCGCGCGGTCGAGCGCGGCGAGGCGCTCGCGCAGCGCGTGCAGGAAGCTGCGGCGGTTGTGCAGCCCGGTCAGCGGATCGCGTTCGGCGAGCTGGCGCAGGCGGATCTCGCGGCGGCGCCGTTCGGTGACGTCGTTGATGATCAGGAGGATCGCGGCGTCCGGCAGGCCTTGGCGCATCGCGACGCCGGTGATCTCGCACCACGTCTCCGCGCCGGTCGGGCGGCGCACGCGCGTCTCGATCCGCACCGAGGGCGTGCGTCCTTCCATCAGCCGCGCGAACTCGTGGCGGAGCGTCGCGCGGTCCTCTTCGGGGACCAGCGCCAGGATCGAGGTCGTCTCGACGCCGCCGAGCGCGAGGAACGCCATGTTGCTGCGCAACACGTTGCCCTCGAGATCGACGCTGCACATCCCGATCGGGCTCTCTTCGAGGATCCGGTACGACGCGTCGAGCGTGTCGATGATCTCGCGGTAGCGCGCGTTCTGCCGCTCGGCGTCGCGCTGCGCGGTCACATCGGTCATCGTCGAGACGATCGTCTCGCGGACGCCGTCCTCGTCGTCGTCGTGTACGACGTGGCTGGACACGGTGATCCAGCGCGCCGGCTGGTGCGGCGGATGGATCGCGAGCGTGATCCCGCCGCGCTCGAGCGCGCGCTGCAGCATCGAGCGCACGGGGTCGCGCGCGTCGAGCAGCATGCCGCCGGTCTCCGGGATCATGCGCCAATCCGGATCGAGCGGTGCGCGGCCGCGCAGCTGCTCGGGCGCGAGCGCGAGCAGGCGAGCCGCGGACGCGTTCCAGTCGCGCACGGTGCCGTCGGCGGCGTCCTGCACGATGACACCCTCGTCGAGGGTGTCGAAGACTCGTCTGCGCCGTGCTGCGCCGCCCCGGTCCGACGGCAGTGGATCGGCCATGCACTCCTATATCATCACCGGGCCCGAAGGATGCCGGTCCTAGGGCCTAAGTCCTATGATTGGATGAGAGTACGGAGAGAAACGCCGTGCGAAGTGAGCCGGTTCGCACCATGCCGGACGATCTCTGCCTTTTTCCCGCGACCGAGCTGGTCCGGCGGATCCGTGACCGCGACCTGAGCGTCGTCGAGGTGGTCACCGCGCACCTCGAGCGGATCGAGCGCCTGAACCCAACCCTGAATGCCATCGTGACGCTCGACGCGGAGGGCGCGCTGGAGGCGGCGCGGCGCGCCGACCGCGCGCAGGCGTCGGGTGCCGACCTTGGGCCGCTGCACGGTCTGCCGGTCGCGCACAAGGACGCGTTCCTGACGCGCGGGATGCGCACGACGTTCGGCTCGCCGATCTTCCGCGACTTCGTCCCGGATCAAGACAGCGAGGTGGTCGCGCGCCAGCGCGCGGCGGGCGCGATCACGCTCGGGAAGACGAACATGCCGGAGTTCGGCGCGGGCTCACAGACGTTCAACACGGTCTTCGGCGCGACGCGCAATCCGTACGACGTGACGAAGACGTGCGGCGGAAGCAGCGGCGGTTCGGCGGTTGCGCTCGCGACCGGGATGGTCGCGCTCGCCGACGGCAGCGATCTCGGCGGCTCGCTGCGCAATCCCGCGAACTTCTGCAACATCGTGGGCTTGCGCCCGTCGGCCGGCCGCGTCGCGCAGTGGCCGTCGGAAGACGCATGGGAGACGCTCGCGGTCGCCGGTCCGATGGCGCGCACGGTGGAAGATCTTGCGCTGTATTTGAGCGTGCTCGCCGGTCCCGACGCACGCGATCCGATCTCGCTCCCCGAAGACGGCGCACGGTTCCGTGCACCGCTCGCGCGCGACTTCCGCGGAACGCGCGTCGCGTGGAGCCGCGATCTCGGCGGCTTGCCGGTCGAGCCTGCCGTGACCGCGGTGCTCGAGTCGCAGCGCGCCGCGTTCGCGGACCTCGGCTGCGAGATCGAGGACGTGTCGCCCGACCTCAGCGGCGCGGACGAGGTCTTCGAGACGCTGCGCGGCGTCATCTTCGCGAACGGGTTCGGCCCGCTGCTCGACGAGCACCCCGGCGCGCTGAAAGACACGATCGTCTGGAACGTCGAGTACGGCCGCAAGCTGACCTTGGGCGACCTCGGCCGCGCGCAGCTGCTCCGCACGCGACTCTTCGCGCGCATGCACGAGTTCATGGAGCGCTACGAGTTCCTCATCGCGCCGGTGAACCAAGTCGTGCCGTTCCCGGTCGACCAACCCTACCCGACGGAGATCGCCGGCACGAAGATGGGCAGCTATCTCGAGTGGATGCGGTCCTGCTCGCGCATCACCGTCACCGGCCACCCCGCGATCTCCGTCCCCTGCGGCTTCACGCCCCACGGCCTCCCCGTCGGCGTCCAAATCATCGCCCGCTACCGCGACGAGCTCGGCCTCCTCCGATTCGCCCACGCCTTCGAACAACGCACCCGCATCGGTGACCGCCGCCCACCCGCCACAATGTCATCCTGAGCTCGTCGAAGGATGCGCCAACGCCGTAACCGCGCCTACGCGGTCTGCATTCGCCTCCGCGCGAACTCGACGTACCAATCCAGCGCCCCCGGCTGCATCATCGCATCGCGGCTCGCGGCCTTCTCCGGCGCCGTCCCGGCGAGAATCCGCCGAACCGGGATCTCCATCTTCTTGCCGGTGAGCGTGTACGGTATCGCCTCGACCGGATGGATCTCGTCCGGCACGTGCCGCGGGCTGCAATCCGCGCGCAGCTTCGCGACGATCCGCTCGCGAAGCGCGTCGTCGTACGCCGCGCCGTCCGCGACCCGCACGAACAGCGGCATGTAGAACTCCCCGCCGGGCAGCCCCAGACACACCACCAGACTATCCGCGACGTCGTCGAGCTGCTCGACCGCGCGGTAGATCTCAGCCGAGCCGATCCGGACGCCGTAGCGGTTCAGCGTCGAGTCCGAGCGCCCATAGATGTAGCAACCCCCGCGCTCGTTGATCTTGATGAAGTCGCCGTGCCGCCACACGCCGGGGAAGTGCTCGAAATACGTCTCGCGATACCGCACGTCGCCCGGATCGTGCATGAACCGCAGCGGCATCGAGGGCGCCGGACTCGTCACAACGAGCTCGCCGACCTCGTTCACGAGCTCTTCGCCCTCGTCGTTCCAGGCGTGCACGTCCATCCCGAGCAGCCGCGTCTGAATCTCGCCCGCGTACACCGGCAGCAGCGGACAGCCGCCTACGAGCCCCGCGCACAGCTCCGTCCCGCCCGACGGCGAGGTCACCCACAGATCGTCCTTCACCGAGGTGTAGAACCACGCCGTCGACTCCGGGGTGACCGGCGAGCCGGTGAGCAGCACGCTCTGCAGCGCGGAGAGGTCGAACCGCTCGCGCGGCACGAGCCCGATCTTCTGCATGATCTGCACGAACGTCGGGCTCGCGCCGAACGACGTCGCGCGTGCGTCGGCCGCGAGCTGCCAGAGCAGCGCCGGCGTCGGGTGCGCGGGATGCCCGTCGTAGAGCACGATCGAGGCGCCTTGCAGCAGCGCGGAGACGAGCGCGTTGAACATCATCCAGCCGGTCGTCGTGTAGAAGAACATCCGCGACTCAGGCGTGAGGTTCTGCCCGAGCCCGGTGCTCTTGAGGTGCTCGACGAGAATGCCGACGTGCCCGTGTACGATCGGCTTCGGCAGTCCGGTCGTCCCCGACGAGAACAGCACCCACAGCGGATGATCGTGCTCGACCCGCTCGTAGGCGAACTCCTCGCGCGAGGGCGCGGGCGACTCGACCAGCTCCCGCCACGCGATCGGGCTCGGCCCGATCGCCGGCGACGACGGATCGAGATACGGCAGCCAGACGACGCGCTCGACGGTCGGCAGCGCGCCGAGGATCGTGCGGATCTCGGCCGCGCGGTCGTAGTCCTTGCCGGCGTAGCGGTAACCGTCGGCGGCGAAGAGCAGCTTCGGCTCGATCTGCGCGAAGCGGTCGATCACGGTGCGCGCGCCGAACTCCGGCGCCGCCGACGACCACACCGCCCCGACCGCGGTCGTCGCGATCATCGCGATGACCGTCTCCGGGATGGTCGGCAGATACGCAGCGACGCGGTCACCGGGCCCCACGCCGAGCTCGCGCAAGCGCGTCGCGACCGCGCGCACCGACGCGCCGAGCTCTTGCCACGACATGTGCGCGAGCACCCGCGTCTCCGACCCGTGCACGATCGCCGTCTCGCCCGGCGCGGCGTCCTCTTCGTGCCGCATCAGGTGCTCGGCGTAGTTCACGCGCGAGCCCTCGAACCAGCGGGCGCCCGGCATCGTTCGCGAGCTCAGCACGCGTGCGTACGGCGCGGACGAGCGAACCTCGAAGAACTCCCACACCGCGGCCCAGAAGCCGTCGAGGTCCGTCACCGACCAGCGCCGGAGCTCCTCGTAGCTCGCGAACTCGCGGCCGCGTTCCGCGAGCCGGCGCATGAAGCGGGCGACGGTCGACCGCGCCGCGACCTCGGGGTCCGGCGTCCAGAGCAGCTCACCTTCGGTCATAGCCTCAGGCTGTTCGACGCCGCGCGCGCGCCGCCGCCAGGCGGAGCGCGTCCTTCAGATAGTCGGGCCCTTCTTGGACGCGGGCGCGGCTGCGCCGGCAGACGCACTTCCGAAGGCCGCGATCCACGCGCTGCAGCGCGTGGCACCCGTCCTCGTGGTGCGACTCCTCCGCGTGCAAACAACTACAGAACATCACACTCCGTACAGCGTGCGAACGCTCGAGATTCCGTTAGCCCGTACACCCGACGCGACGACACCCCCACCCGTGAGAGCTAGCCGCGTGTGCCGAATTGTTCCGGCGGCCCGAGCGCTCCTGCGCGGGCGGGCTTCAGCGCAGCGCCGCGATCACCGCGCGGGCGTCGTCCCGGTCGCGCACGACCATCACCATGTCGGCCGCCTCGCGCACGGCCGCCAGCAGCTCCGAGCCGCCGCCGTCCGTGCCGACGAGCAGCGCCGCGACCAGGAGCCCGCGCTCGTGCGCCGCGGAGGCGAGCCGCTCCGTCGCACTCGGGTCGGCGATTTCGCGCGAGTCCGCGAGGAAGACCAGCATGTCGCTCTCGCGCAACGCGCGGTCGACGCCGTCGCCGTCGCTCTCCGCGTCGAGCCCGACGACGCGCACGCCGTCGAGCTCGGCGCGCACGAGCTCGCGTGCGACCGGGCTCGCGGCGCTCACGCCGGCGACCGCGATTCGTGCCCCGGCTCGGCGCGCGGCGCTCACGCCCACGGCAGCACCGTCACGTGGATCGCGTCCGAGCCCGCCTCGCCCGCGAGCCGGCGGATCGCGCGATCGACCTCGCCCAGCCCGAACGAGTCCGTGCACATCGCCTCGAGCGGGAGCGTGCGCGAGGCGATCAGCGCCAGCGCGCGCTCGACCGAGGCGTACCCGTGACCACGCACGCCGATCACGCGCAGTACCCGCGAGACGACCGCGTCGGCGTCGAAATCCGCGATCGGCGCGTGCTTCTCACCGCAGAGCACGACCGTGCCGCGCTTGCGCGCGAGCCGGATCGCGCCGGAGACGGTCTCCGGCCCGCCGGACGACGCTTCGATCACGACGTCCGCCATGCGCCCCTCCGTCACCGCCCGCACGTGCGATTGCAGCGCATCGCCGTCCGCGACGATCGTATCGTCCGCGCCGAGCAGCCGCGCGACCTCGAGCCGCCGCGCGTCGCTCGCGAGCCCGGAGATCACGATCCGCGCGGCGCCGGCGAGCTTCGCGGCGACGACGCACGCGAGCCCTTGCTGTCCGGGCCCTTGGATCACGACGGTCGCGCCGTATGCCGCGCGCGCCTCGCGCATCACCCACTCGAAGCCGTTGCTGAGCGGGATCGCGAGCGCGGCGAGCTCCGCGGGAATGCCGTCCGCGACCCGGTGCAGCACCGAGCGCGGATGCAGGTATTGGAACCGGCTGAAGCCGCCCCACAGCGCCGGAGCGACGCTCACCGGCGTCGAGCCGTAGCGGATCCCGCCCATCCAGATGTCGGTCGCATCGCACAGCCGGAACTCCTCGCCGCGGCACCACGCGCAGTGCCCGCACGGCAGATACTCCTCGATCAGCACGCGGTCGCCGGCCTCGACGCCCCAGCGCTCGCGCGCGCCCTCGCCGAGCGCCTCGATCCGCCCGACGTTCTCGTGGCCGAGGATCGTCGGCTCGCGGATGCGGCGGTACGCCGGGACGTCGCTCCCGCAGACGCCGGCCGCTTCGATGCGCAGCAGCCCGCCGTCGCGCGGCACCTCCGGCTCGGCGAACTCGCGCACCTCGGTGATCCCGGGCGCGGCGGCGACGGCCGCGGCGATCGCCATCAGAGCGAGACGAACATCGTGTTCGGGTTCAAGCGCAGCGCCTCCGCGGCGCCTTCCTGGAACGGGACGTCCTTCGCGAGCAGCAGCGAGGCGGAGCGCACGCGCTGCGCGCCGGTGTCGAGGCCCGGCGGTGCCGCGCTGTCCTCCGCCAGCGATCGCGCCGCGCGCAGCAGCCGCTGGCGCGCCATGATGATCCCGCTGTCGCTGGTGCCGAGGCGTTCTCGCGTGCGGTCCTGGATCGGCCCCATGCTCTCTTGCAGCGAAGCGTCCTGCATCGCGATCCCTTTGACGCCGCTGAACGACTCCTTCGCGCGCTGCGCGCGGCGGTCGATCAGATAGTCGTTGCTCGCGTCCGCGAGCGGCTCGTAGGTCCCCGGCTTGTAGACGCAGTGGATCCCGCCGCCGGCGCGCATGTCGGCGACCTCGGACGCGTCCAGCTCGCGGACGGGGTGGTAGTTGATGCTCCACGCCCAGCAGGTGACGTCGTCGATCGGAACCCACGCGTGCGCGCCGATCAAGTTCTCGCCGAACGGCGGGATGATCGTGTACCACGGCATGAGGTACTGCGTGATCCGCCAGTAGTACCGCTCATCGTCGGCGTTGCGGCGCGCGCCGATCAGCAGCCCGCCGTCCGACTCGACGACCTCGAACCGCGGGCGCCCGTCTTTCTTGAGATAGACGTTGCCGAGCGAGTTGCGGTGGAGCGGGTCGTCGTCGAGACTGAAGCGGTGCGTGAACGAGACGTGGCTCGAGTCGATCCCGCCTTCGAGCGCTTGGAGATAGTTCGTGCGCTGCAGCCGTTTGCTCACGAACACCTGCGCGCGCGGGAGCGTCGCCCATTCGAGCGCCGGATCGGGCGGGCGCGCCTCCGGCGGTCCCATGTACGCCCACAGCACGTCGCCCAGGCGAATCACGGGGTACGCGGCGATGCGCACCTTTAGTTTGAAATTGCTCTCCTCGGGCTCCGAGGGCATGTCGACGCAGCGCCCTTCGACGTCGAACTTCCAGCCGTGGTACGAGCAGCGCAGACCGCACTCTTCGTTGCGCGCGAAGAACAGCGAGACGCCGCGGTGCGGGCAGAACTCGCCGACCAGACCGTAGCGCCCCTCGGTGTCGCAGAAGGCGACGAGCTCTTCGCCGAGCAGCTTCACGCGCACCGGCGGACAGTCGGGCTCCGGCAGCTCCTCGGCGAGCAGCGCGGGGATCCAGTAGCGCCGGAACAGCTCGCCCATCGGCGTGCCGGCGTCCGTCGCGACGAGCGTCTGCTGTTGCTCTAGGGTCAGCGCCATCGGATGTGTCGTTCCTCGTTCAGCGTCGCGTCCGCGACGGGATGAGCAGCCGTTCGACTTCGTTCAGCAGCACGGTCATGACGAACCCGATGATCGCGATCGTCACCAGGCCGACGTACATCACGTTGACCTGCATGATCTGCCACGAGTTCCAGATCATGAACCCGAGGCCGCTCTGCGCGCCGACCATCTCGGCGATCGCGATCAGGATCAGCCCGAGCCCCGCGCCGAGCTTCACGCCGGTCATGATGACCGGCAGCGCGCCCGGGAACGCGATCGTGCGGAACACCGCCCAGCCGCGCGCGCCGAAGTTTCGCCCGACGTCGAAGTAGATGGTGTTGATCTCCCGCACCCCGGCCGCCGTGTTGATCACGACGGGGTAGAACATCCCGATCGCGACCATCGCGATCTTCGAGGGCTCGCCGAGCCCGAACACGAGCAGGATCAGCGGCAGGATCGCGCTCTTCGGGATCGGATAGGTCGCGGAGATCAGCGGGTCGACGATCGCGTAGACCGGCCGGTACAGCCCCATCGCGAGCCCGATCAGCAGCGCGGGGACGCCGCCGACGACCAGCCCGATCGCGAGCCGCTCCAGCGTCGTGAGCGTGTTCGCGAGGAGCGACCCGTTCGCGATCGTCGTCCCCATCGTGATCGCGATCGACGACGGCGCCGGAAAGAACCGCACGTCGATCCAGTGCAGCCGCGCCAGTGCCTCCCACAGCACGAAGAGCACGACCGGCGACAGGACGCTGAGCACCCGATCGCGCGTCGCCTCACCGCTCATCGCGCCGCCAGCGGGATCTCGTCCCGCAGCTGCGCCCAGATGTCGTGGAAGAGCCGACCGTACTCCGGGGTCGCGCGCAGGTCGAGGACCGAGCGCGGCCGCGCGAAGGGGACGCCGACGAACGCCTTCGGCCGGCCGCGGTCGGCGCTCATCACCATGATGCGGTCGCCCAGCGTCACCGCTTCGTCGACGCTATGCGTGATGAACACGACCGTCTTCTTCGTCTCGTCCCAGATGCGGAGCAGCTCGTCCTGGAGCAGCGTGCGGTTCTGCTCGTCGAGCGCCGAGAACGGCTCGTCCATCAGCAGCACCTCGGGGTCGCACGCGAACGCGCGCGCGATCGAGACGCGCTGCTTCATCCCGCCGGAGAGCTGGTGCGGATAGGCGTCGGCGAACCCCGTCAGCCCGGTGCGGTCGAGATAGTGCCCGACGACCTCGTCGACGTGCGCGCGCGATGCGCCGCGCATCGCCAGCCCGTACGCGGCGTTCTGGCGCACGGTCATCCACGGGAAGATCGACTCGCCTTGGAACACCATCGCGTTCTCCGGCCGCTCGCCCTCGCTGCGCGCGATCCTGACGCTCCCCGCCGTCGGCTGGTCGAGACCGGCCGCGATGCGCAGCAGCGTCGTCTTCCCGCACCCGCTCGGCCCGACGATCACGAAGAACTCGCCCGCGGCGACCTCGAACGAGACGCCGCCGAGCGCGACGTGCTCGCCGTGGCGCAGCTCGAAACGCTTCTCGACACGCTCGAAGCGAATCTTCGCGGCCGGCATCAGCCGTGCTTGTACTTCCCGAGCGACTTCAGCGCGGCGTCGACGAACGAGCCGTCGTGCACCGCGTCGGCGGTGCCGCTCCCCGTGACGAGCCCCTGGGCCTTGAAGAACGCGAGGTCCTTGCGCAGGCTCTCGAGGTTCACCCGGCCGTCGGGATCGTTCCCGTTCGGCGTCGCCTGCTCGTAGATGGTGCGGTCTTTGACGGCGGTGTACTCGGTGAGGATGTCGATGATCTCTTTGCCGTTCTTCCCGGTGAGCGAGCCGTGGCCGGTGCGCTTGTCGCGCGCCAAGCCGTCGTTGTAGAAGCGGACCGCCTTGATGTAGGCGACCATGAAGCGCTCGCCGAGCTTGCGATTCTTCTTGGTGAGGTTGCCGCCGTAGAGCAAGACCGCGAGCTGCTGCTTCGGGTAGAAGACGTCGTCGCCCGCGTAGCGCACGGCGCTCCCGCTCCGCACCGCGAGCGTCGCGGACGGCTCCGTGGTCATGCTCGCGTCGATGCTCTTGTTCGAGAACGCCGCGACGTGGTTCGGGAAGCCGAGGTACTCGTGCGTGACGTCGTTGTACTGCAGATGCGCCTGCTTCAGCGCCTCGTTCAGCGTCGAGGAGGTCGTCGTCCCCTGCGCAGGCTCGGCGACCTTCATCCCCTTGAGGTCCTTGTAGGTGAAGTGCGCGGCGAGATCGCTGCGCACCAGCAGCGGCAGGTACCCGAACCCGTGCGGCGTCGAGCCTTTGTCGGCGACGATCTTGAGATCGATCCCTTGCGTCACCGCGTTGTAGAGCCCGGCCGACGGTGCGCCGGCGGCGACGTCGAGCTGGTTCGTCCCGAGCGGCGCGACCATCTTCGCGGCGGAGTCGAACGCCGTCCACTTGATCGCGAGGCCTTGCTCGCGGAAGAACCCTTTCTTGTCGCCGATGAAGAACGGGACGTCGCTGCTGGCGTTGACCGTGCCGACGGTGACGAGCTCCTCGGCCCACGCGTAGCGCAGCAGCGCCGGCGCGCCGAGGGCCGTGGCGGAGAGCAGACCGGAGAACGTGCTGCGTTTCATCTGATGAGCTCCTCGGTTCGGGCACACCCCTTTACACGCGTGGGGACGTACGCGTACAGTGAAGCCGTCTCCTATGACGAAACAGCGTTTTAGAGTGTGAAATGAGCCAGTCGCTGGAGAAGGGGCTGCGGCTGCTGCAGGCGCTCGGCGAGCGCGCCGACGCCGAGTGGCACGGGCTCTCGCTCAAGGACGTCGCGTCTGCGAGCAGCCTCGACAAAGCGACGGCGCACCGGCTGCTGCGCTCGCTCGCGAAGTACGGCTACGTCGTCCAGGACGAGCGCGGCCGCTACGCGGTCGGCTCCGCGGCGCTCGCGCTCGCGCACGCCGCGTTCGAGTCGAACCGCCTGGTGCGCCGGACGCTCCCGCTGATGCGCGCGCTCCACGCGGAGACGGGCGAGACGATCAACCTGGCCGAGCGCCACGAGCTCGAGAGCGTGACGATCCACGAGCTCCCGAGCACGCAGCAAGTCCGCTACACGACGCGCATCGGCGCCGCTTCGCCGCTCCACGTCGGCGCGAGCTCGCGCGCGACGCTGGCGTTCAGCGCGCCGTCGGTGCACGACGCCGTGCTCGGCGGCCCGCTGGCGCGCGTGACGGAGAACAGCATCGCCGACCGCGATCTGCTGGAGCGCATGCTCGAGCGGGTCCGCGCCGAAGGGTACGCGACGAGCTTCGGCGAGCGCGTCCCCGGCACGAACTCGGTCGCCGTCCCGCTGCTCGCGCCCGACGGCGTCGCGCTAGGATCGCTCGCGATCTTGTGGCCCTCGCGCGGCGACGACGTCGACCGCAAGCGGCGCGCCACCTGGCCGTCGCTGCTGCTCGACCACATCAAGGAGATTCAGCGAACGCTATGATCGCACTGATGCTCTTCCTGCTGCAAGCGACGCCGGCTCCGCCTTCGTCCGCGCCGCGGCTCGCGACGTTCGCGCCGTGTCCCACGCCGCGCCCGCGCTTCTTCGCGGTGCTGACGGAGTCGTGGCCGGAACGCTCGACCGCCGCGCGAACCGCGACGTTCAGGGTTCGGGTCGTTCCGAACGTGGCGGTGTGCTGAGCCGGCTCTTGCGCCCGGAATCGGTCGCCGGATAGAGCCTTGCGTCGTCCGCTTCGAGCAGATCGAAGATGAGCGGATAGCGTTCGCGCAGTTCCGCGGGGATCAACCGCTCGAACAGCGGACGGAGGTCGTCCGGCATGCGGGAGCTGTCGAAACGCTCCAGCTTCTCATTGATCTTGGCCTTGTCGAGGTGCGCGGTGCGTGCCTCGATCCACGCTTCGACCTCGGCCTCGGACTGCGCGCTCTCGACGACGCCGCAGAGCTCGGCCAGGTCGATCTTCGTGTAGTGGCGCCAGGCGACGCTCATGCCGGTGTACGCGATGTATCCGTTCAACTCGCCGCCGGGAAGCGACGCGCGAAGCTTGTCGACCACGCGCGCGGTGAACACGATGCCGGCGAGCTTCTCGCGCGGCCCGCGCGGCGGCTGCGACGCGAAGCTCAGCGGCTCCATCAGCGGGCCCGCCGCCTCGCGGTGAGCAGGCCGGTGTTGACGCCGCCGAGCGCGAGGCCCCCGTCGAAGCGCGCGGACTCGACTTTGATGCAGCGGTCGACGACGACGTGCAGCCCTGCTTCGTCGGCGAGGCGGATCGCTTCGTCGTTGATCACGCCGTACTGGAACCAGACCGATTTCGCGCCTGCGGCGATCGCCTCGCGCACGACTTGCGGCGCGTCGCCGGGCTTGCGAAAGACGTCGACGATGTCGGGCGGCGCGCCGCGGTCGGCGACGTACGCAGCGAGCGAGGGGTATGCGTGGACGCCGTCGATCTCCGCGACCGCCGGGTTGATCGGCACGACCTCGAGCTTGCCTTTCGTGCGCAGGTACGAGAAGACGAAGTAGCTCGGGCGGCTGTGGTTCGCCGACGCGCCGACCATGGCGACGGTCCGCGAGCGGTCGAGCAGCGCGCGCCGCTCGGATGCGGTGGTGAGGATCATGCCGAGGCGCCGTTGTGCGCGGCGGCCGCGGCAACGCGTCTTGCGGCGGCGAGCCCGCGCTCGAGATCCCAGATCAGATCCTCGGCATCTTCGAGCCCGACGGAGAGGCGCACCATCTCCGGCCCAACGCCTCCGGCGCGCAACTGTTCGTCGGTGAGCTGCTGATGCGTCGTCGAGGCCGGATGGATGACCAGGCTCTTCGCGTCGCCGACGTTCGCGAGATGGCTCCAGAGCTCGAGCGCTTCGATGAACGCGCGCCCCGCCTCGCGCCCGCCGCGCAGCCCGAACGTGAACACCGCGCCCGCGCCGAGCGGCAGATACTTCTGCGCGAGCGCCCGGTCCGGACTGTCCGGCAGGTCGGCGTACGAGACCCACGCGACCTCGTCGCGCTCGCGGAGGAACGCCGCGACGGCGCGCGCGTTCGCGACGTGCTGCGGCATCCGGACGGCGAGCGTCTCCAGCCCTTGCACGAGGAGCCACGCGTTCATCGGCGAGATCGACGCGCCGACGTCGCGCAGCACTTCGGCCCGCGCGCGCTGCAGGAACGCGTACTCCCCGAACGTCTCGGCGAAGTTCAGCCCGTGATACCCCGGACTGGGCGTGCTGAGCAGCGGATGCCGCCCCGCGCCCCACGGAAACGTCCCCGACTCCACGATCGCGCCGCCCATCACGGTCCCGTGCCCGCCGATGAACTTCGTCGCCGAGTGGACGACGAGGTCGGCGCCGTGCTCGATCGGCCGGCACAGATACGGCGTCGCGAACGTGTTGTCGAGGATGAGCGGGACGCCGGCCGCGTGCGCGATTTGGGCGAGCGCGCCGATGTCGGCGACGGTCCCGTTCGGGTTCCCGATCGTCTCGACGAACGCCGCGCGCGTGTTCTCGCGGATCGCCGCGCGGAACGCGTCCATATCCCCGGGCGGCACGAACGTGGTCTCGATCCCCATCCGCTCGAGCGTCACCGAGAACTGCGTGACGGTGCCGCCGTACAAGTTGGCGGAAGCGACGATGTGATCGCCGTTCCGCGCAAGACTGAGAATGGTGATGAGCTGCGCGGAGAGCCCGCTCGCGGTCGCGATCGCGCCGAGCCCGCCTTCGAGGCTCGCGAGCTTCTCCTCGAACGCCGCAACCGTCGGGTTCCCGATACGCGTGTAGATGTTCCCGTAAGTCCGCAGCGCGAACAGCTCGGCCGCGTGCTCCGTCGAGTCGAACACGAACGCGGTCGACAGATGCAGCGGCAGCGCCCGCGCCCCGGTCTCCCCGTCCGGCGGCGTCCCCGCATGCAGCGCCCGCGTCCGAAATCCGAAGCTTCGGTCTTCCATCAGGCGCCGTGGCTTCGCGCCGGGGCTGGTCGAGCCCGGCCCGGGCGGGGCCGCCGCCCCAGCGTTTGGGGCCGAAAGCCCCTGATCGGCCGAGCGTTCTTCGGAAAAGACAAGCGTACGATGCTCCGCTCGCTCGACTACCTTCGGATTCTCCTCGGCGCGCCGCTGTACCGCAGCGCGATCGGGGAAGACCGCGACGACGCCCGCGTCGCCGCGCACTGGAGCTGCGGGTGCGTCGCGAGCGGCGTGAGCTTCGAGCGGCTCATGCTCAGGACGTGCACCACGCACCGTGCCGGGCGGATCGCGCCGGCAGTCTCGGTCTGACCTCGGCGACGCCGAGCGCTTCGAGGATCGCCGCGCGCGTCGCGGTCTCGCCGACCAGCCCGCTGAACGCGATCTCCGCCGGGCTCCCGGCCAGCACGACGACACGGTCGGCGAGCGCAAGCGCGTCGTCGACGTCGTGCGTCACTAGGATCGCGGAGGCGCGGGTGAACTCCAGGATCTCGCGCACCGCGGCCCGCAGCTCGATCCGCCGCAGCGCGTCGAGCGCCGCGAACGGCTCGTCGAGGAGCAGCAGCGCCGGATCGCGCACCAGCGCGCGCGCCAGCGCGGCGCGCTGAGCCATCCCGCCCGAGAGCTGTTTCGGTAACCGTCGCGCCGCGTGCGAGAGCCCGACCAGCGCGAGCACGTTCGGGACGCGCGCGCGCTCGGCGTCGGTGCGCGCCGGGAAGGCGACGTTGCGCGCGACGTCGAGCCACGGGAAAAGCCGCGGCTCCTGGAAGATCAAGCCGATCTCGCCGCTCGTCGCGATCGTCCCCGCGTCGGCGGTCTCGAGCCCCGCGACGCACCGCAGCAGCGTCGACTTGCCGCAGCCGCTCGCGCCGAGGATCGCGACGCGCTCGCCGCGCGCCACGTCGAGATCGAGCGCGTCGAAGACCAGGTGCGTGCCGTACGCCTTCCGCAGCCCGTGGATGCGCGCGGCGCTCTCCCCCTCGACGGTGTAGCGCGCGCCCGTCATGCCGGCACCGTGTCGGTCCACCCGACGAGCCGCTTCTCCAGCGCGCGCATCGCCGTCTCCGAGAGCTTCCCGCAGACCGCGAAGAGCAGGATCGCCACGAAGATCTCGTCGGTGCGCGACGTCTGCTGTCCGTCGGTCAGCAAGAACCCGAGCCCGTTCGTCGCGGCGAGCAGCTCCGCCGCAACGAGGAACAGCCACGCCTGCGTGAGCCCGATCCGCGCGCCGACGAGCAGCTGCGGCAGCGTCGCCGGCACCAGCACGCGCGCGATCAGCGCCGCGCGCGAGAGACCGAAGATGGTGCCGACCTCGACCAACTTGCGGTCGACGCCGCGGATCCCGCTCACCAGCGCGACGTAGATCGGGAAGAACGCGCCGATCGCAACCAGCGTGATCTTCGCCGTTTCTCCGATCCCGAGCCACAGCAGGATCAGCGGCACCCACGCGAGCGAGGGCACCGCGCGAATACCTTGCAGCGTCGGATCGAGCGCGCGCTCCGCCGCGCGCGATCCGCCCACCAGCGACCCGACGATCAGCGCCAGCGCCAACGCGATCGCGAACCCGGCGCCGACGCGCTCGACGCTCGCGCCGAGATCGCGCCACAGCACGCCGCTTTGCGCGAGGTCGAGGACTTCGCGGAACACGTCGTGCGGCGAGGCGAGCTGATACGATTTGATGCGCCCGCTCGCGGTCGCCGCCCACCACGCGGCGAGGAGCGCGAGCGGGACGGCGAACCTAACCACGCAGCGCCGTCGCCGCGGTGCGGGCGTCGATCAGCGAGACGGCCGCGCCATCGAGATCGGCGTCAGGCTTCGCCAGCTTGTCCGCGCGGATCAGCGGGACGACTCCGGTGATCGCCTCGCGGTACTCGCTCCCCGGCGTGCCGTTCCCCGGATACGTCGTACGCTCGCGCAACTGCAGATCGGCGACGCGGCGCTCGGTGTGCGAGGCGTCGGAGAGCAGCGCGGCGGTCTCGTCGGCGTGCGCCGCGGCGTACTTACGTGCGCGGTCGTACTGTCGCAGCACGATCGCGACGAGGTCCGAATGCTGCGCGAGGAAGTCCTCGCGCACGTTCAGCGCGCCCCACGTGTTGAATGCGACGTTGCGGTACAGCAGCCGCGATCCGGCGTCGAGCTGCGAGGCGGCCATGTGCGGATCGAGCCCCGCCCACGCGTCGACCTGACCGCGCTCGAGCGCAGTGCGCCCGTCGGGATGCTGCAGATCGACGAGCTGAACGTCGCCGGGCTGCAAGCCGTTCGCCGCGAGCGAGCGCAAGAGGAAGAACCACGGATCGGTCCCGCGCGTCGCGGCGACCTTCTTGCCTTTGAGATCGCGCACGCTCTTGAGCGGCGAGTCCTTGGGGACGACGAGCGCCGTCCACTCCGGGCGGGAGTACAAGAACACCGTCTTGATCGGCGTCCCGTTCGCGCGCGCGAGCAACGCCGCGCTGCCGGCGGTCGAGCCGAACTGCACCGCGTCCGCGGCGAGGAACCCGTTCGCCTTGTTCGAGCCGAGCGACAGCACCCAGTCGACGGACGTCCCGCGCTTCGCGAGCGCCTCTTCGAGCCAGCCCTTCGACTTCAGCACGAGACTCGGCGGGTTGTAGTACGCGTAGTCGACGCCGATCTTATCGGCGGCTCGGGCGCGCAGCGGGACGCCGGCGGCGAGCGCCGCGGCGCCAGCGGCGGTGAGGAACTCGGAACGGGAGAGTGATGCCATGGAACGCCTCCTGGTGAGATGGGAGAAGCGGTGAAAACGAAGAGCCCCCGCCGTGGTCGGCGAGGGCTCTTGCACGATGTCTGCGCGCGGTGCGCGCTAGCTCATGCCGAAGCTCGCCGATCCCCGACGGGGAGACAGCAAATGCACATCGCCATGAGACAGACTGTGCGGTGCGGCATGGAGTTCGTGGACTTTATCACGATGCACGCGCGCCCGTCAACGCCGGCCGGCAAAGTCGCGTGCGGACCTTGCTTGGTCAGCTATCCTGTGATAGCATTAGCCTCCACTCTCATCCAGCCTCAAGAACCGGCCGCCCAGGCGCCGCGTTACCTCGACATCATCATCCCTCGATCCACGCACCCGCCGGCTCAACCGGGCGTCGCAAGTCGTGGACGAAGAGCCGCCGATACGTGAGGCGGCCGGGTTTCTCACGTCATCATTCGAGGCAGAGGCGCCGCCCCGGATAGTCGATCGTGACGCGATAGGCTTTCAGGAAGTCGTAGCCCAGCAGCCCGTCGATCGACCCGACCGCGGCGTTGATCTGCGTGAGATCGAAGGTCCCGACGACGACCCGGTCTTGCCGCGCGTCGCCGACCGCGACCGACGCGACGTACGCGCGCGTGCTGAAGCTTCCGCCCGCACCGATCCCTTGCACCGCGACCGGCAGCGGCGTGAGCCGCAGACTCCGCGCGAGCGAGACGCTGACGATCGTGACCGTCGCCCCGGTATCGACGAGAAACGAGTACGGCCCGTGTCCGTTCACGCGCGCCTTCACGAGCATCACCGGATACCCGCCCGACGCGAGCTGCGCCGGCACGCACGTCATTGCATCGGCCTCGCCCGGCGCGAACGCCAAGACCGCCGCAACCGCGACCGCCGCTCGTATGAACCTCACCCAGCCGGAATACCCGAAAGCCCGGCCTTGCCCTATTATGCCAAGCTTTGGTATAAATTGGTATGACCATCTCCGTGACGCCCGAGCTCGACCGCTTCGTCAAAGAGCAAGTCGAGAGCGGAAGGTACGCGTCGAGCAGCGAGGTCGTGCGGGCCGGCCTGCGCCTGTTGTACGAACGCGAGCAGGAGCGCACGGAACGGCGCGAAGCCCTGAAGCGACTCGTCCAGGAAGGCCTTGAGGACGTGCAGTCCGGCAAGCTCGCCGAGTCGCGAACCGTCTTCTCGAAGATGCGCAAGATCATCGATCAGGCCGAAAGGGAAGCCACCGTCGACATATCTTCGCCGCACTGATCCTGAATCTCCGCGGTCGGGATGGCCGCAGTTTTCACCGAGCGCGCTTCGGAACAGCTTGAAGCGATCGTTCTCTACATCGCCCGGTCGTCGCCGCAGAACGCGCGCGGCGTGCTCGCTCGCATCGAGAGCGCCGTCGCGATGCTGGACGCAAATCCGAAGCTCGGAACGCAGCGCCCGGATCTGAGCGACGTCAGCCCGCCGTTACGAACGTGGTTCGTATCGCCGGTCGTGCTCGTGTATCTGGAAGCCGAGCACAGTGACATTCACATTATTGCGGTCGCCCACGGGCGACAAATCTTGGAGACGCTGCTCGGAGAGGCGCCGTAGCGCTCAGGGTTGATGTTCGACGAGGAGGGATTGGGTGCCGGCGGCGAGCCAGCCCGTCGTGTCGGCGAGGCGGAAGGTCGTGATGCCGATGCCGTCGTCGGTGAGGGTCGTGCGGGCGTCGAGGAGGATCCATTCGTCGCGCGGGTAGCGTTCGAGCGCGATCGAGAGCGACGGCGGGACGAACATCCACTCGCGCATGGGCAACTCGCCGCTGATGCCGTTCGCGGCGTCCGCGATGACGAACGCCGCGTCCACCGCGCGTCGCGGCTCGTCGGCGATCAGCGGAACGCGCGGCCGCATCCAGACCGTCGCGGGCCCGGGCGCGCCCGTTCCGCCGCGCACGCTGCGCCAGTCGACGGCGAGGCCGTAGCCGAAGCGCTTCAGCCACGGCGGAGACGGCTGCTCCGCGGGGATCGCCGGCAGCGGATCGGGCGGCGTGACGCCCGGCGGCACGCTGCCGGCAGGCTGCGTTGCGATGCGCCAGATGCGCGTCGAGATGATGTCACGGCCGCCGCTCTCCATCGTCGCTTCGAGCAACTCGATGCGGCGGCCGGGGCGGAGCACGCGCGTGCGTACGGTCAGCGTCGCGATCGGGATCGGGCCGAGGAATTCGGAGGCGACGCGCGCGATCCGCATGTCGTCACGCGGGTGCTGCTCCGAGACGGCGCGGGCAAGGAGCGCGGTCGGCGGACCGCCGTGCTGAAGGCGTTCGTCCCACGGGCTCATCGTCGCGGTCGTCGCGGCGAACGTCTGCGCGTCGAGCCGTTCGTAGAACGCCGTGGGCAGATCGGTTTCGGCCACCTCGCGCTCTACGCCGTCTCGCGCAGCTTCGCCCGCAGATACGCCTGTTCGGCGGCGTTCTGCGTGAGCGCGAGCGCGGCGCGGTACGCGGCCCGCGCTTCGGTGCTTCGCTCGAGGCGTGCGAGCACGTCGGCGCGCGCGACGTGGTAGAGGTGGTACGACTCGAGCGCCTCGCGCGGCAGCGCGTCGAGCGCCGCAAGTCCGGCGAGCGGGCCGTCGGCAAACCCGATCGCGACCGCGCGGTTCAGCGCGACGACCGGCGAGGGCGCCATCCGGTCGAGATGTCCGTACAGCTCGGCGATGCCGTGCCAGTCGACGTCGCCTGCCGACGCGGCCGACGCATGCGCGAACGCAATCATCGCCTGAATCTGATACGCCCCCGGCGCGCCGAGCCCGTTCGCGCGCGCCAGCAACGCCGTCGCTTCGTCGATCTTCGCGCGGTTCCACGTCGAACGATCCTGATCCGGCAGCGCGACCAGCGTCCCGTCTTCCCGCACGCGCGCGTCGCGCCGAGAGTCGTGATACAGCATCAGCGCCAGCAAGGACATGACCTCGCGCTCGTCGGGGACGAGCGCGAGCAGCACGCGCGCGAGGCGGATCGCTTCGTCGCACAGATCGCGACGGACCAGCTGCGCACCGCTCGACGCCGCATAGCCTTCGTTGAAGATGAGATAGACGACCGCGCACACGTCGGCGAGGCGTTCCGCGAGCCGCTCGGCGGGCGGGACCTCGAACGGGATGGCGGACTCGCGAATCTTGCGCTTCACGCGGACCAGCCGCTGCGCCATCGTCGCGTGCGGGACGAGGAACGCGTCGGCGATTTCTTCGACCGTCAGTCCCGCGAGGGTGCGCAGCGTGAGCGCGATGCGCGCCTCGATCCCGAGCGCCGGATGACAGCACGCGAAGATCAAGCCCAGCCGGTCGTCGGGCACCGCATTCTCTCCCGCACCGCTGTCGTCCGCATCGCGCGATGCCGCGGGCGCGGGCTCGAGCGCCGCGAGGCGCTGCAGCTTTTCGCGGCCGACGCGCTCGCGCCGCAGGCGGTCGATCGCGCGGTTGCGCGCCGTCGCGAGGATCCACGCCGACGGCCGCGCGGGGAAACCGTCGCGCGGCCAGCGCTGGAGCGCCGCGAGGTACGCGTCTTGCAGCGCGTCCTCCGCGAGCGCGATGTCGCCGACCGCGCGCGAGAGCGTCGCAAGCGTCCTTCCGCCGTCCGCGCGGAACGACGCCGCGACGCGTTCCGCGGCGTCAGCCGCCGACGTCGACAATCGGACGAACCTCCACCGATCCGTCCTTCGCACCCGGGCACATCTTCGCCGCCTCGATCGCGCCGTCGAGCGAGGGCGACTCGATGATGTAGTAGCCCCCTAGCCACTCCTTGGTCTCGGCGAACGGGCCGTCCGTGACGACCGGTTTGTCGTCGCGAACGCGCACCGTCGTCGCGCTCGACGTCGGCGCGAGCGGCGCCGCGTCGACCAGCGCCCCGCGGCGCTGCAGGTCCTCGCTGAACGCCTGCCACGCCGGCATCGACGCCGCCCACTCCTCGGGGGTCGGCTCGCGGTCGCGCGGCTGGCTGTAGATCAGCAGCATGTATTTCACGTCGGTCTCTCCTTCGGTGTGGATGCCCTTCGCATCCGATTCGAGGACGAACGCCTGCCGCGGAAATCGACAGCCCCGGCGAAAAATGCCGCCGGTGAACGGCTAGAGCGTCGCTGCGATCGTCGCGCGCAGCCGCTGGGCCGCGTCGCGCACCTCGTCGGCCGAGATGATCAGCGGCGGGACGAACCGCAGCGTGTTCCGGCCGGCGGCGTTCAGGAAGACGCCGTGGTCGAGGCCCTTTGCGACGAAGTCCTTGGCGAGCTGCGGATCGCGCACCGGCAGCCCGAGCATCAGCCCGAGCCCGCGCGGCTGCTCGAACACCGCAGGAAGCTCGTTCGCGATCGCGGCGAGCTCCGCGCGCAGCAGCTCGCCGGCGGCCGTTACGTGCGCGTCGAGGTCGACGACGTCGCGGATCGCGAGGTGCTCCAACGCCGCGGCCGCGGGGACCGGCGAGCCGCCGAACGTCGTGCCGTGGTCACCGGGCCTCAGCGAGGACGCCGCTTCACCGCGGACGATCAGCGCGCCGATCGGGAGCCCGTTCGCGAGGGACTTCGCGAGCGTGAACGCGTCGGGCGTCACGCCGAAGTGCTGGAACGCGAAGAGCGTGCCGAGCCGCCCCATCCCGCACTGCACCTCGTCGAAGATCAGCAGCGCGCCGCGCTCGTCGCACAGGCGCCGCGCCGCTTCCAGATACTCTTGCGTCGCGGGGACCACGCCGCTCTCGCCCTGCACGGGCTCGACGAGAAACGCTGCGGTGTTCTCGCCGATCGCCACGTCGAGCGCCTCGACGTCGTTGTACGCGACGTGCTCGAACCCGAGCGGCAGCGGCTC
>DATAQE010000109.1:0-34526 GCA_036264835.1 Candidatus Elarobacter sp.
GCTCGAGATCATGTCGATGGACCGGCGCTACGAGACGAACGTCGACTCGCTCGGCCGCATCCCCTCGCAGGCGCAGGCCGGGATGGACGTCGACCCCTCGTACGTCGTCGTCGGCAACCAGCCGATCAGCCTGCGCGAGTCAATGCTCGCCGAGGCGTACCGGATGGGCGAGGACGTCGTGCGCGTAAGCCAGGAGATCTGCGGGCCGAAGGGGCTCTTCGGCGCCTTCTGCATCGAGACGATCATCACGCCGGACACCCAGTTCTACATCATGGAGATTTCGGCGCGCATCGTCGCGGGTACGAACCTGTTCATCGACGGCTCGCCGTACTCGTACCTGAACTACAGCGAACCGATGTCCACCGGACGCCGCATCGCCCGTGAGATCAAGAATGCGCTTCTCTCCAACTCGCTCGACACGGTTCTCGACGACAGCACGATCGGTGGTCCGTAAGCTCGTCGCCGCGCTGCTCGCGGCGGTCGTCCTCGCGCTGCCGTTCGCGCCGCTGCCCGCGCGCGCGGCGCTCGACGTCGACCCGCAGGCGCTCTACCGGCAGATGAAGGCCGCGTTCCAGAAGGGCGCCGACGCCGGCTGGCACCTCGCCGACCAGCTCAACTATTTCTCGACGGTGCTCGACGCCGGGCGCGCGTACGAGCTGCGCCGCCGCGACGACCCGCAGAACCTCGAGCTCAAGGGCGTCACCGTCGACCTCGCGACGCTGCTGTACTACGACCCGCTCGACAGCAACGACGCGGCCGAGTGGTACGTGCGGCTCGCGGCGGACCAGCTCAAAGACGATCCGGCGCGCGGCGCGAACGCGCGCGCGCTGCTGGCGAAGCTCGATGCCGAGGACGCGAGCACGGCGAAGCTCGCGTACGACGCGGACGCCGACGCGGCCGCGCTCGCGCAGAAGTATCCCGGCGACGTGCAGGCGCTGCTCGACCAAGTCGACGCCGACCTGCGCGCGTACAACCTCACGCAGGATCCCAAGTGGCGCGCGCTCGCGCTGGAGCGCGCGGCGCAGCCGTCGTTCCCGATCGCCTCGGTCCCGCAGGATCTCGGCAAGGTGCTCTTCCCGATGGTCGACTCGGCGCGCAACGCCGGACCCGGCTACTCGCCGGACGAGCGCGAAGCCGCGCGCATCGTCGCCTCGCACCGCGCCTCCGCGCACGGACTGCCGGTGATCGGCCACGTGCTCTCGCACGACACGTACCTCGTGATCACCGCGCCCGCCGACGAGTATTTCGGCCACACGAAGCTCTCGCCGATCGGCGTGCGCAACGAGCTCACGCGCATCGGGAAGTACCTCGACGCCGGCTGGGGCGGGCAGATGACGAAGGACGCGGTCTGGGTCGTCGACTCGCTGCAGGATTGGCAGCACCAGTACCCCCGCGACTACGAGCTGCCGCGGCTCTACAAGCGCGTCTACGACACGCTGGGCCGCGTCGGCACGCCCGAGGCGAAGCAGGCGCAGCAGGAAGTCCGCCGCGAGCTGCTCGTCAACTACCCGACCTCCAGCGAGGCGCGAAGCTTCCTCTCGTCGTAAGGCCTTCGGCGTGCCGTTCGATTTGAGAGCGACGCTCGCGGCGTACGACGCGGCGGCGCTCACGCTGTGCTCGATCGGAAGCCACTCCGCGCTCGAGGTGGCCTCCGGCGCGCGCGCGCAAGGCCTGCGCAACCTGATCGTCACGGAGCGCGGGCGCAACGCGACCTACGACACGTACTACGCGCGGCGTTTCGACGGCCCGCCGCGCGGTTGCGTCGACGCGACGCTGGAGCTGGCGAAGTTCGCCGACGTGCTCGATGACGGCGTGCAGGAGCGGCTGCGCCGCGAGAACGTCGTCTTCGTGCCGAATCGCTCGTTCGAGGTCTATCTGCACCAGCGGTACTCGTACGCGGAGATCGAGGAGCGGATGGCGGTCCCGTTCTTCGGCAACCGCCGGCTGCTCCGCGCCGAGGAGCGTGACGAGCCGGAGAACCAGTACGCGCTCATGGACCGCGCGGGTATCCGCTATCCGCGGCGGCTCGCCTCGCCCGACGCGATCGACACGCTCGTCATGGTGAAGGCGCCGCACGCGAAAGTCTCGTTCGAGCGCGCGTTCTTCCTCGCGCGCGACGAGGCGGAGTACACGCGCTCCGCGGAGCAGCTGCTCGCAGCGGGGACGGTGACGCCCGAAGGCTTGCGCGGCGCGGTGATCGAGGAGTTCGCGCTCGGCCCGACCGTGAACCTGAACTTCTTCTGGTCGCCGGTGCTCGGCGAGCTCGAGCTGATGGGGACCGACACGCGGCGCCAGACGAACCGTGACGGACTCTTGGGGTTGCCGTTCAAACAGGCGCGCGATCTCGCCGAGGAGCCAGTGCGGATGGAAGAGGCGGGCCACATCGCGGCGACGCTGACCGAGTCGATGCTGGAGAAAGCGTTCGATCTCGGCGAGCGGTTCGTGCGCGCCGCGAAAGCGGTCGACGGGATCGGCGTGATCGGCCCGTTCGCGCTGCAGTGCGTGATCGTGAGCGGCCCGCCGAAGGATTTCGTCTGCTACGACGTGAGCCTGCGCATCCCGGGCTCGCCCGGGACGCGCTACACGCCCTACACGTCCTACCGCTGGGGGCGCGACGTCTCCGTCGGCGAACGGATCGCCATGGAGCTCGTGTGGGCCCGCGACCAAGACCGTCTCGCCGAGGTGCTGACGTGAGACCGGCATCCGTCCAGGCCGCGGCGGGTACCGTCGTGATCCTCGATTTCGGCTCTCAGGTGAGCCAGCTGATCGCGCGGCGGGCGCGCGAGGCGAACGTCTACTCGGAGCTGCTGCCGTACGACGCGTCGTGGGACGAGATCGCGAAGCGCGAGCCGTCGGCGATCGTGCTGAGCGGGGGCCCGGAGTCGACGTTCGGCGACGACGCGCTCGAGTGCGATCCGCGCGTGTACGAGAGCGGGCTGCCGCTGCTCGGGATCTGCTACGGGATGCAGTTGCTGGTGAAGCGCTTCGGCGGCGAGCTCGCGCGGCTGAACCGCAGCGAGTTCGGGCCGGCGCAGCTCATCGTCGACCGCCCCGACTCGGCGCTGTTCCTCGGCGTTCCGGCGGAGTCGCGCGTGTGGATGTCGCACGGCGACTCGATCGCCGCCGTGCCGCCCGGCTTCACCGCGCTCGCGCACACGGCGAGCTCGGCCGCCGCCGCAATGAGCGACGAGCAGCGCAAGATCTTCGGCACGCTGTTCCACCCCGAGGTCGTGCACACCGAAGCCGGGACCGCGATCCTCGAGAACTTCCTGCACACGATCGCCGGGATCGAGCCGTCGTGGCGGATGGATTCGTGGGTCGACGACGCGATCGAGAAGGTTCGCGCGCAGGTCGGCGACGCGAACGTGCTGTGCGCGCTCTCCGGCGGCGTCGACTCCGCGGTCGCGGCGACGCTCGTCGCGCGCGCGATCGGCAAGCAGCTCACCTGCATCTACGTCGACACCGGGCTGATGCGGAAGAACGAGTCGCTCGGCGTCGTCGCCGCGTTCCGCGACGTGCTGCATCTGAACGTGATCCACGTCGACGCGCAGGAGCGGTTCCTGAACCGCCTCGCGGGCCTCGACGATCCCGAGGAGAAGCGGATCGCGATCGGGCACGAGTTCATCGCCGTCTTCGAGGAAGAGGCGAAGAAGATCCCCGACGTGCGGTTCCTCGTGCAGGGGACGCTCTATCCCGACGTCATCGAGTCGAAGACGCCGGGCTCGAAAGCCGGGCACAAGATCAAGTCGCATCACAACGTCGGCGGGCTCCCGGAGCGGATGGCGCTCGCGCTGGTCGAGCCGTTGCGCGCGCTGTTCAAGGACGAAGTGCGCGAAGTCGGGCGGGTTCTCGGGCTACCGAACGCGGTCGTCGAGCGCCAGCCGTTCCCGGGTCCGGGGCTCGCGGTGCGGATCATCGGCGACGTCACGCGCGAGCGGCTCGCGGTCGTGCGCGAAGCGGACTTCATCGTGACGAGCGAGATCGACGCGGCGATCGCGGACGGGAAGCTCTCGCCGCGCCCGTGGCAGTACTTCGCGGTGCTCACGCCGGTGAAGAGCGTCGGCGTGATGGGCGACGGCCGCACGTACGGCAACCTCGTCGGCGTCCGCGCGATCACGAGCGAGGACGGGATGACCGCGGACTGGGCGCGCCTCCCGCACGAGTTGCTCGAACGCATCTCCGCGCGGATCGTCAACGAGATCCCGGGCGTGAACCGCGTCGCCTACGACATCACCTCGAAACCGCCCGCGACGGTGGAGTGGGAGTAGCCGGCTCGCTGCGTGCGCTGCTCTTCGACTTCGACGGGCTCGTGCTCGACACCGAGAGCACCGAGTTCCGCGCGTGGTCGGAGCTCTACGAGCGGCACGGGCACACGTTCGAGCTCGAACGCTGGGCCGCCGCGATCGGCACGCTGCAAGGGTTCGATCCCGAAGAGCACCTCGCTTCGCTCGGCACGGTGCTCGAGGCGGAGGCGCTCCAGGAGCGAGAACGCCGCAACCTCGATCTATGCGACCTCGAAGCCGTGCGCCCCGGCGTCGCGGAGCTGCTCGATGCGGCGGAGCGCCGCGGTATCGCGACCGCCATCGTTTCGTCGAGCTCCGACGGCTGGATCGCGCGCCATCTCGACGCGCGCGGCCTGAGCGACCGGTTCGGCACGATCGCCTGCGCGAACGGCGACACGAAGCGCGCGAAGCCGCGCCCGACGCTCTATCTCGAAGCGCTCGAGCGCCTCCGCGTCCGCGCCGGCGAAGCCGTCGCGTTCGAGGACTCGCCGAACGGCGTCGCGGCGGCGAAGGCGGCCGGCATCTTCTGTGTCGCGGTGCCAAACCCGATCACCGCGCGGCTCGATCTCTCCCGCGCCGATCTCGTCGCCGAGTCGCTGCTGGACGTCACGCTTGCGATGCTGGAGGAGCGTCTCGCAGCGCCCAGGTGATCTTCTCGCCGTCGTTGCGCACGAGCTCGCCGCGCGCGCGCAGGTGCTGCAGATGCGCGAGCGTCTCCGCGACGGCGAACTGCTGGTGATCGGGGTGCAGCTGGTCGAAGCGGTCGCCGCGGCGGCGCCACTTCATCGTCGCGGCGACCTCGGCCGCGGTGCGCGGCCCGTGCTCGAGCGCGCGCAGCACGTCGAGTTCGCGCGACGCTTCGTGCGCGAGCAGCTCCTCGACGCGCCGCGCGAGGTCGGCGAACGCCTCGCCGTGCGCGGGTAGTGCGCCGGTCGTCTCGAGCGCGTCGACCGCGCGCAGCGAGGCGACGTACTCGCCCATCGCGTCGCGGTCGGTGTCGTGCCACATGCCGACGTGCGGGGTGACCGGATCGAGCACGTGATCGCCGGTGAACGTCCGCCCGGAGACCGTGTCGACGAAGCACAGATGCCCCGGCGAATGCCCCGGCGTCCACATCGCGCGCAGCCGCCCGATCCGCTCGCCGTCCTCGACCAAGCGCGTCGGCTCGACGTAATCGAACCGCGTGTACCACGAATCGTCGTCGTCGTCCGGCACGACCTGCAGCCCGTTCCGCTCCAGCCACGCGTCGACGACCGAGTCGTCCTCGCCGCGCCGCTCCCGGCGCAGCCGCAGAAACTCCCAGTCGCGCGCGTGCATCCCGAGCTCCGGGACGCCGGCCGCGACGAGGTTCCCCGCCAGCCCGTAGTGGTCGAAGTGGAAGTGCGTGACCAGCAGCCGGCGGACGTCGCGGATCGTGTAGCCGGCCAGTTCGAGCCCGCGGTCGAGCGCCTCGCGGACGTCGTCGGCCTTCCAGCCGCAGTCGATCAGCGTCGGCCCGTCCTCGTCCTCGAGCAGGTAGCCGTTGATGTAGCGCATCGGGTTGCCCGTCATCGGCAGCCGGATCTGCACGATGCGGTCGCCGATCTGCGTGATCGGCGGAAGATCGGTCGGTATCGACAAGGAGTAGCCCGTTAGACCGGCAGAAGCGGAAATCATCCTCGTCGGAGTAGCGGCAGCATGAATCAGCGGCACCTCGCGTACTGGCCGAAGCGGCGGCCCAAAGAGTTCCCCGTCCCGGTCACGAGCGTCGCGCACAACCTCGCGACCTCCGCCGCGCGGTTCCCCGACCACCCGGCGATCGTCTACTACGACACGCCGATCACGTACGCGCGCGTGTGGCGCGAGGTCGAGGCGCTCGCCGGTCATCTCGAGCACCGCGCCGGCGTGAAGCGCGGCGACCGCGTCGTCCTCTACATGCAGAACTCGCCGATGTTCGTGATCGCGTACTATGCGATCTTGCGCGCGAACGCGGTCGTCGTCCCGCTCAACCCGATGCTGGTCGCCGAAGAGCTCGGCACCTACATCGACGACGCCGGGGCGACCGTCGCGATCACCGGACAAGAGCTGCTGCCGCGTCTCGCGCCGCACGTCGGCACGCGGCTGAAGCACGTCGTCGTCGCCGCGTACAGCGACTATCTCGAACGGCCGACCGATCTGACGCTGCCGCCCGGCGTCGGCATGCCGCGCGCGCCGCTCGGCATCCCGGGCGTCGTCGCGTGGGGCGACGCGCTCGCCGACACCGAGCCGCCGAGCCCGATCACCACCGGCGGCGACGACATGGCGCTGCTGCCGTACACCTCCGGCACGACGGGCCGGCCGAAGGGCTGCGTGCACACGCACCGCTCGCTGCAGACCACGCTGTGGGCGACGCCGATGTGGGCCGGCATGACCTCGCCGGGCGGACGGATCCTCTCGGTGCTGCCGTACTTCCACGTCACCGGGATGACCGGCGACATGAACGGCGGGCTCTGCCACGGCGGCACGATCGTGATGATGACGCGCTGGGATCCGGTGACCGCGCTCACGCTGCTCGAGCGCTATCAGTGCACCTCGCTCAGCGCGATCAGCACGATGGTCGTCGATCTGCTCGCGCACCCCGCGTACCGTTCCGAAGCGCTGCGCTCGCTGGTCGCGCTCGGCGGCGGCGGCGCGCCGCTGCCGGCCGCCGTCGGCAAGGAGCTCAGCGAGCGCGTCGGCATCAACTATCAGGAAGGCTACGGCCTCACCGAGACGATCGCGATGACGCACGCGAACCCGCCCGACCGCACGAAGCTGCAGTGCCTCGGCATCCCGACGTTCGGCGTCGACTCGCGCGTGATCGATCCCGAGACGCTTGAGGACCTCGGGCCGAACGAGACCGGTGAGATCATCATCGCGGGCTCGCAGGTGATGCGCGAGTACTGGCGGCAGCCCGACGCGACGGCCGAGGCGTTCATCGAGCGCGACGGCAAACGCTTCCTGCGCACCGGCGACCTCGGCTACGTCGACGACGAAGGATACTTCTTCCTCGTCGACCGCGTGAAGCGGATGATCAACACGGGCGGCTTCAAGGTGTGGCCCGCCGAGGTCGAGACGAAACTGTTCTCGCACCCGGCGATCAAGGAGGCGTGCGTGATCGCCTCGCTCGATCCGCGGCGCGGTGAGCAGGTGAAGGCGGTCGTCGTGCTGCGCGAGGGCGCGCAGGCGAGCGCCGAAGAGATCCAGGCGTGGGCGCGCGAGCACATGGCCGCCTACAAGGTGCCGACCGAGATCGCGTTCGTCGAGACGCTGCCGCGCTCCGCGACCGGGAAGGTCGCGTGGCGGCAGCTGCAAGAGGAGGAACAGCGCGGCGCGCGTACGACGCAACCCGCATGAACATCTTGGTCGTCGGCGGCGGCGCGCGCGAGGACGCGCTGTCGTGGCGGCTCGCCGCGTCGCCGTCGTGCACCGCGCTCTTCCACGCGCCCGGTAACGCCGGCACCGCGTCGCGCGGCACGAACTGGCCCGACGTCAGCGTGACCGACGCGCGCGCGATCGTGCGCCGCGCGAAGGAAGCGCAAATCGACCTCGTCGTGCTCGGCCCGGAGACCGCGATCGCCGCGGGCGCCGGCGACAAGCTGCGCGACGCCGGGATCGCGGTCTTCGGCCCGAACCGCAACGCCGGCCGTCTCGAGACGAGCAAGGTCTTCGCGAAGCGGTTCATGGAGCGTCACCGCATCCCGACCGCGCGCTTCAAGGTCGTGCACAACGCCGACCAGGCGGTGCGCGCGCTCGACGGCTGGCGCGGCGGCGCGGTGGTGAAAGCGGACGGGCTCGCCGCCGGGAAAGGCGTCGTCGTCTGCGACGATGCGGCGAGCGCGCTCGCGCTGCTGAAGGAGTGGTACGCGAACAACGCCGTTCCGGGCGGCGGACACGACGTCGTGATCGAGGAGCGGCTGAGCGGCCGCGAGGTCAGCGTCTTCGCGATCGGCGACGGGCGCACGCTGACGCCGGTCGCCGCGGCTTGCGACTACAAGCGTGCCGGCGACGACGACAAAGGTCCGAACACCGGCGGGATGGGCGCGTACTCGCCGCCGTCCGGCTTCCCCGACGACTTGCTCAAGATCGTCGCCGACCGCATCGTCGCGCCCGCGCTGAACGGCCTGCGCACCGAAGGCGAGGAGTACCGCGGCGTGCTGTACTGCGGCCTGATGATGACCGAGCGCGGCCCGTACGTGATCGAGTTCAACGCGCGCTTCGGCGATCCCGAGACGCAGGTGCTGATGCCGCGCGTGGACGGCGATTTCGCGCGCTACCTGCATTCCGCCGCGACCGGCGTGCTCGACCACGGCGCCGCGAGTTGGTCCGGCGACGCCTGCGTCGGCGTCGTGCTCGCGACCTCGCGCTATCCCTACGAGAACACGAAGGTCGCCGGTCTGCCTGCGGATCTCGGGCTCGCGAGCGACGACGGCGTCGTCGCGTTCTGGGGAACGTCCGCGCGCGACGACGGCAAGGTCTCGTCGCCGGGCGGCCGCGTCCTCACGGTCACCGCGCGCGGCGCGGATGTCGCGCAAGCGCGCGCGCGCGCGTACGACGCGATCGCCGGGCTGAAGTCACGGTTTCCGGCCGGGACACCGCTCGCGTACCGCGGCGACATCGCACGGCTCTGAGCGATCACCGGTGACCGCGCTTCCCGATCTCGCCGCTACTTGAGACCCATCATCTCGCGGCCGTCATGGTTCGGGACGAGATGGATGCGCTGATGCTCGTAGTCGAGGCTGACCGTGAACAGCTTCAGGAAGTCGCTCCCGATCAGCCCGTCGATCCCCGTCGACGCGTACGAGCCCGATTCGATGCGGTAGGCGATCCACAGCCGCAGATCCCAGCCGCCGAGTTGCAGCAGGCCGACTCGGTACGGCGTCGCGTGGAAGACCCCGCCGATCCCGCGGAAGTAGTGCGGCTTGCCGGCCGGGCGCCAATACGTGAACGCCTCGGGGTGGTAGCGCGCGAAGCGGTCGGTCAGGATCACGGGCGCTTCCGCGCCGCTGTCGACGATGAACTCTTTGGTCGGGACGCCGTTCAGCGCGACGGTGGTCCGCGGCACGCCGGTTCCGAGATGGATCTCGAACGCGGTTCCGTCCGGATCACCGGGCGCCTGGAACGACGCGCCCGGTACGGCCGTCACGCGCTTGTGCTCGTAGTCGAGCGTCAGCCCGAGCTCGGCGAGGAAGTCGTACCCGAGGAGTCCGACGTCCTTGACGCCGGGCGCGGTCTCCCAGCCGTGCGGGACGACGCGGACCGCGACGTTGCGCATCACCAGCGAGCCGACGCGCATCTCCGGGACGATCGCGCTCGCTTCGCTGTAGCGACGCGCCAACACCGCGCTGCGCCGGTCGAACTGCGCCAGCCCCAGCTCGCGAGCGACGCTCGTGTCGATCGTGATCCCCGATGCCCCCGTGTCGAGCGTGAAGTCGAGCCCTCGTCCCGCGATCGTCACGCGGACGAAGATCGCGTCGCCGACGAAGCGGACCGGCAGCTCCGCCGACGGCGTCGCCGCGGGGAACTCGACCAGCCGCCGCCGCGGCGGCGGGATCGCGAGATCGGCGTCGGTGACGCCGCCCGGCTCGTACGACTCGACGGTGAGCTCGTCGCTCCGTTTCGCCGGACCGTCCTCGGTGCGGATGCGATGCGCGAACGTGCGCCCGTGATCAGGGCGGAAATCGCCGTACGTCCGAACGACGGTCCCTTCGCTCGAGATCTCCTCGACGCGTACGATCTGCCACGCAGTGCCGTCGACGTACCGCTTCGTGCCGAACCCCTTCGCATCGAGGCTCGCGATCAGCCAGCCGTCGACCGGCTCCCGGACGCGCGAGACGGCCGGCTTCAAATCGACGACGGGGAATTCTTCCGGAGCGGGAAGATCGTCGCGAACCACCTGCCCGTTCGCGTTCATCCGCCACGTCGTGCCGCGAAGCGACCCTTCTTCGGTGTGCAGGGGACCGGCGTCGTCGACGTAGCGATCGTCGTCGCCGCGCACGAATGCGTGCTCGACCGACGTCGTCCCGTTCGAAGACCGGCTCACCAGCGTCTCGCGGTACTCGGCGGGGAGCGGCTCGGTCGCCGCGCGGATCTTGGCGCGGATCGCCGCCTCGTCGACCGGGCCGTCTTGCGGAACGGCCGGCGCCGCGAGCAGCGCGGCGAACACGCCGAGCGCCGCTGCGGCGGCGAACGCGCGCATCACGATTTGATCCCCATCGCGGCGCGGCCGTTCTTGTTCGGCACGAGGTAGATTCGGCTGTTCGCGTAGTCGAAGCCGAGGGTGAAGAGCTTCAGGAACTCGGTTCCGATCAGGCCGTCCGATCTCTGCGCGTACGCCGCGCCCGGCGGGATGACGTATCCGACGAAGTCGGCGAAGTTCACGTTGCCGAGCTTGATCGACGCGATCTGGTACGGGCGCGCCTCCACCGCGCCGCCGATCCCGCGAATCTCCGGTGTGCGCCGCATCAAGCCGGCGCCGACGTCGTGCAGCGCCTCCGGATGCCGCCGTGCGAAGTAATCGAAGATCAGGAACGTGCCGGCGCCGCCGGTGTCCAGGATCCACCGCTCGCCGAGCGCGCCGTTCAGCGAGACGGTCGCGAGCGGCTGACCGCTCCCGATCCGCACGTCGATCGGGATCGTGTGCGGATCGTTCGGCGAGACGTACCGTTCCGACGGAACGACGGTGACGCGCTGGTGCTCGTAGTCGAGCGTGACGCCGAGCTCCGCGAGGAAGTCGAAGCCGAGCAGCCCCACTTCCTTGACGCCGTCCGCGGTGTTCCAGCCTTGCGGGACTTCCTGGACCGCGACGTCGTGCATGACGAGCTCGCCGACCCGCATCTCGGGGATGATCGTGCGCGCCGTCTCGTACCGGCCCGCCGTCACGGCGGAGTGCTTGTCGAACTCGGGCAGACCGAGCTCGCGCGCAACGCCGCGGTCGATCGTGATCCCCGACGCGCCGCTGTCGAGCACGAAGTCCAGACCGCGCCCGTTGATGTTCACTCGCACGTAGACGTGCGAGTCGCCGAACCGGGTCGGCAGATCGACGCTCGAGACGCCGGGCGGGAACTCGACCAGCGCGCGGCGCGGCTTCGGCATCGCAACGTCCTTCGGATCGACGTCGCCGGAGACGTACTCCACGATTCGCAGATCGCTCGTCGTGTGCGCGGCGCCGTTGTCAACGTGCACATGGTGCGCGAACGTGCGGCCGTGGTCGGCGCGGATGTCGTCGTAGGTCGCGACGATCGCTCCGCGCGGGCCGATCCGCTCGCGGCGCACGTACTGCCACGCGGCGGCGTCGACGTAGTCCTTGGTTCCCTGGCCGCGCGCGTTCAGCGTCGCGATCACATAGCCTTCGACCGGCGTGTGGACCGCCGTCACCGTCGTCGTCACCCGCTCGGCGGTCGCCTCGCCGGGATCGGGCTCGTCGATGACGACCTGGCCGTTGTCGTTCATGTGCCACGCGACGGCGTGGAAGATGCCGTGTTCGGTGTGGAAGCGCCCGGCGTCGTAGGTGAACCGGACGTCCTTCCCGCGGCGGAAGTCGTGCTCGACGGTCGTCGTTCCGGTCGAGCTGGTCGTCTCGTCGGTCTCGCGGTAGGCGTCGGGCAGATCGCCGACCGCGGCGCGGACCTTGGCGCGAATCGTCGCGGCGTCGGGGACCGGCTCGGCGGCCGGCGCGGGTGTGCGGAGGAGCGGCAACGCGAAGATCAGCGCCGCGAAGAGGCGCCACGCCCGAGACCTCATGAGCCGCGTCTTCCTCGCCCCCCGGCCGTGACGCCTCTACAAAAGAGTCAATTGTGCGCCGCGGGGATCGTGCGGAAGCGCACGGTGCCGCGCGAAACGCGTCGTCCGGCACGCCGCATGGACCCGCGCCGCGACCTCCCGCACGTACGCCGGCTCGGCGTAGCGCCCGCGCCGAAACAAGCGCGTGTAGCGCTCGACGAGATCTGGCCGCGTGTCGCGCAGGAACGCGAAGTAGGCGTCGCGCGTGATCGTCCCGAGATTCAGCGCGCTGTGCCAGACGTGCGAGGCGCCGGCCTCCGCCGCCGCGCGCACGACCGCAGCGAGCGACTCCGCGCCGTCCGTGACATCGGGCAGCACCGGCGCGACCGCGACGCCGACGCGAATCCCCGCGTCGGCCAGCGCACGAACCGCGCGCAGCCGCTGCCGCGGCGGCGCGACGGTCGGCTCGATCTCACGGGCGAGCGCTTCGTCGAGCGTCGCGATACTGATCGCCACGCCGACCTCCGCGCGCCGCGCACACTCCGCGAGCAGATCGAGATCGCGCACGATCAGCGGCGACCGCGTCGTGATATGAAACGGCGCCCGCGCATCACGCAACGCCACAAGAACCCCACGCATCAACCGGTACGTCCCTTCGAGCGCTTGGTACGGATCGGTCGCAGTCCCGATCGCAATCTCTTCTCCGCGGTACGTCCGCGCCGCGAGATCATCCCGAAGTACCGCCGGCACGTTGACCTTCACCGTGAGCGCCGAGCCCCACTCGCGCACGCCGTCGAGCTCCCGGTACGCATGCGTCCCGCGCGCATAGCAAAACACGCACTGATGCGCGCACCCTTGGTACGGGTTCAGCGACCACGTGAAGCCCATCCCGCGGACACGATTGAGCGCGCTCTTCGCGGCCACTTCGGCCACGCGAACGTCGCTCGGCCGCCGAACCACGGGCAGCTCATCCATCGAACATATGTTCGCCATGCTGCGCTGGCGTCCTTCGGGGCGCTCGTCCCCTTAGGGTTTGCCGGGACCTTGTTCGACCAATCTCCGAAACAACCGGCGTGTCTCTCGCTTCTCGCTTACTTCGAGAGGCCGGCCTATGGCGGCGCCGGAGCGGGCCAGAAGGCGTCCGTCATAGGGTTGAGGGATGCTTTGGCTTGCACGCAACACGATCCGTATATCATCCAAGTCCGCATCCGTAAGCGTCTCATAAAGCTCGTGAGCGGCGCGCTCGAGGATCTCGGTGATCTCGACGCCGTCCGGCGGCCGTGCAGCAGCCGCAGTACCGATCGGCGCCGCAGGCGGGATGCCGGTACCGGCTTCAACCGTGGAAACGACGAACGGGGCTGGCGCCGGACGAATCTTCAGAAACGCGGACAGCTCAGCGGTGGTCCAACGGCTGTTCGTGTCGACCTCACGAGCCAAGAGAGGCGATTGCGCTTTCGAGTCATTGATTTCGACACCAAGGAAGTGCACTCGAATCCCGAAGGTCTGAGCGACCTGGACTCCGACGCGCAAATCTTCGTCACCGCCGACCAGAACGAAGCTTTCGCCGGCGCGGTTTCGTGATAGTTCGATCATATCGGCGATGATGAGCGAATCGACGCCCTTTTGCTGTCCAACGCTGTTGAGCGTTCCGAGCCGGAGCTTGACGTCGTCGAGCTCCGCAAGACGGATGTGTTCGGCGCTCGGGAGCGTACCCGCCGCGTCGTACCAATAGACGCGCAAGATATCACAGCTCGCCTTTGTCTCGGCGAACTTGATCAGTTCACTTATTACACGCGGCTCGTCAAGGATTACACCGCGCCGGGCGGGAGACCCGGTCAATGCCTCGGCTCCGCGCGCGATGAGGTATCCGGCGTCGACGAAAACAGCTACCCGTGCCATTGCATCGTCCCTACGATAGAAAGAGAGCCCCTTGGTCAAGGTGCTCTCGTTTACAAGGAGTAGGCCCGGCGAGTGCGCGTTCAAGTACGTAGAGCGCCTCGCCGGACAGCGGTAACGATAGCATGGCGTCCGCTGAGCGGTCAAGCGGGATTGGCCGAACCGGCCATCATCGCCACCGTCTTGGCCGAAACGGCGGCTGCTCGATCGGACGCGGTCTATCGAATGCTCTACGTTCCGGTTCGGACGAAGCTGTTCCAGTACCAGACGCCCCACGCGCCGACGAGGGCGGAATAAACGATGAGGATCACGCCCCAGCGGGGGAGGCGGTCGCGGACGCCGATGCACATCAGCGCGAAGACGTACGGTAGAAAGTCGAGGAAGTGGCGGGTGCCGAACTGCACCCAGCCGTTCAGGTAGTAGAGAAACGCGGGTGCGGCGACGAGGCCGGTGGTGATCCAGAGCGCGACGACGACGTTGCGCGGCTGTTTTGCGAGGAACGCGAGGATGACCGCGGGGCTGGTGAACGTGAGCGCGATTCCCTGCGGGTCAGGCTTCACGTACGGCCATTGCACGTGCTGCAGCCACTCGACCAGCACGGGCGCGCGGAAGAAGAACGAGTAGATCTGGTACGGCACGTACGAGAGCTGGAACGGTGAGCCGGTCGGCGAGCCCCACGCGTCGGCGTGATAGTAGACCGTGTGGCCGATGTCCCACACCGTCCCCCACATCAGCTCGTCGTAGCCGATGAACGCGATCACCGCGCAGAGGAACACGATCCCGGCCGAGCGCAGCCGCGCGAACCGTTCCGCGCGCGTCGGGCGCACGCCGCTCAGCGCGCCGGTCCACAGCGCCCACCCGAAGAACGGGAACGCCGCGACCTCGGGGAACCGCGCGCCCGCGGCGAGCACCGCGCACAGCGCGACCAGCCAGCCGCGCTGTTTCCCGAACAGCTCCACCATCGCGCCCATCACGAACGCGACCGCGCACAAGTGCGCGAGGAACCATACGTCGCCGAGCTCCGCGCACCACCACACGTCGGTCCCGGCGACGAAGAACAGCACCAGGAAGATCTTGGTCGAGGAGTCCGTCACGCCGAAGCGCTCCGCGAGCGCCCACGCCAGCCCGGCCGCGACCGCGGCGAAGACGATCGCGACCAGCGTCTGGTTCGCCGCGTTCCCCCAGATTGCGACGAACGGCAGCATGAAGATCGCCGGGACCGGCCCGTCGACCCCGTAGTAGTGCCCGCTGTACTGGACGGCGTCCATCCAGCGGCCCGGCCAGTCGATCCACATCCGGCCGTGCAGCCAGGCGTACGCGATGCGGACGTAGTTGTTCTGGTGGGTCGAGCGAAGGTGCGAGCTCGCCAGGATCACGACAAACGTCACCGCGGCGGCGGCGAGCGCGCCCGCGTTCCGGCGCGACGACACCGCCACGGCCCGGGAGCGAAGCGCGGCGACCATCGGCGCGTCGATTCGGCGAACGTAACCGCAGCCCCGCCGACGCGGTACCAAGGAGTACGATGTACCAGCCACGCTCACCGTACGGCTCCGGCTACGGACGCCCGTACGCCGCCGGCCCCGCCGTCAGCGTCCCGGGGCTGCTCGGCCAAGTCCTCGGAATCACCGGGGTCGGCTTCCTGATCACCGCCCTGGCGGCGTACCTGTTCCAAGGCGTCGCACCGGGGTTCGGCATGCTCGCCTTCATCGGCGGCTTCATCTTGCTCTTCGTCATGGCCGCGGTGCGGAACAACCCGCAGACCGCGCTGCTGGTGTTCTACGCGTTCACGTTCCTCGAGGGGATCGGCATCGCGCCGGTGATCGCGCGCTACGTCGCGGCGATCGGGCCCGACGTGGTCGTGAACGCGGCGGCGACGACCGGGCTCGGGATGCTCGTCCTCGGCGGCGTCGCGTTCGTGTTTTCCGTCGACTGGAGGCGCTTTCGCGGGATCGCGTTCATCGCGCTGATCGCGCTGATCCTCGTCGGCGTGATCGCGGCGTTCACCAACTTCATCCACCCGACGACGTACTCGTGGCTCACGCTCGGCGTCTTCACGCTGCTCACGCTGATCGACTTCAGTCGCATCCGCGCGGGCGGCGAGGGCGCGACGCCGGTCGAGCTCGCGGTCGCGATCTACCTCGACGGGATCAACATCTTCCTCGCGCTGCTGCGGATCTTCTCGAACCGCGGTCGTGACTAGGTTCGACGCGAGCGGGCGCCCGGGGTGATTCCCCGCGCCCGGCGGCGAACGCTGCGCTCATGTGCGGGATAACCGGAATCTACGCCCCCGGCGACGACGTCGCCCGGCTGGCGTACTTCGGTCTCTACGCGCTGCAGCACCGAGGCCAGGAGAGCGCGGGGCTCGCGGTCGGTAACGGGCGCGCGATCGAGAGCCATCGCGAGATGGGGCTGATCGGCGGCGTCTTCGACGAGGAGATCCTCGGCCGGCTGCGCGGCGACGTCGCGATCGGCCACACCCGCTACTCGACAACCGGCGGCTCCGCGATCCTGAACGCGCAGCCGTTCGTCGAGGACTCGAACCTCGGCCCGTTCGCGTTCGGTCACAACGGCAACCTCACCAACGCCGACGAGCTCGCCGCGCGGCTCCCGGACGACGTGCGCCTCACCGCGACGTCGGACTCCGAGATCCTCGCGAAGACGATCGCGCTCGCGCCGGGCGAGACGTGGGTCGAGAAGATCAAGGCCGCGATGCGGCTCGCCGCGGGCGCGTACTCGGTCGTGATGTCGACGTCAGACGCGGTCTACGCGTTTCGCGACCCGTGGGGCGTGCGGCCGCTGTGCATCGGGACGTACGGCGAGAACGGCTACATGATCGCCTCCGAGTCGTGCGCGCTCGCGACCGTCGGCGCGCATTATCTGCGCGAGCTCGAGCGCGGCGAGGTCGTGCGCGCCGACGCGCGCGGGCTGCGCACGGAGCACACCGAGGTGGTGAAGCCGTCCTCGCTGTGCATGTTCGAGTACATCTACTTCGCGCGCCCCGACAGCCAGCTCAACGGCCGTTCGCTCTACATGGCGCGCTACGAGATGGGCCGCGCGCTCGCGCGCGAGCATCCCATCGACGCGGACGTCGTCATCGCGGTCCCCGACAGCGCCATTCCCGGCGGGATCGGCTATGCCGCGCAGAGCGGGCTGCCGTACGTCGAAGGGCTCATCAAGAACCGCTACATCGGCCGCACCTTCATCAGCCCCGACCAGAAGATGCGCCGCCAGGGCGTGAAGCTGAAGTTCAACCCGATCGTCGAGAACCTGCGCGGCCAGCGCGTCGTCGTGGTCGACGACTCGATCGTGCGCGGCACGACGACGCCGCGGATCGTCTCGCTGCTGCGCGACGCGGGCGCTGTCGAGGTGCACCTGCGCATCACCTCGCCGCCGATCGTCCACCCGTGCTATCTCGGCGTCGACATGGCGACCTACGCCGAGCTGATCGCCGCGAACCTCACGGTGCCGGAGATCTGCGCGCGCGTCGGCGCCGATTCGCTCGGCTATCTGAGCATCGAGAATCTCGTCAACTCGACCGGCCGCGACCGCCGCGACTTCTGCCTGGGCTGTCTCAACGGCCGGTATCCCAGCGTCCCGGCGTCCTCACACGGCGCGATGGAAGATCTGCAGCCGGCGCTGAAGGCTTAGGGCGCGCCGGGCTCGGAGGCCGCGGGCGGATCGCTCGCGGGGAACGACTCGGCGACGGCTTCGTCGTAGCCTTCGTAGTCGTCGGCGTTGTCGCGCGCGTCGTTCGGGTCGTCCGAGCGCGCGGCTTGGTACTCCGAGGGCTGGTCGGGATTGCCTGGATCGCCGACGGGGCCGGTCGGGTCTTGCGCGGGGCCGTCCGGATCGGGGACGACGGGCTCTTGCGGGTTCATGCTCCGCGTGTACCCGTCGCCCCGCGCTCGGTCGCTAGACGCCGGCGGCCGTGGCCGTCTTCGCCACGCCGTTCGCCGGCGCGCCGTTCTTCGCGAGGTCTTCCGCGACGCTGACGAAGGCGCGGACCGGCGTCCCGGTCGGGCCCTTCGCCATGAACGCCGACTCGCTGTCGAGATACGCGGTCCCCGCGACGTCGAGATGGATCCACGGCGTGTCGCCGACGAACGCCTTGAGGAACGCGCCCGCCGTCTCGGCGCCGCCCGGGCGGCCGCCGGTGTTCTTCAGGTCGGCGATGTCCGACTTGATCTGGTTGTCGAAGTCCGGGTAGAGCGGGAGCCGCCAGTAGCGCTCGCCGACGTCCGCGACGACCTCGAGGAAGCGCGTCACGAAGCGCTCGTCGTTCGACATCGTCCCGCTCGCGGCGTGGCCGAGCGCGACGACGCACGCGCCGGTCAGCGTCGCGGCGTCGACGATCTTCGTCGCGCCGAGCTTGCGCGCATAGCACAGCGCGTCCGCGAGGATGAGCCGGCCTTCCGCGTCGGTGTTGATCACCTCGATCGTCTTGCCGTTCATCGCGCGCAGGATGTCGCCGGGCTTCATCGCGCGGTGTCCCGGCAGGTTCTCCGAGGACGGGATGAGGCCGATCACGTTGAGCTTCGGGCGCAGCTTGCCGATCGCCCACAGCGCGGCGATCACGCCGGCGCCGCCGGACATGTCGTACTTCATCTCGTGCATGTTCTCGGCGGGCTTGATCGAGATGCCGCCGGAGTCGAACGTCAGGCCCTTGCCGACGAGCGCGAGGATCTCGCTCGAGGACGGATCGCCCTTGTACGTCATCACGCTGAGCGTCGCGGGCTCGTCCGAGCCGCGCGAGACGCCGAGCAGCGAGCCCATCCCGAGCTCTTCCATGCGCTTCTCGTCGAGCACGTCGACCTCGAGGCCGGCGTCCGCGCCGAGCTCCTTCGCGCGCTTCGCCATGTGGGTCGGCGTCATGTCGTTCGCCGGGGTCAGCGCCATCACGCGCGCGTGGTTCACCGCGGTGCCGAGGACGGTACCGCGGCTCACGCCGCTCTCGACCGCGCCGCCGTCGTACGAGCCGGCGAGGATCGTGACGTCGGTGGTGACGACCGGTTTGTCGGTCTCGGTGCGGTAGAGCGTCGTGTCGATGGTCGCCGCGACGGCGCCTTCGGCGGCGAACGAGGCGGCGGCCGCGGGCTCGAGCCCGGTCGGGAGCGCGAGCGCGATAGACGTCGCGCCGCGCTTGCCGAGATAGCGCACCGCGGTCCCCGCGTACTTGGCGACGGCGGAGGCGGTCAGCTTGTCACGGTCGCCCAGCCCCACGACGAGCACGCGCTTGAACGGCGCGTCCTTGGCGTGGATCAGCGACGTCTCGTTCGCCTTGCCGGTGAGCTCGCCGCTCGCGAGCACGTCGGCGATCGCGCCGCCGACGACGCGGTCGACCTCGGCCGCGGCGCCGTCGAGGGCGCCGCCTGTGAACACCGGCACGGCGAGCGCGCCGGTCACGACCGACGTCGCAGCGTCGTTCGAGACGTGGACCTGCATGGATTCCTCCGGTAGGGCAGAAGCGGTCGAGCGACCGTGATGGGCAACCTGTTTGCGATTACCCGCGCCGCTCGCGCGTCCTCCTGAAGAATGCCGATGAGTGACGCGTACGCGCGCGCGGGCGTCGATATCGCGGCCGGCAACCAGGCGGTCCAGCGCTATCGCGACGTGACGTCGGCTTGGACGCACCCCGATCAGCTCGGTGCGCTCGGCGGGTTCAGCGGGCTCTTCCGGCTGCCCGGCGATACGAAGCGGGCGCTGGTCGGATCGGCCGACGGCGTCGGGACGAAGATTTTGATCGCCGCGGCGCTGCGCCGGTACGACACGGTCGGCGCGGACCTGGTGAACCACTGCGTCAACGACATCCTGGTCACCGGCGCGGACCCGCTGTTCTTCCTCGACTATCTCGCGGTCGGGAGGCTCGATCCCGAGATCGCGGCGCTCGTCGTCTCCGGCGTGCACCGCGCGTGCCGTGAGAACGGCTGCGCGCTGCTCGGCGGCGAGACCGCGGAGATGCCCGGCGTCTACCGGCCCGATCATTTCGATCTCGCCGGGACGATCGTCGGGATCGTCGATCTCGACGCGGTCCCCGATCCGAACCGCGTGCAGACGGGCGATGCGATCGTCGGGCTTCCCGCCGTGGGATTGCACACGAACGGGTACACGCTCGCGCGCGCGCTGATCGCGGAGGACGAGTACGGCGCGCCGTTCGGCGAGTCGACGTTCGGGGACGCGCTGCTCGCGCCGCATCCGTCGTATCTGGAGCCGGTGCGGGCGATTCGCGCCGTGGCGGACGTGAAGTCGATGGCGCACATCACCGGCGGAGGATTGCTGGAGAACGTTCCGCGCACGCTGCCCGAGCATGCGGCGGCGGTGTTCGAGCAGTCGCGCTGGGACGTGCCGGCGATCATGCGCGAGCTCGCGTACCGCGGGAACCTCTCGCACGAGGAGCGCTACCGCACGCTGAACATGGGCGTCGGCTACACGCTGATCGTTCCGATCACGGACGTCGACAAAGCGCTGCGCGCCGCGCCCGGCGCGCGCGTGGTCGGGTTCGTGCAGCCGCGCCGCGACGGCGAGCCGCGCGTCCTCGTGCATCCTGCTCGCACCGGGTGAAATGCCGGTCAACCTGCTGGCCGCGCTGGACGGTGAACGGTACGGCCTCGCAGCGCTAGCGGATGCGCACGATCGTGCGGCGCGGGCCGGGTGCGTGCTGCGGCGCGTCGACGAGCCGGACGACCGGCTCGCGGCGTGGATCGACTTGCACTTCGCCCCGTCGTGGTGGTCGTACGAGGCGCGCGCGGGGAGCACGTGGGTCGCGGAGCGCGACGGTGCGATCGCCGGCTTCGCGGCGTTCAACGCGCGCGGGCTGCGCTTTCCGTGGCTGCGGCGCTGGCGCGAGCGCGCCGACGTCGGGATCTTCGGACCGTACGGTGTCGCGGAAGCGGACCGCGGGAGCGGAATCGGCGAAGCGCTGCTGACCGCGGCGCTGTGCGGACTGCGTGAGGCCGGATACGACCGTGCGCTGATCCCCGCGGTCGGCGATCAACGGTTGATCGCGATGTACGTCCGCCGCACCGGCGCGGAGGTCATCGACGAGTTCGGCTACGACGTGGGCCGCTTTCGCGCGACGATCCTCGCCTCGGGCACGGGAAGCAACGCGCGAAACGTGCTCGAGCGCGCGCGCGACGGGCGATTGCCGCTCGAGATCGGGGCCGTCGTCTCGAATGACGCGACTGCCGGCGTGCTTCGGCATGCGCGAGAATGCGATGTCCCGGCGGTTGTCGTGGAATGCGACCGCGCGCGCGAGGCGCGCGAGGCGTTCGACGCGCGCGTGATCGACGCGGTCGCGCGCACGGAGCCCGATCTCGTGCTGCTGCTCGGGTGGATGCACGTGCTGCCGCCGGCGTTTCTCCGCCGCTTCCCCGAGACGCTGAACCTGCACCCGTCGTTTCTGCCGCTCGATCCCGCGACGGATGAGGTGGTCGCGCCGGACGGCACGCTGATCCCCGCGCTGCGCGGCGCTCGCGCCTTGCGCGACGCGCTGCGCGCCGGCGTCCCCTGGGTCGGCGCGACGGTGCATTACGTCACCGACGCGACGGACCGCGGCCAGGTGCTGGTGCGCGTCCCGGTTGCGGTCGGCGATGCGACGAGGGAAGAAGAACTGCGCGAGCGCGTGCGGCCGGTCGAGTTCGCGACCGTGGCTGCTGCGGTTCGTCGCTGGACATTCGAGCGAGAGGTACCATGATGGAAGACGACAATCTGACGCGGCTCGCCGTTCCGGTCGGCCCGGACGATCACGTGCGCGGCCCGGACGACGCGCCAGTGACGCTCGTCGAGTACGGCGACTTCGAGTGCCCGTACTGTGGCATGGTCTATCCGGTCGTGCACGAGCTCGAGCAGCGCTACCGCGGCAAGCTGCGGCTGGTGTTCCGGAGCTTTCCGCTGCGGCAGCACCCGCACGCGCAAGCCGCGGCGGAGGCTGCCGAGTTCGCCGCGGATCACGGCAAGTTCTGGGAGATGCACGACACGCTGTACGAGCACCAGAAGGCGCTCGACGAACCGCATCTGCTCGGCTACGCGCGCGAGCTCGGGCTCGACCCGAACGCGCTCGTGACCGCGCTGCGCGAGCGGACGTACGCGCCGCTCGTCGAGGAGCAGAAGGAGAGCGGTGAGGAGAGCGGGATCCCGGGGACGCCGGCGTTCTTCCTCAACGGCGTGCTCTTCGAGGACGACCCGACGCGCGAGAACCTCGCACAGGCGATCGACTGGCTCCTGGAGCACGGAACTGCCGGCTGACGCCGAATCCTCGTCGCGCGTCGTGGTGCGGCGCGTCCGCCGCGCCGACGCGGAGGAGATCGTCGCCGCGAACCGCGAGAACGCCGCCTATCACGCGCCGTGGATCACCACGGCGACCGATCGTGCGGCGTTCGATCTCTGGTTCGCGCGCACGATCACCGGTGCGAACGTCTCGCTCCTCGCCCGCGAGCGCGCGACGAACGAGCTGGTCGGCATCGTGAACTTCAACGAGATCGTCATGGGGATCTTCCGCAGCGCGTACACCGGCTACTGGGGCTACGCGCGAACGGCAGGTCGCGGCTTGATGACCGAAGCGCTGCGCGAAGCGATCGGCTTCGCCTTCGGCGAGCTCGGCCTGCACCGCGCCGAAGCGAACATCCAACCCGGCAACGTCCGCTCGATCGCGCTCGCCCGCCGCGCCGGCTTCACCAAAGAAGGCTTCTCCCCGGCCTACCTCTTCATCGACGGCGCCTGGCGCGACCACGAACGCTGGGCGATCGTCGCCGGCCACGGCGCGGGAGACGCTTAAGCGAACGACAAGTTCGGATTCGCGACGAGCGTGCGCGCGTCGGTGCGGGCGACGGCGGCGCGGCGTTCGGCGGCGGCGGCGATCATCGCGGCGTTGTCGGTGCAGAAGCGCGGCTGCGGGATGAACGCCGGTACGCCGCGGCGTTCGCCGAGCGCGCGGAACGCCGACTGCAGCGCGCTGTTCGCCGCGACGCCGCCGCTCAGCACGATGGCGCGGTAGTCGCCGTCATCGAGCGCGCGCGTGACGCGGTCGATCAGCACGTCGACCACCGCGGCTTGGAATGACGCGGCGACGTCCTCGCGGCGCGCGCGCTTCCCCTCGTCGGATTCCAGAAAATACCGGACCGACGTCTTGAGCCCGGAGAAACTCATGTCGAGCGTGCCGCGATCCGGGCGGTGGCGCGGGAACGCGAACGCTTTCGGATCCCCTTCGCGCGCGAGCGCGTCGAGCGCCGGGCCGCCGGGGAACGGCAGCCCCAACAGCCGCGCGGTCTTGTCGTACGCTTCGCCCGCCGCGTCGTCGCGCGTCTTGCCGACGATGCGCAGGGATGCCGGCGAGTGCACCTCGACCAGCTGCGAGTGGCCGCCGGAGACGAGCAGCGCCAGGAACGGATACTCGGGCGGCTCGTCGCGCTCGAGGAACGCCGCGAAGAGATGCCCGTGCAGATGGTTCACCGCGTAGAGCGGGAGGCCGGTCGCGAACGCCAGCGCTTTCGCCGCCGCCACGCCGACGACGAGGCTGCCGATCAGTCCCGGCCCCGACGTGACCGCGATCCCGTCCAGGTCGGCGAGCTTGACGTCCGCGCGCGTCAGCGCGTCGTCGACCGCGGCGGAGAGCAGCGCGGCGTGGCGGCGTGAGGCGATCTCGGGGACGATCCCGCCGTACTTCGCGTGGAAGGCGTCTTGGTTCGTCGAGACGTACGAGAGCACGCGAACGCCGTCGCGCACCACGGCGGTCGCGGTATCGTCGCACGACGTCTCGATCCCGAGCAGCAGCACCCGACCTCCGACCTCGGGGGCAGGCGCCGCGGTTGCGCGGTGCTATCATCCACGGGTGCGCCTCGATCCCCGCTACCTGGCCGTCGGCGCCTGCGGCGGGAGCGCGTTCCTCGACATGTACGCGACGCAGCCGCTGCTGCCCGCGCTGCGCGTGGAGTTCCACACCGGCGAAGCCGCGGTCGGCGCGACGATCTCCGCCCTGACCTTCGCCTGCGCGCTCGCGGCGCCGTTCGTCGGGCCGCTCGCCGACGCGCTCGGCCGCAAGCGCGTGATCGTCAGCGCGATCCTCGGCCTCGCGCTGGTGACCTTCGCCGCGGCCGGCGCGCAGACGCTCCACACGCTGCTCGTGTGGCGCTTCGTCCAAGGGCTGTTCATGCCGGCGGTCTTCGCGGTGACGCTCGCGTACATCGCGGAGGAGTTTCCGCCGTCGGTCGGCGGCCGTGCGGTCGGCGCGTACATCGCGGGGAACGTCCTGGGCGGTTTCCTCGGCCGCTACGTCACCGCGCTGATCACCGACCGGTGGGACTGGCATGCCGCGTTCGTCGTCCTCGGCGCGATGAACCTGATCGGTGCGGCGATCGTCTTCACGCTGCTGCCGCGCGCGCGGCGCTTCACGCGCGAGCCGTCGGCGCGCGACGCGCTCCGCGCGGTCGGGCGGTTCGTGCGCGATCCGGTGCTGCTCGCGACGTACGCGGTCGGCGGGAGCGTGCTCTTCACGCTGGTCGCGGCGTTCACGTTCGCGACCTACTATCTCGCCGCGCCGCCGTTCGGCCTCGGCACCGTCGCGCTGGGCAACGTGTTCTTCGTCTATCTCTTCGGCGTCGTCGCGGCGCCGCTCGCCGGGCGCCTCATCGACCGCGCCGGGCATCGCGTCGCGCTGCTCGCCGCCGTCGGCGCGGCCGTGGCCGGGATGCTGCTCACGCTAGTCCCCTCGGTCGCGACGATCGTCGCGGGCCTCGCGGTCATGGCGACCGCCGTCTTCGCCGCGCAAGCCGCCTCGCAGAGCTACATCGGCGTCGTCGCGCGCGAGCGGCGGTCGACGGCGGCCGCGCTCTACCTGACCGTCTACTACACCGGCGGCGGTCTGGGCGCGGTCGTCCCCGCGCTCGCCTGGGCGCGCGGCGGCTGGCCCGCGACGGTTTCGCTGATCGTCGCCGTCCAGCTCTTCGCCGCGGCGCTGGCGGCGCTCGCCTGGACGCGGACCACGGGGCGCGAATTTCCCGCTCGAACGGCCGAAAACAGGAGAAGGCCCGGGGGAGAGGGTGTGGTCTGAGGCCTGCTAGGCAGGGAGGCCCAGTGCTCAGTGTAGCGACGGCGCCCGTCGACGCGCGCCAACGTCTCGTCGCCTACGTCGTGATCGCCGTTCTGACCGCGGCGAGCTTCGCGCTGTTCCCGTTCGCCTCGCGGCCGCTCCCCGCCGCGACCGCCGCGGTCCCATTCCTGCTCGGGATCGCGCTCGCCGCGCACGTGGTGACCGCGTACCTGCTGTTCAGCCAGTTCCTGGCGAACCGGCTGCTCGGGACCGCGGTCCTCGCCGCCGCGTATCTCGGGAGCGGCGTGCTGATGCTCGCGTACGTCGTCAGTTTTCCGGCGGTCGTCGGCGCGGTGTTCTCGCCGCAAGTCTCGCCGTGGACCTGGGTCGCATGGCACGTGCTCTTCCCGGCCGCGGTCGCCGTCGCGCTCGCGTTCGACCGCGCGCAAGTCTACGTCGCCGACGCCGCGGCGGCGCGGCGCTGGCTGTGGATCGTGCTGGGCGGCGGGGTCGCCGCCGGCGCGCTCCCGGCGCTCGCGATCGTCGTGCACGCCGCGGCGCTGAAGCCGATCGTGACCGGGAACCAGTATGCGTCGGCCACCTGGACGTCGATCGGCGGGGAAGCGCTGGTGCTGCTGAACGTGGCCGTGCTCGTGCTCGCGGTCGTCTGGACGCGCGGGCGTACGGTGCTGCAGACCTGGCTGATCGTCGCGCTGGTCGCGTCGTGCCTCGACGTGCAGATCGCGCACGCGGGCGGCGCGCGCTTCACCGCGGGCTGGTACTTCGGGCGGTTCCTCGTCGTGTGTTCGTCGGGCGCGGTGCTGTGGGCGTATCTGCGGCAGCTGCACGTGATGTTCGCGGAGCTGAGCGACCTCTCGATGGTCGACGGGCTCACGACGCTGCCGAACCGCCGCTACTTCGAGACGCGGCTGCACGACGCGATCCGCCTCGCGCGGCGCGCGGGCCGTCCGCTCGCGCTGCTGATGGCCGACGTCGACGCGTTCAAGCAGTACAACGACACCTACGGCCATCTCGCCGGCGACGAAGCGCTGAAGTGCGTCGCGGCGGCGCTGCGCGCGTCGGCGCTGCGGCCCGGCGACGTCTTCGCGCGCTGGGGCGGTGAGGAGTTCGCCGCGTTGCTCCCCGACACCGACACCGAAGGCGCGTACTTGGTCGCGGAGCGGCTGCGCGCGGCGATCGCGGCGATTGCGATCCCGCACAGTTGCACGCCGGTCGCCGCGCGCATCGTCACGATCAGCGTCGGGATCGCGGTCCTCGGCGGACCCGGCGACGATCCGGACTATCTCATCGCGCGCGCCGACTCCGCGCTCTACCGCGCGAAGAGTTGCGGCCGCAACGGCGTCTCGATCGAGCTCACGCCGCTCGCCGAGGAGCTTCCCGCGCCGGTCGCGTGAGCGCGGCGTCCGGCGCTAGCGCTTCGAGGCGACGCGCTCGGCCAGCTCGTTCGCGAACTCCTCGATCGTGACCGTGCGCTTCTCCTCGATCCCGCGCTCGTTGACGTTGACGGTCCCTTCCTCGGCTTCGCGCTTGCCGGCGACCAGGATGTACGGCACCTTCTGCGTCTTCCAATGGCGGATCTTGTAGCCGAGCTTCTCGTTCGAGGAGTCGGCGTCGACGCGGAAGCCGCGCGCGCGCAGCGCATCGCGAACCTGATAGGCGTAGTCGAGCTGGTGCTCGGAGATCGGGCAGACGACGGCCTGCGCCGGCGCGAGCCAGACCGGGAAGTTCCCGCCGAAGTGCTCGATCAGAACGCCGAAGAACCGTTCGAGCGATCCGGCGAGCGCGCGGTGGATCATCACCGGGCGGTGGTCCGCCCCGTCGGCGGCGCGGTACTTCAGGTCGAAGCGCTCCGGCAGGACGAAGTCGACCTGCACCGTGCCGAGCTGCCAGCGGCGGCCGATCGCGTCGCGCACGTTGATGTCGAGCTTCGGCCCGTAGAACGCGCCGCCGCCCTCGTCGATCTCGTACGGGAGGTTGTGCGACTCGAGCGCGTGGCGGATCGCGTTCTCGGCGATCTCGTCGGTCGGACCGCGCTGCTCCCGCGTGCTCAGGAAATACTCGAAGCTCTCGAACTGGAACGCGTCCATCAGCCGCAGCGCCTCGTCGAGCGTCTGCTCGAACTCGGCCTGCAGCTGCTCGGGCGTGCAGAAGAGGTGCGCGTCGTCCTGCGTGAAGCCGCGCACGCGCGTGAGGCCGTGCAGCGTCCCGCTCAGCTCGAAGCGGTAGACCGTGCCGAACTCGGCGTAGCGCAGCGGCAGATCGCGGTACGAGCGGGCGTCGTTCTTGTAGATCAGGATGTGGCCGGGGCAGTTCATCGGCTTGAGCCGGAAGCGCTGGCCCTCGACCTCGATCGGCCCGAACATCCCGTGGGCGAAGTTTTCGAGATGGCCGGAGGTCGCGTAGAGGTCCTCGTGCACGATGTGCGGCGTCACGACCGGGAGATAGCCGCGCTCGCGCAAGCCCGCGCGGATGAACTCCTCGACCAGCCCCCGCATGATCGCGCCCTTCGGGTGCCAGAAGATCAGCCCGCCGCCGGCGAGCTCGTCGACGTGGTAGAGGTCGAGCTCGGCGCCGAGCTTGCGGTGGTCGCGCTTCGCGGCCTCCTCGAGAAACTTGTGGTAGTCGTCGAGCTCTTGCTGCGTCGGGAACGCGGTGCCGTAGATGCGCTGCAGCATCGGGTTCTCGGACTTGCCGCGCCAGTACGCGCCCGCGACGTTCTCGAGCTCGAGCGCGCCGATCGCGCCGGTCGAGTCGGCGTGGCCGCCGCGGCAGAGATCGGTGAACGCGCCGATCGTGTAGAGCGTGATCGGCTCGCCTTCCGGGATCTCGCGCGCGATCTCGACCTTGTACGGGTTGTCGCGGAACGCCTCGATCGCTTCCTCGCGCGTGACGCGGCGGCCGGTCATCGGGTAGTCGGCCCGCACGATCTCGCGCATCCGCGCTTCGAGCCGCTCGAGGTCCTCGGGCGTGAACGGCTCGCCGCGGTCGAAGTCGTAGTAGAAGCCGCTCTCGATCGCGGGGCCGATCGTCGGCTTGGCGTCGGGGAAGAGGTCTTGCACGGCGTACGCGAGCACGTGCGCGGCGGTGTGGCGGAGGTGCGCGATGTCCACGGTCGATTTCGCGGGGGTCGAGGTCGTCACGCGGGACTCTTCGCCGCGCGCGTTCGGCGTGCCTCACGACCGGGCGCAGGCGTGACGAAATCGTCCGGCTCGGCTACGATCCCCCGATGATCCAAGCCGCCGACCACGAGCACCACGGCGCCGGGACGCAGACGATCCGCGACCTCGTCCTCGGGATGGCCGACGGGCTGACGGTCCCGTTCGCCCTCGCCGCGGGCGTGACGGGGGCGGTCGCGGCGAGCGGGATCGTGCTGACCGCCGGCTTGGCGGAGATCGTCGCGGGCGCGATCTCGATGGGGCTCGGCGGGTACCTCGCCTCGCGCAGCGAGATCGCGCACTACGCGAAGGAGTACGCGCGCGAGGTCCGCGAGACGCACGACATCCCGAACGAAGAGAAGGCCGAGGTCGCGCAGATCCTTCACGCGTACGGCGTGCGCGAGCCGACGCTCACGCGCGTCGTGAACGAGATCGCGAGCGACCGCGAGCAGTGGGTCGAGTTCATGATGCGCAACGAGCTCGGCCTGGAGCGCCCCGACGAGCGCGCGGCCCCGCGCAGCGCGCTGCTGGTCGGCGGCGGCTACGTGCTCGGCGGGATCTTCCCGCTCGCGCCGTACCTCTTCGTCGGGGACGCGCACGATGCGCTGTGGTGGTCGATCCTCTGCACGAGCGTCGCGCTGCTCGTGTTCGGCGCCGTGCGCGCGCGCGTGCTCGCGACGCCGGTCGTCCTCGGTGCGCTGCAGACATGGTTCATCGGCGCGCTCGCCGCGAGCGTCGCATACGGCCTAGCCCGGCTGGTGAACCACGCGGCCTGATGCGCTTCCCCGCCGGGTAAGGCGAACCGCTCTGTTGATCGCGCACGGTGATGCCGATGATTACCGCATGGATCGGATCACGGACGATGCGTTCGATGTGCTCCTCGGCTGGGTGACGCGGGAACGGGCCATCGACCGCTTGATGCAACGCGGCAAGCTCGGCTTCGGCGAGATGCTCCTCCGCCGCCAGATGAACTACGACCGCCTCCTCCGCGAGTCACGCGTCGCGCGCTGACGGAGACGAAGAAGACCTCGCGGGCCGCGAGGTCTTCCGGACGTTGTTCGGTACGCGCCTGTGGGCCGTGCGGGAGCGCTATTGAGCGGCCTGGACCGCGCTAAGCGGGATGCCGTGACGCTCGCCCACGACGGCGGGTTCTCGACCGCGCCAAGGACTTTGCCTGGCTTGGGCCGCGCTTGGACAACGCCCAATCGTGTCGGTTGGATAGGCCGAGTATCCACGGTCGTCGACTCTCGGTGAAGCGGACCGAGGAACGCGACGTCGAGACGCTGTCTCGCGACTCCTGCGATTGATCCAAGCGCATGGAAGTATCGAACGAGATTCGCTTCGCGCTCAAGACGATCAAGGCGCTCGACGCTGGAGGACCTTACGTCGATCCCGCGGTGGATGGAGGGGACGGGCGATAACACCTTCGAGTGCGCGGTGCGACGCGATTCGATGATCGGGCCGGCGCGCATGCGCGTGGAACGATCCTACATCGCGCGACTCAGTCGGTTTTGTCGTTTTCAGTCGTCCGCCCCGGGCTACCGGCGGCCGAGCGTCACGATGGTCAGCTCGTACGCCGACTGCATTGCCATTGTGATCGTGTACACGAATCCAAAGAATGCCATCATGCCGAACAACCAAAATGCCGCCGAGGCGACAAATGGAGGAATGTAAGTCAGCCCGAACAGCAGCACATCAAAAGCGACTGCGGCGGCTGAGAATGAGATGGCGAAGAGGAATGCGCCACTCGTCATGAGCATGCCCGAGCCCATTGCTTTCTTAAATCCCTTATCTGCGAGCGTACTGAACAGCACGAATCCGGCAACGAGGATCGCTATGACGGCGATCGCTATCGGCGCGGCCACAGAGATCATCTCTTTTGCAATGTGGGCTCGCTCGGAAACCGGCATGAAGCGAGTTGCTCCCGCGAACAGCGCGGTTGCTCCGAGCGCCGCTTGAAAGTCCCAGGCGCGCCACGCGTCGCGCACGACGTGAAGCAGAATAGCCGCGTATGATGGCGGACCACTCTCAGTGCTAGTCCCTCCGCTGTCGGCGCTCTGCATTGGCGGCCTGACGGTCTTTGATATACTCGAGGAAGAATAGGGCCGCTTCGCGCGCATTTGTAACGGCGGCGCGTGCTTGCGCGATTCGCGATTTGGAGTCGACGACGTCGGGGCGATTGCTGCGGTCTCGTCCAACGGCTCGCCACTTTCCATATGCATCGGCGACCATCTCCATCGCGCGCTGGATCGGTGAAGTCTCACCGATTTCCAGCCCCTCTTCGCTTTTCCACGCCACGTCAACCTCTTTTCCGCGAGCGGGGCCGTTGATCTCTTTCCACCACCGTGCATACTCCGGCTCGGTGTACGGATTCGGGGCACGTAATTTCGCGCTAAATCTAGTGACAAGTGCGAGTCGCTGCAGCTTTGCGACGGCGGCTTCCCGGTCATTCACTTCATGGAAGCGCAGTATCAAGTTCTGTCTCTCGTCGGGTGGTGCATGATTGAAAATGTACTCAATGCGCCGAGCGGCTTGCGTCGCGCCAACCGTCGCCCGGTGCTGAATCGCGGTCAACTCAGTGGTGCCATCGAAAATAAACGAAACGCTGTTGCTCATATCGAGTTCGACGTCCTCGAACTCCTCATGCTCGTGCTCCCACTGCTCTGCGTGCACGCGCCGGGAGTGTCCAGCCTTTCCATAGAGCAACACATCTTCTTCGATCCTGAAAATCTCCAGATTCCCGACGGCCCAGTTGCGGAATGTTTGTCGGTGTGGATCCTGTGATTCGTTACGTAGGACAGTTTGAAGGAACGGGGCGAGACCATCGGGGAACGCGGGTTCGAGAAGCGGCAATTCGTTTTCAAATTGAGCCCGGAAGACGTAGAAGCGGAGAGCAGCTGGCGTTCGAGGCATGGCAGTGCGTTCCGCGGCTCCAATAGCCATTCCGCTTGGTCAAGGCAAGCGGGGGTAGTTATGCGTGATGGCGCACCGCGTGGTATCCTCCCCGACATGACAGACGGCGGCCCCAGACCAATAGACCCTGGACGGCGCAAGCGGTCCTGCCGGCTAGTGGCGGCCGTTTGGAAGCGCGGAGCGCGGTTCGTCGCGCCCGCCGCCAGCCGCTCGCCGCCCAGTGCGCCGCGAGCGACATCACGATGCCCGCGCGGTCTCCCGCCTCCACTCGGTAGCGCGACGCGGTTGCCTATGCGTACGACCCGGAACGCTCCTTCGCGGTGATGATGCTCTGCGCGCGGTGCCTTTGATGTAGGGCGCTACGGCCTCGCCGACTGCCTTGGCCCTCCGGGATGCGGCCCAGCTCGGTGGCCAGTAGTTCCGTCCAGGCGTAACGCGAACCGTTTGGGGGCCGGCGCTCCCTCGCGTCCCGACGATCGGCCGCCGCCACGGGTCCTGTAAGTCGAGATCGAATTTCACGTCGTCACGCCTTCGGGCGGCCTACGAAAGAAGAAAAACCGCGCTACAGCGCGGTTTTTCGGATGGTGGGCGGCAGAAGGATTGAACTTCTGACCTCCACAGTGTCAATGTGGCGCTCTCCCACTGAGCTAGCCGCCCGTCCAAGGCGTGAGTCTACCCGATGCGCCCGGTCCGCGTCAAACACCTTCACGGCGAGCCGCCGAGCGCGGCGCCGAAGCGGCGGCGCAGCGCGCCGCCGAGGCCGCCGGGGACGAAGAGGACCAGCACGATGAACAGGACGCCGAGCAAGAACAGCGGCTCGGAGAGCGGGACTCGCAGCAAAGCGGGCAGGTCCTTGACGCCCGTCGTGTTCGCGAGCGCGATCAGGCGGAAGTCCAGGTACTCGTAGAGGACCCCGCCGAGGACCGCGCCCCAGAGCGTCCCGACGCCGCCGAGGACGACCATCACCAGCAGCGCGAGCGTGAAGTCGGCGGTCGTCACCTGCGGGTTCGCGCCGCCCTGCAGCAGCAGGTAGACGACGCCGGTCGCGGACGCCAGGAACGCCGAGAGCACGAACGCGCCGAGCTTGTAGAGATACGGGTTGAGGCCGAGGACGTTCACGCGGCGCTCGTTCTCGCGGATCGCCTGCCAGACGCGGCCGGGCGGCGAGTTCACCGCGCGCCACGCGATCGCGTAGACGACGATCAGCAGCACCAGCGCCATCCAGTAGACGTTGCGCGTGTTCACCACGCCGACCAGCGCGGCTGGCAGCGTGTCGCCGCCGAGCGCGAGGCCCTCCTCGCCGCCGGTCAGGCCGAACGGGTTCTGCATCACCAGGATCGAGCCGGCCTGCGCGAACGCGAGCGTCACCATCGCGAACGGGATGTCGCGCATGCGCAGACAGATCGCGCCGAGAGCCAGCGGCAGCAGCACCGAGACGACCGCCGTCAGGGCGAGCGCGGCGGGGAGCGACCAGTGCCAGCGCGCGAGCGCGATCGCCGTGACGTAGACGCCGGTCGCGAAGTAGAGCGCGTGCCCGAACGAGAGCAGACCCACGTAGCCGAACACGAGGTCGTACGTCAGCGCGAGCGCGCCGAAGACGAAGCACAGGCCGAGCAGGTTCAGCGTCCCCGGGCCGTTCAGCGGGCCGTCGAAGATCCCGGGGATCGTGATCCCGGCGAACGGGAGCGCCGCGAAAACGACGATCGCGACGGCGACGCCGATCGCCACGGCACGAGCGCGCGAACGCGGGCGCGTCGTCTCGTCGGCTGTCACGTCGTCGTGCCCGAGAAGCCGCCGGGGCGGAACAGCAGCACGATCGCGAGCAGCAGGACGACGGAGAAGTCGCCGATCCCGGTCGCGTAGTAGTTGAGGAACTGCTGGATCACGCCGACGACGATCGCGGCGACGGCGGAGCCGGTCACCGAGCCGAGGCCGCCGATGATCACGACGATGAACGCGAAGATCAGCATCGACGTCCCGCGGCCGGGATCGATCGTGCCGTAGTACGTCGCCGCGAGCATCCCGGCGAGACCCGCCGCCGCGCCGCCGATCGCGAACACCAGCGTGAACGCGCGCTGCACGTCGATCCCGAGCGCCTGCACCATCGCGCGGTTCTCGACGCCCGCGCGCACGATCAGCCCGAACCGCGTCCGCCGCAAGAAGAAGAGCAGCAGCGCGAACACCAGCGCCGCAACCGCGATCACGAGCAGCCGCGTGTTCGGGACGTTCGCGCCGATCACGTTCGTCGTCGCCGTCATCCAGCTCGGCAGCGCGAAGGTCTGCGGATCGCTGCCGAACCCGCCCTGCACCAGCGAGATCGTCGCGAGCGAGAGCCCGACCGTCACCAGCACCTGGCCGACGTGGCGCGCGTAGAGCGGCCGGATGAGCAGCACCTCGGTGAGCGTCGCGAAGACCGCGCCCACGATCACCGCGACCAGCACGGCGATCAGCCACCGCACCCCGACCGGCGCGCCGCCGGCCGCGTTCGCCGCGGACCATCCGGCGTACGCGGCGACCGTGAAGAACGCGCCGTGCGCGAAGTTCAGCACGCGCATCAGGCCCCAGATCAGCGATAGCCCGGCGGCGATCAGGAAGTACAGCGCGCCGAGCCCGAGCCCGGTGATGAGCAGCAGTGCGATCGTCGTCATCGTCTCAGTGGCTCCCCGCGGCCGCGAGGCCGAGGTGCTTGCGCGCGAGCGCGGGATCGCCCATCAGCTGCTCGACGTCGCCGGTGAACGAGACGCGGCCCTGGTCGAGGACGACGACGTCGTGCACGAGCTTGTGCGCGACGCTCAGGTTCTGCTCGACGAGCAGGATCGTCGCGACCTCGGCCGCGCGGCGCAGCGCGTCGACGACGTGCCGCACGACCAGCGGCGCGAGCCCTTTCGTCGGCTCGTCGACCAGCAGGATGCGGTTGTCGGCGTTCAGCAGCGCGCGCGCGAGCGCGACCATCTGCTGCTGCCCGCCGGAGAGCGTCCCGGCCTGCTGCGCCGCGCGCTGCTTCAGCTCCGGGAAGAGCTCGTAGACCAAGTCGTAGCGGTGCTGCGAGCCGGCACGCTCCGCGAGCGTGAGATTCTCTTCGACCGTCAGGCCGGAGAAGACGTCGCGGTCCTCGGGGACGTACGCGACGCCGCGCCGCACGACTTCGTGCACGGGGAGTTTGCTCGTCTCCTCGCCGTCGAGCACGACCGCGCCGGTGCGCGGGACTAGGCCGAGGATCCCGCGCAGCGTCGTGGTCTTGCCGACGCCGTTGCGGCCCAGCAGTCCGGTGATGCCGCCGCGCCGCACGCCGAACGAGACGCCTTGCAAGATGTGCGACTCGCCGATATAGACGTTCAGGTCACGCACCGCGAGCAGCGGCGTATCGTTCGCAGGGACCGGCGCCGCGCTACGCGCTCGTGCACGAGCTGTTTCCGGAGCTGAAGCAGCGCGCCGCGCAGAAGGCGGGGACGCTGTCCGGCGGCCAGCAGCAGATGGTCGCGCTGGCGCGCGCACTGCTCAACGCCGACGACCGCATCC
>DATAQE010000114.1:0-3756 GCA_036264835.1 Candidatus Elarobacter sp.
GACGCCGAAGACGACGCTCTCGAACGCGGCGCGCAGGATCGTGCGGCGGTCGTGCGCGAGGTCGAGGCCGTCGAACGCGCCGCGCAGCGCGCTGTTCCAGTACGGCGCGCGCTCGCCGCCGAAGAACGGCAGCACCACGAGACCGTCCGCCCCCGGCGCGACGTGCGACGCGATCTGTACCGCGCGCGCGAAGCGCTCGTCCTTCGGCGTCTCGTCGAGCAGCAGCGCGAAGATCCAGTCGAGCGAGGCGCCGGCGGCGCTCGTCGGCCCGCCCACGACGAAGCGCGTGTCGTCGGCGCAGTAGCAGAACGTCCGCCCGTGCGCGTCGAGCATCGGCTCGTCGGCGAGGATGCGCACCGCGCCCGACGTGCCGAGCGTGAGCGCGACCTCTTCGTGCGGCGCGGTGCCGACGCCGATGTTCGCCAGCGGCCCGTCCGCAGACGCGAGCACGACGGCGGTCCCGTTGCCGATCCCGAGCTGCCGCGCGATCGCGGGGCGGAACGCGCGCAGCGCGGTCGACGGCTTCGCCGGCGCGGAGAGGCGGTTCGCGCCGATCCCCGCCAGCTGCAGCGCGAGCGGGTCCCAGTCGCGCGTGCGCAGATCGAGCATCCCGGTCGCCGACGCGATCCCGTGGTCGACCAGCCATTCGCCGGTCCAGCGGAAGACGACCAGCTCTTTGAGCCCGACGAAGCGCCGCGTCTTCGCGAACAGCTCGGGCTCGTGCTCGGCGAGCCAGCGCAGCTTCGTGACGGGCAGCATCGGGTGCATCGGCGCGCCGGTGCGCGCGTAGAGCGCCGAGCCGTTCCCGTCGGCGCGCCAGCGGTCGGCGATCGCGTGCGCGCGGCGGTCCATCCAGGTGATCACGCGCGAGAGCGGCTCGCCGCTCTCGTCGACGCACAGCACGCCGTGCATCGCGCTCGAGATCCCGATCGCCGCGACGTCGCTCCCGCGCAGGCGCACGTCGGCGAGGACGCGCTCGAGCACGTGCATCGTCGCGCGGTAGACGAGGTCGGCGTCCTGCTCGACGAAGTCCGGATGCGGCGTCTCGAGCCCGTAGAACTCCGAACCGGTCGCGATCTCGCGGCCGCCCGTCGTCGTCGCGAGCACCTTCACGGCGCTGGTACCGAGATCGATGCCGACGACGACGCCGGAAGGCGCGTCAGCCACCGGGCTCCGGGATCGGCTCGATCGTTCCGAGGACCCAGACGTACCCGACGATGCCGATCAGCAGCACGATCGCGGCGGTGATGAACGCGTTCGCGAACGAGCTCGTCCCCGCGACGATGTAGCCGGTCACGATCGGCGCGAGGATCGACATCACGTTGTTGAAGAAGTTCATGATGCCGCCGATCGTGCCGACGCTCCCGCGGGGCGAGATCAGCGAGGGGATCGACCATCCGATCGGCGCGGAGCACGCCAGCCCGGTGAGGGCGATCGTGATCCAGACGATCGCGACGTTCGGGTTGGTCGTGAACGCGGCGCCGATGATCGTGAGCCCCATCAGCATCCCGATGACGATGATCGTCTTGCGGACGCGCGTCTGCTCGTAGCCGCGCTGGACGAGATTATCGACGAGCCAGCCGCCCACGATCAGGTCGGCGACGCCGGCGACGAGCCACGGCACCATCGCGTACGCGCCCGTCTTGATGATGTTCATGTGATACGTCTTGACGAGATACCCGGGCAGCCACGTGAGCAGCAGATAGAACGAGTAGCCGTACGCGGAGAAGCCGATCGTCAGGCCCCACACTTTTCGCTGCCGGAGCAGATAGCCGAGCGCGGCGCCGACGTTGCCGGCGGTCGTGAGCCCTTCGGGCTGCGCGCCGCCTTCGGCGATGTACGTGCGCTCCGCGTGGGTCAGGTTCTTCGCCTCGCTCGGGTTCCGGTAGAACACGTAGAACGCGATGAAGAACAGCAAACTGAAGAACGCGGTGACGAAGAACGTCATGCGCCAGCCGTACAGCGCGAGGATCACGGCGACGATCGGGACGCCGATCCCCGTGGCGATCTTCGCGGCGGAGTCGAAGATCGCGGTCGCGAGCCCGCGTTCCTTGAGCGGGAACCAGTAGCCGACCGCCTTGGCGTTGATCGGGAACGTCGGCGTCTCGGCGACGCCGAGCAGCAGCCGCGCGGCGAACATCGTCACGAAGCCGTTCGCGAGCCCGGTCAGCGCCGAGGCGATCGCCCACAGCAGCGTCGTCACCCGGCCGATCACGACGACGCCGTAGCGGTCGAGGAAGGCCCCGATCGGGATCTGCAGCGCCGCGTAGGTCCAACCGAACGCGCTCAGGAGGTAGCCGAACTGGATGTCGTCGATCCCGAACTCTTTCTGGAGCGAGGGTCCGGCGACGGTGATGTTCACCCGGTCGAAGTAGTTGATCAGGACGCCGATCCCGAGCAGGACCGCGATGCCCCAGCGCAGGTTGGTTACGCGCTCGGCGGGGGCGATGATGCTGCGTGCCACGATCTGCTCTTCCCCCGCTAAGCCCGCTAAGAAAGATGGGACCTCGCGACGAAGCGAGGAGCCGATGAAACGCACGCCGCCCTGGGTGTTCGTCGCCGCGGTCGGGGTCCAGCTGGCCGCTCTCGCGCTGTGCCTGTGGGCGATGGAGCGCGACGCCGTGGCCGAGGCGGTCGCCGAGGAAGAGCCTCCGGCCCCACCGCCGCCGCCCCAGCCCCAGCCCGAGCCGGCCGTCCACCGGGACGCGCTCGCCCCGGGGCAGCCCGCCGTCGCTCCCGACGCGGCATTCGTCCGCGAGCCCGAGCGCGCGCCGGAGACCGTGCGACCTGTGCAGCCGCCGGAGCCCCATGAAGCGCACGACGCGCGCGAAGCGCCGGACCGGTCCGAGCCGGGGGACCGCTCCCAAGAGGCGCCGGAGCGCTCGCGCGTGACGGTGCGGGCGGTGGACCTCCCGCCGCGCACGGAGGAGCGCCCGCAGCAGGACGAGGCGCCGCGTCCCGAGCCGACGTCGCGCTCGGACTCGCCGCCGTACGCCGCCGAGCCGGAGCCGTACCCCGAACCGCGGCGTTACGGGCCGCTGCCGGCCGAAGAACCGCCGCGATGGGAACCGCCGCGGTACGAGGCGCCGCGCTACGAGCCGCCGCGCACCGACGAAGCGCGGCCCGAGCCGCCGCAGGTGCGGTTCGCCGAGCCGCCGCCGTTCGAGATGCCGAAGCCGCGCCCGGCCGTGGTCCGCGTCCCGCCGCCCTCGCCGGTCTTCGGACCGCCGCCGGAACGGCCGCGCGGCGCCAACGGCGCCGAGGTGCTCCCGGCGTTCATCACCGATCCCGCGGACGAGGTCACGCAGATCGTCTGGGGCGTCGCGGGCGACGGGCGGCTGGCGTTCGGCTTCTACGGCGACGGGACGATCCGGTTCGTCGACGTCGACGGCGGATTGTATGAAGGGAAGGCGGACAGCGCGCGGGCGCGGATGCGCGAGCTCGACGGGATGCGGGCGTTCACGGTGCAGATCGGCGTCGCCGAGGACCGCCGGCTGCTGGCGACGTTCACCGGCGGCCCGCACGACGCGGAGAGCATCCCCTTGGAGCCCGCGGTGGGTTGGAGCGTCGCGTGAACGTCCTGGATCGTCTCGACACCACGCTGCGCGTCGTCGGCGGCGCCCGCCTCGAGGGCAGCGTCGACGTGCAAGGTGCGAAGAACGCCGCGCTGCCGATCATGGCCGCGGCGCTGCTCGCGCGCGGGAAGGTCACGCTCAAGCGCGTCCCGCGGATCACCGACGTCTCGGTGATGTGGTC
>DATAQE010000115.1:0-14917 GCA_036264835.1 Candidatus Elarobacter sp.
GACGACGGCTATCAAGGCGAGTACGTCGCGGAGATCGCGCGCGCGCTGCGCGAGCGCGACGGCGAGCACTGGCTGCATGCCGCGGAGGACGACGCGATCGCGACCGCGGCGCGGTTCGGGCGCGACATGATGGTCGCCGAGCAGCAGGCCGACGCGCTCGCGTTCCGGGTCGAGTACGATCTGTGGCAGTCGGAGCAGGCGCTGCACGAGGCGGGCGCCATTCGCGAGGGCATCGAGCGGATGCGCGCGCTGGGCCGGCTCTACGAGAAGGACGGCGCGACGTGGCTGCGCACGACCGACGCCGGGGACGACCAGGACCGCGTCGTGATCCGCCGCGACGGCGTCCCGACGTATCTCGCCAACGACATCGCCTATCATCACGCGAAGCTGCAGCGCGCCGACCGGGTCGTCGACATCCTCGGCCCGGATCACCACGGCTACATCGGGCGCTTGAACGCGATCGCCGACGCGGACGGGCGGGGCGGCGCGGTCGAGGTCGTGATCGCGCAGCAGGTCACGCTCAAGCGCGGCTCCGAGGAGCTGAAGATGTCGAAGCGCGCGGGGACGATCGTCACGCTGCGCGAGGTGATCGACGAGGTCGGCGTCGACGCGGCACGCTTCTTCTTCATCATGCTCTCGACCGACCAGCCGCTCACGTTCGATCTGGAGCTCGCGAAGAAGCAGACCAACGACAACCCCGTCTACTACGTGCAGTACGGCCACGCCCGCATCGCCTCGGTGCTGCGCAAGGCGCGCGAGTCGCACGCCGCGCAGCTCGCCGCCGCCGAGCGCGGTGAAGCGCTCGACGCGCTGACGGATCCTGCGGAGCTCGCGCTGATCCGCCGTCTCGCGGAGTTCGCGCCGACGGTCGCCGGCGTCGCGCGCGCCCGCGCGCCGCACCGTCTGCCGAAGTACGCGCGCGAGGTCGCGAGCGACTTCCACCAGTTCTACGACGCCTGCCGAGTCCTGACCGGCGACGCCGCAACGACGACCGCGCGTCTCGCGCTCGCGCTCGCGACGAAGACGATCCTCGCGAAGACGCTCGAGCTGTGCGGCGTGATCGCCCCCGAGTCGATGTGACGGCCGTCTAGTGCGCGTCCTCGTGCTCGGCGGGACGGTGTTTCTCGGCCGGCACGTCGTCGAGACGCTCCTCGCGCGCGGGCACGATGTGACCCTGTTCCACCGCGGTCAGCGCGGGCGCGAGCTGTTCCCGAACGTCGAGCGCGTCCTCGGCGACCGCGCGACCGATCTGGACCGGCTCCCGGCGGGCGCCACCTGGGACGCGGTGCTCGACACGTCGGCGTTTCTGCCGCGCGCCGTGGCGGCGAGCGCGGGGATGCTGCGCGAGCGCGCTCGGCAGTACGTCATCATCTCGAGCGTCTCGGTGTACGATATCTCGCTGCCCGCGGTCGACGAATCGAGCCCGACGCCGGAGCTCCCCGCGGACAAGTCGCGCGACGAGTTCCACGCCGAGCAGTACGGGCCGCTGAAGCTGCTGTGCGAGCGCGAAGCCCTGGCCGCCTTCGGCACCGACCGAACGCTCGTCGTCCGGCCGGGATTGATCGTCGGGCCGCACGATCAGAGCGATCGCTTCACGTACTGGCCGCTGCGGTTCGCGCGCGGCGGCGACGTCGTCGTCCCGGACGATCTCGGCGCACCGGTCCAGTGGATCGACGTGCGCGATCTCGCCGAGTTCATCACGGACGCGATCGAGCGCGGCACGAGCGGCACCGTGAACGCCGTTGGCCCCGCGGAGCACGCGACGCTGCGCCACCTGCTGGAAACATGCGCCGCCGCGAGCAGCGTTCCGTCGCGCATCGTGCCGATCAACGTCGCGGTGCTCAAAGAGCAGCACGTCGAAGGCTGGAGCGATCTCCCGGTCTGGGTCCCGAGCGGTGAAGGCTCCGACGGCATCTCGCGGGTCTCGACCGCGCACGCCGTCGCGCTAGGGATGCGCTATCGCCCGCTCGCGCAGACGGTCGCGGACACGCTTCACTGGGCCCTGCACGAGCGCGGTGACGCGCCGCTGAAAGCCGGCCTGACGCCGGAGCGCGAAGCGAAGCTGCTCGCGCTCAGCCGGGATCCAGCGTTTTGGTCAGCATCCGCCGCTCCGTGACGAAGCCCGCGCGCTCGTAGAGCGTCCGCGCCGGCGCGTTGTCCTCGGTCACCATCAGGCTGACGTAGCTGAGTCCGTGCGCGCGTGCGTACGCCTCGGTGGCGTCCATCAGCGCGCGCCCCGCGCCGCGGCCGCGCGCGAACGGCTCGACAGCCGTGTACGCGACGAAGGCCTGATCGGTGAGCGTCACCTCGTCCGGCACGTCGTAGAGCAGCAGCAGGAACCCGACCCGCTCGCCGTTCTCCTCGGCGATCAGCAGATCGTGGCGGCGGCCGTAGACGAACTCGGCGAGCCGCTCGAACGAATGGATCACGTCGTCGTACTTCGCGGTCCGCACCGCCGAGACGCTCGACGTCGCGCTGCGCCGGCCGAGGTCGAGGACGAACTCGCGGTCCGCCTTTTCGCCGCGCCGCACGGCGATCGTCGCGTTCACGCGGCCGCCGCCACGAGCGAGCCGAGCGCTTCGATCAGCAGCGCGTTCTGTTCCGGCGTGCCGATCGCGATGCGCAGCCGCCCCGGCATCCCGAGCGCATCGCCGCTGCGCGTGACGATCCCGCGCTGGAGCAGCGCCTCGTACGCCTCGCTCGCCGTCCCGGGGACCGAGACCGCGACGAAGTTCGCGGCCGACGGATACGCATGCAGCCCGAGCTTCGCGAACGCCGGGAACAGAAACGCCTTCCCCGCCTCGTTGGTCTCGAGCGACTGCCGCACGAACTCGCTGTCGTCGAGCGCGGCGAGCGCCGCGACCGCCGCGGGCCGCGAGACGTTGAACGGCAGCCGCACACGCTGCGCGTACGCGAGGAGCTCCGGGTCGCCGAGCGCGTATCCGAACCGCAGCGACGCCAGCCCGAAGAGCTTCGAGTGCGTGCGCAGCACGATCGTCGCCGGCCGCGAGTTCACGTAGTCGGTCCCTTCGACCGAACCCGGCGGCATGTACTCGCGATAGGCCTGATCGACGATCAGGATGACGTCCGCGGGGAGCGCGCGCGCGAAGCGCTCGAACGCCTCGCGCTCGACGCGCGTCGAGGTCGGGTTGTTCGGGTCGACGACGACGACGATCTTCGTGCGCGGGGTGATCGCGCCGAGCATCGCGTCGAGATCGTGCACGCCGTCGGCGCGCAGCGGGACGCGCACGGGCCGCGCGCCCATCAGCACCGCATCCTTCGGGAACAGCGAGAAGGTCGGATCGCCCATCACGACCTCGTCGCCCGCCGCCAGGTACGCGCTGAAGAGCGTGCGCACGACGTCGTTCGAGCCGTGTCCGACGAGCACGTGCTCCACGCCGAGCCCGTACGGCTCCGCCAGGCGGCGCCGCAGCTCGGGATGGTCGTCGTCGACGTAGACCTGCAGGTCGCCCATGTCGCGCAGCGCCGCGGCCGCCTTCGGCGAGGTCCCGAGCGGGTTCTCGTTCGACGAGAGTTTCACGAAGCGCTCGAGCCCGTACTTCTTCCGCGCCTGCGTGACGGTCGTGCCGGGCAGGTACGGCTTCATCGAGGCCACCTCGGGCCGCACGAGCTTGGAATAGTCCACGAGACGCCGCTACTTCGTCCCTAAAAACCGCGAACCCGGTTCGGTGATCGGCTCGCCGGCGGCGCACTGCGGACACTCCGCCGGATCGTGCGACTCGATCGGCAGGTCGAGCAGCGCGGTCGTCGGTACGCCGAAGTCGACCGGCGCGCGCCGCACGATGACGCCTGCGCCTGCGACCTCCGCACCGCGCGCGCGGACGAGGTCGAGCACCTCGCGCACCGAACCGCCGGTCGTCACGACGTCCTCGACGACGAACGCGCGATCGCCCGGACCGAGCGCGAACCCGCGGCGCAGCGCCGGCACGCCGTGCTCCTTCTCCACGAAGATGCCGAGCGTCCCGAGCTGGCGCGCCGTCTCGTACCCGAGCACGATCCCGCCGACCGCCGCGCTCACGACGACCGTCGGCGCGAGCGGCCGCGCCGCATCGGCGAGCGCGCGCGCGACGCGCTCGACCAGCGGTGGATCCTCGAGGATGCGGAACTTCTGCACGAACAGGTTCGAGTGCCGTCCCGACGAGAGCCGGAAGTGCCCGCTCAGGATCGCGCCGCGCCGCTCGAGCTCGTGCAGCAGATCGGTCGCGGTCGCGCCGGTCACCCTTGGAGCTCCGCGAGGATCGCGCGCGCCGCGCCGAGCGGATCGGCGTCGCCGGTGATCGGCCGGCCGACGACCGCGTAGTCGACGCCGGCCTCGCGCGCATCGCGCGGCGTCGCCGCGCGCTTCTGATCCCCGTGCGCGCTCCCCGCGGGCCGGATCCCCGGGCAGAACGTCTCGAACTCCGCCCCGAAGTACGACTTCAGGTCGGCGGCCTCGCGCGCGCTGCACACCACGCCTCTGCAGCGCGCGTCGCGCGCGAGCGCGGCGAGCCGGATCGCGTTCTCGCCCGGACCGCCGAGAAGCCCCAGCTCACCCAGGTCCTCGGCGCCGATGCTCGTCAGCACGGTGACGGCGAAGACGCCGGGCGGCTCCATCCCGAGCTCCGCCGCGCGCTCTTCCGCGGCGCCGACCGCCGCTTCGAGCATCGCCGCGCCGCCGAGCGCGTGCACCGTCATCAGCCGCACGCCGGGCCGCACCACGGCGCGCACCGCAGCTTCGACGGTCCGCGGGATGTCGTGCAGCTTCAGATCGAGCGCGTACCCGGCGTCCTGGGAAGCGAGCGCCGCGCGAACCTCGTCACCGTAGCCATAGAACGCCTCGTACCCGATCTTGAAGAGCACACCGAGCGGCGCCAGCTCGGCGACGAGCGTCGCGGCGCGACCGGGCGAGGGGACGTCGAGCGCGACGACGAGGCGCGGGTACGGCATCTTTACGTCCTTCGCTCATCCGATATCAAGAACTTCGCGACGCTGCCGAACGTATAGAGTGCACGGCGCCGGGACACGGCGTCGCCGGAAAGGAGAACGAGATGCCCGGTATCATGGTCTTCAAGACGCTAGCCGACGCGCTCCGAGCGGGCTACCACGTCTACGACCGCACCGACCACGGCTATCTCGTTCGCACGCGTACCGCTTCCGGTTGGGCCATGGCGATCGTGACCTGCCGCTAACGGCTCCGCACGCGAACGGAGTCTCGGTCAAGAACGAAAAGGGACGGGGCCCAGGCCCCGTCCTCTTTCTTTAGCGCGGGTCCGGCGGAGGGACGGGCTTCGAGAGCTCCTCGAAGTGCGGCCGTCCCGGCTGCTGCGCCCACGGCGGCGGCCCGCCCGGGCCGGGCGGGGGCTGGGGCGGCGGCTGCGGCGGAGGGATGAACGTCGTGTGCGGCATGACGCCGGGGAGCTGCGCGCCGGAGAGCAGCGCGACGATGACCTGCGCGATCCCGACGAACATCGGGATCAGCCCGGCGAGGACGACCGGGTTCCCGCGGAACCCCCCGAACGCCCAGCCCATCCCGAGCGTGATCGCGAAGCCGATCAGGGCGACCCGGATCCCCTTGTAGAGCGCGCGCTGGGGATCGTCCTCCGGCGTGGGCGCCCACTGCGGCGGCGGCACCGGCTGCGGCCCCCATTGCGTCTGCTGTGAGGACACGGTCTGCTGCGCCGTGCCCGGCGGCGGCGGCCACGGAGCAGCGCCCGTGCGTCGCCACGCCTTGTACGCGGCCTTGTCCCACGCCGGCGGCGGTACGATCCCGCGGCGCAGCATCTCCATCCGCTCCTGGTGGCGGAGAACGATCGAGGTGATCCAGCCGGCTACGGGCAGCCCGATCACGACGATGATGGCGATCGCTCCGGTGACGTCCATCATACGCTCGCTCCCGGGGTGATCACGATCGGCCCGCTGTCGGTCGAGACGGCGAAACGGCCGCGGCCGTCGCCGAGGTGCAGCACGGCGCGGTCGTCCGCGGTGTCGCTGGTGGTCAGCCCGGTAACCTTCACGTTGCCGTCCTCCGTGTGCGCGGTGACCGTCGCGTCGCTGTTTCCGGTGAACGAGAGGATCACGCGGCCGTCCCGCGTCGTCAGCGCGCCGTTCACCGCGCGCACGTCGACTCCGACGATGCGCCCAGAGCTGCTGAACGCGTTGAGGCGCTCGCCGCCGACGCGGGTCAGATAGATTCGCCCGTCGCGCGTGTTCGCGGCGATGTCGTCGCCTTGCACGTCGTTCATCGTGATCCAGCCTTTGCCCGTGCTGACGTCGACGTCGCCGCGGTGGTCGTGGACGCGGATCGCGCCGGAGGGGACGTGCGCGATCAGCTTGGCGCGCAGACCGCTCGCGTCGACGACGCCCCCGCCGACGACGTCCACCCGCGCGCCGGCCGGCACGGCGAGCTGCAGATCGTGCGAATAGTGCCCGATGAAGACGTGCACGTGGTGGTCCGCCGGCGTCGAGAACCGCACGCCGTCCGGCGTCTGCTCGGCGCTGAGCGCCGGGACGTCGCCCGAGACGTAGCCCGACCGCTGCAAGGTCTCGGAGGCGTGGACGGTGACGGCGTTCTCGCCGCGCACGGTGACGTCGACGTCGTGGACGTCGATGACGACGTGCGGTGCGAGCCCCGTCGCGAAGGTGCGGTCGAGCCGGTGCGATGACTCCCGCGGAGCGCCGGGCCCGAAGCCGAACGGCGCCGGCGAGGCGGGGCCGGGGTCGCCGGCGACCGCGCGGGCGGCGGCGCCGACGATGGCGAGCTCGACGACGACCAAGGCGCCGATGAGGGTCGAGCGGGAAATCATGCCCCATGTACGACCGGCCGCGCGCGGTGTTTCGGGGGCGGTCCGGCGGCGCGCCGGCGTCCGCACGAAACCGCCGCCTCGCTCGGGCGTACATGGGAGCACCATGGGAGCTGCCCTCGCGGTGGAACCCCCGCTAGCGGCGCCGGTCGTCGACGACCAGGCGCTGATCGCGGCTACCCTCGCGGGACAGCCGGAGGCCTTCGGGGAGCTGGTCACGCGCTACGAGCGCGCGGTCTACCACCTGGCGGCCCGCACGCTTCGCGACCGCACCGAGGCCGAGGACGCGGCCCAGGAGGCGTTCTTCAAGGCGTACCGCGCGCTCGGCTCGTTCCGGCCGGGCGCGAAGTTCTCGACCTGGATCTTCACCATCTGCTACCGCGGCTGCTGCGACCGCCTCGCGCGGCGGAAGCGCTTCTCCGGCGACGACCTCCCCGACCGCGCCGACACGTCGGCCGGACCCGAGCTCCTCGCCGAGCGCAGCGACGAGGCGGCCCGGCTGAGGACGGCGATCGATGGCCTCCCCGAGAAGTACCGGGCGGTCATCACGCTGTACCATCTCCAGGGGAAGCAGTACGAGGAAATTGCAACCGTGTTAAATCTTCCGCTCGGAACGGTGAAAACGCACCTGTTCCGGGCGAAAGAACAGCTCCGGAAGGTTCTGAGCGCATGATCTACCACGACGACGACGATCTGGACCGTGCACTGGCCGCGCTTCCGCTGGAAGAGCCGCCCGCACGGCTCCACGCCCGGATCATGGCGGCGACCGTCCACCGCCCGGCGCCGCTCGTGCGGAGCTGGGAGGTCTGGCTCGTCGGCACGCTGCTCGCGCTCGCCGCGTGGCTCACCTGGACGTTCCTGAGCTCGCCGCACGCCGTCGAGCGCGTCGTCTCGACGCTCGGCACGCTGGCCGAGAACACGGCGGCCGGCGGCCAGCTCACGATGCTGTGGCTCGCGGTCGGGATCAGCTCGGCCTGGTGGCTCTCGCAGCTCAGCGTCCCGCGCACCGCGCGCCGCAACGTGCGGGTGAGGTGAGCGCCAGCCCGAGCCCGGCGCTCCCGGAGGAGCGCCGCAGGTACAAGATCCTGCTGGTCGAGGACGACCCGCAGATCATCCGCGTGCTCAAGCTCGAGCTCGAGCACGAAGGCTACGAGGTCGACACCGCCTCGGACGGTCTGTCCGGGCTCGAGAAAGCGCTCAAGGAGCCGGACCTCGTCGTGCTCGACTTGATGCTGCCGAAGCTCGACGGGATGGAAGTCGCCTCGCGGGTGCGCGCGAAGTCGCGCGTCCCGATCATCATGCTGACCGCGAAGGACCGCATCCCCGACCGGGTCGCCGGGCTCGACCGCGGCGCCGACGACTACGTCGTCAAACCGTTCTCGATCGAGGAGCTGCTGGCGCGGATCCGCGCGCGGCTGCGTGACCGCGACCCGCACGAGAACGTGCTGAGCGCGAAGGATCTGGTGATGGACCGCGACCGCCACGAGGTGACGCGCGGCGGCAAGCAGATCCATCTGACCGCGAAAGAGTACGCGCTGCTGGAGTACCTGCTGCTCCACCGCAACAAGGTGCACTCGCGCGACGAGCTCTTCAACGGCGTGTGGGGGAGCGATTTCCTCGGCGACTCGAACCTGATCGACGTCTACATCCGCTACCTGCGCGGGAAGATCGACGACGACTTCGAGGAGAAGCTCATCCAGACCGTGCGCGGCGTGGGCTACGCCTTAAAAGATTAAGTGCGTTCACCTACGGTGAACGCTCGCGGTCCTCGCTACGCTCCGGTCCGCCACGAAGGAAGAGTTGAATAGCCTTCGCACGCGGATCGCGGCGTTCTACGCCGCGCTGATCGTCGTCGTGATCGCGCTCGGCGCGGTCGCGATCGACTTCGCGCTGAAGCAGGTGCTGATCGACCAGACGAAGCTCGCGCTCGCGCAGACCGCCGAGGACTTCAAGAACAACGCGCTGGAGGCGACGACGTACGCGTTCGGGGAAGGCGCGCCGATCGCGCTGGTCATCTCCAACCGCGCGACGCTCGACCATTGGGCGGCGGGACACCAGTACATTCAGATCGACACGCCGCAAGGCCAGATCCTCGGAAAGAGCTCGAATCTCGGCGGTTTCGGTTTCCCGCCGTTCCAGCCGCACGGCGCCGACCGTGAGTTCGAGGAGATTCGCACCGCCGGCGAGCGGCCCGCCACGATGCTCGTCCTCGACCGGGTGCTCTACGATCCGGCGCAGCGGCCGATCGCGGTGATCCACGTCGGCGAGCGGCTCGACATCGTCGACCAGCTCCTCGAGCGCGCGCGCAACATCCTGATCGCGATCACGATCGTCGCGATGATCGCGATCGTGATCGCGTCGTACTGGATCGCGCGCTCCGCGATCGACCCGATCGAGCGGCTCACCGCCGCAGTCGCGGAGATCGGGTCCGAACGGCTCGACCGCCGGCTGCACTGGCACCGCGACGACGAGGTCGGCCGGCTCGCCGACGCGTTCGACGCGATGCTCGACCGCCTGCAGTCGGCGTTCGCGCGCGAGCGGCAGTTCATCAGCGACGCCTCGCACGAGCTGCGCACGCCGCTCACCGTGATCAACGCGAACGCGCAGATGCTGCAGCGCTGGGGCGACCGCGATCCGGAGGTGACGCGCGCGTCGCTGGAGGCGATCGCCGAGGAGAGCGGCCGGCTCGCGGGGATGGTCTCGGGGATGCTCACGCTCGCGAAGGCCGAGGCCGGCGACGCGATCCCGAAGGAGCCGCTGGTGCTCGAGCGGCTGGTCGACGACGTCGTCGCGCACGCGCACGAGCGCGCCGCCGCGAAAGGGCTCGCGCTCGCCGCACACCATCCGGAGAACGCGCGCACGATCGTCGTCGGCGACGCCGGCCTGCTGCGGCAGCTGCTGAACAACCTGCTCGACAACGCGCTGAAGTTCACCGAGCACGGCTCGGTCGAGGTGACCGTGCGGCGCGACAACGGGCGCGCGCTGGTCGACGTCGCCGACACCGGCCCTGGAGTCGGCACCGACTCGCCGGACCGGCTCTTCGACCGCTTCTTCCGCGGCGATCCCTCGCACGCGCGGGCGGTCGAAGGGACGGGACTCGGCCTCGCCATCGTGCGCAGCATCGCGCGGGTCCACGGGGGCACCGTCAAGGCCGATCCGCGGCCCGACGGCGGGTCGGTCTTCCAGGTTGCCTTGCCGGCCGAGCCGGAATCGTTCACCGAGGGCCAATGACCGGCGTCCCGCGACGGGCGTACCATCACATCGTGGACGTGTTCCAGTACCGGGCCTGGCGGTGGACCACCGCCGGGCTGGTCGTGTTGATCCTGTGCGTCGCGGCGGTCCTCGGGCCGGTCCGCGCGGGCTCGTCCGCCCTCGACGTCGGCGACCAGGTGGTCGTCAACCTGATGGTCCGCGGCCGCGGGAACGAGATCACCGTCCGGACCTGGGACCGCCCGAGCGTGCAGGTCGAGTACGCCGACGACACGGCGCCGGTCGTCGACCGCCGCACCGCCGGATTCGGGAACGGCCGCATCCCGTTCGTGCAGCAGATCCCGCCGCAGCTCTACGCGCTGCGCGACCGCGACGGGCTCCCGAACCCGGGCGCGCTGGCGCCCGAAGAGTTCCCGTACGCGGGGATCCGCGGCGGCCCGCACGACGTCGTGCGGATCGAGGCGCCCGAGAACTCACGGCTGGTCGTCACGGTTCCCGCCAGCACGGCGGTCCTCGCGGTGCGCGCGGGCGGCTCGCAGACGGTCATCGACGGCTACCGCGGCGCGAACCTGCTCGTGATCCAGAACCAAGGCCGCGTGCAGCTGACGAATGCGACGACGACCGCGTTCGTGCAGCTGAACAACGGCGTCGTCTACGCCGCCGACAGCACCTTCGAGCGCGTGCGCGTCCGCGGCGTCACCGCGCACGACGTCTTCGAGCGCTGCCGCAGCAAGCAGATCGAGGCGACCAGCGTCATGGGCTCGATCGTCTACGACGGCGGCTCGTTCGACCCGGGGCTGGCGCGGTTCGAGTCGATGACCGGGAACATCGCGCTCGGCGTGACGTCGGCGGCGCAGCTGAACGGGCGCTCCGCCGACGGGCACGTCTACACGATGTTCGACCGGCGTGCCGGAGCGAACATCGAGCAGCACGGCGACGGCGAGGCGATCGCAACGGTCGGCGGCGGCGGCCCGCTCGTGAGCGCTATGAGCGTGCGCGGCAACGTCTACTTCTACGACGGCTCGCTGCTGAGCCGGCGGAGCGTCGCCCCGGAATGGCGCACCGTGCACCAGCTCTTCAACGCGCACCGGCGCGCCGCGGTCGTGCCGAGCCCGAGGCCGCGCCGCCCGGGCGCGATGGGCGCCGGCGGCCGGGTGCGTCACTAGAGCAGGAACTTCCGCAGCAGCGCGACGTCGAGCTTGAACGTGTGCTGCGGGATCACCGCTTCGACGACGTAGCCGCACGACGCGAAGAACCGCTGCGCGGCGTTGTCGTGGAAGACCGCGACCGTCATCTTGTGGCAGTTGTAGTAGTTCGAGAGCTCCTCGGCGCGCGCGAGGAGCAGCCGGCCGACGCCGTGACGCCGCTGCTCCGGCAGCACGTAGAGCGCTTCGACGTGGCCGAGCGAGGCGGCGATGCGCAGGCGCAGCGCGCCGGCGATCTGCTCGCCGTCGCGCGCGATCACGTCGTGCGTCTGCTCGTGCCAGACGACGCGGAAATTCCACAGCTCGGTGCGCCAGTCGCGGTCGTGCCGCTTCCAGAACGCGTCGGTCGCGCCCGGCTGCGCGACCTCGATCTCAAGCGGCATCGTAGACCCAGCCGTCGTACGCGGCGAACGTCTTGACGCCGGTCGCGTCCTCCAGCTCGTAGGCGAGCTGCTTCGGGTCGCGCTCGAGCATCCGCGTCCCGAAGTGGGTCATGATCGCGACGGCGGGGCGTATCCCTTCGATGAGCGCGCGCGCGTCGTCGTAGGTGAGGTGGTCGACGTCCATCGAGTCGCGGTAGCGCAGCACGTTCATCACCAGCACGTCGGGCGCGTGCGCGCGATAGTCCTCGACGATCTCGTCGAAGTACCGGGTGCACGGAAGGTACGAGATCGCCGTCTCCGCGGTGCGGAAGTGCAAGCCGTACGCCTCGACCGGGTGCTGCAGTCGCAGCGAGGCGCGCAGCTCGACGGCCCCCACGGCGAACGGTCCGCCGTGCGCCTCGACGATCCACTCGCGCGGGACGAACCGGCGCGCGTACGGGAACACGACCGGCTGCATCGACTCGTCGAGCGCGTCGCGCGGGGCGCAGAGCGCGCCGCGCGGGCGCCAGCCGCCTTGGCACATCGCCTCGATCATCGCGTTGACGTCGCCGCTGTGGTCGAGGTGCTTGTGCGAGACGACGATCGCGTCGAGCGTCGCCGGATCGCACGGCGGCAGTTGCGTGAGCGCGCGGACGAGCGCGCCGGGACCCGGGTCGACGTGGATGTTCGTCCCGTCCGCCTGCAGCCAGAACCCGCCCGAGGAGCGGATCTGCTTGGCGACGACCCAGCGCGCGCCGCCGGTGCCCAAGAATCGCAGCGAGACCACGAGGCGCCGTTCGCAGGGCGCGCGGGGGCTCCCGCCTTCCGCGGACGGCGCGCTGCAAGACTTTGCCAAAGAACAGGTCCTCGCCCGTGGTTAAATGGGCAGGTTCGGCCCTCTTTGCAGCGGGGCTTAGTAGCTGATTCCGGCCGAATTAAGTACCTGTTCGTCGAGGTCGCCATTTTTTAAGACGAACGTGATCGCGACGGGTTCCGCCGGAAGGTCGTCGTCGCGCTGTCGCTGCACCGCGTCCGCAAACGAATTATACGACTCGACGGTCACCATCCGCCTTCGGCCAGCGACCTGAAGGTACGACATTTGCGGGTTGCCGCAGAAGTCCAACGATCGCGTCCGCGGCGGGCGCCGGTTCGTCGGGATCGCATGCGCGCCGCAGACCGTCAAAAAGAGTCGCGACGCTGCCCCGGTCCTCCACGAGGAATAGGCCGTTGACGATTCCGAGGCCGACCGTGCGGCCGCGGTAAGCCCAGCGCAGCACTTCGCCTGCCCATTCGCCGTGGTCGAGCCGTGCTTGCACTTCGAGCGCATCGTAGACGCCTCGCTGGACCTGCTGGAGCGCTTCTCTGTTCGTCATCGTGATGCGACCATAACACTGAGCGCGGTTGCTTTGTCTAGTGCGCGGTGCGCCCGATGACCGCGCCGCGCCACGCCGCGCGGGCCGCCGGAGCGGTGCGATGACGCGGCGGCTAGAGACCCTAGAACCGTCTCGTAGTGTCCCGGTACACGACCGATACCGCTTCCCGAAAGGCGAGCAGCTCCGTGTCGGCTGGTTGTCGCGTCCTCGTGACGGGAGCGTCCGCGAAAGTACCATGTGGGGCGAACTTGCGTTCTCATCGAGTTAATCGGTGCCTGCTCTATGCTGTCACCTATGCGCGGGATGGGGAAGGAAAGACGCAGCACGGGGGAAGACGCAACGCCTCCACCGACGAAGGCCAACGCCGTATGAAAGCTTTTATCGCTTGTGTCTTCCTGATTTCGACATTAACGATCAGCTTGCCATTGGTCGCCGAAGCCAATCCACAGATAGCCGCCGGAGATCATCATCAGAGTAGCAAGAAAAGCGATGGCGCCCGACAGCAATCGCGGCTTCCGACGCCAGATCAACAGGATCGCCAGAACCTGGATTGCGCCTCCGCAAATAATTCGAAGAACGCCGAGTGCCAGAACCTTGCCGCGAACCAGCGGATTTCGGATGCAAATGCCGCGGTTGCTAAATACACGTTGGTTCTTATAATTGTCGGCATAGTCCAGGCTTTGGCCCTTATATTCACCCTGGTCGCCACGTTCAGAGCCGCCAATGCGGCCGCGGAAAGCGTTCGTCTTTCCGAGCGAGCGATGAAGCTCACGGAACGCGCTTACATCGAGGTTGATGAGATTCATCCACCCGCCAAATTGAACATCCCCCAAATCCCGAGAATAGTCGTGTGGATGACAAACAGAGGACGCACGCCAGCGACGTTGATTGGCGGTGTTTTCAAGTTCCGGATCTTTGATGAAGCAGATGAAGTACCGGAACCAGTGTACGACGAGGACGAACTCGCGGCCCATGTTTTGCTCGGGCCGGGTAGCCGTTCGAGCCACGACGTCACCACGGAGCAAGTCGTTACGGAGGAGCTTATGGGTGGCGTTTACGCGGGAACCAAACACTTCATCGTTTGGGGGCGTATAACGTACCTGGACGTGTTTGGAGAACGCCATGAAACGCGATTTGGCACGTCCATGCATTTCGTGGGGCACGACCGCAACACCGGCAATTATACAATCAGCTTCAAGTCCATGAGGGCGCCGTACAACTACGCCACTTAGCAAAAGCGCGGTGAAGGATAAAGTTGTGGATTGTCATCGGCTGGTGCGCCGCGGGGTCGCGCGCTGGGCGGCCCGCGAACCGTGCTAGACTGGCTGCCGTGGCAAACGAGCACCGGCGGTCATACCTCGGCAAGTAGTCTCGGTCGGTTCGCGGACTCGCCGACGCCCTGGGCAAGTTGTGGGCCGATGACAACGTCGGCCGAACCTTCTATACACTGGCGCCCGGTCGGGTCGAGCGCCATCGGCCTTTGTGACGGCCCGGCGCTTTTACGAGGGGGCAGGGCAGCCTTCCGTAGAATCGCGCCTAATGTTCCATCACCATACCCAGCGAGCCGTTAGTGCGCAGGCACGTCTATAGGGCCATACGCTCGGATGCGGCACTAACGATGTCCGCGGTCCGGCAACTCGGCATCGGCGAGAATGCCGCTTTCGCCATCATCCTGGTCGAACTACTCAAGACGAAGAGCATTTACGAGCTCATGGCACTCAACACCGTGCTCCTCGGTTTGATCTACTTCGCGACGAGGCTTGGCCGCGATTGGTTCGTCCAAGCATATCGCCAGCTTTCGTACATCTTCGTCGCCTATGAATTAGCCGAGCGCAACGTGCTAATTCGGCTTCCGCAAAAGAACTTCTTCGATCTTTGGGTCTTGGCAAATCGCAGCGAGGCATATTTGGCGGGTGATATGCACCGCCACGGGATGGTCGCGTCAGACCCGACGCCCCGGAAACCGT
>DATAQE010000087.1:0-4021 GCA_036264835.1 Candidatus Elarobacter sp.
AGCGCGGTGATCGAGCCGCCGCCCTTCTCGTCCGAGAGCTTCGCGGCGCGCTCGAGCAGGCGCGAGTGCAAGAAGAAGACGTCGCCCGGGTACGCCTCGCGGCCCGGCGGGCGGCGGAGCAGCAGCGAGACCTCGCGGTACGCCTGCGCGTGGCGCGTGAGATCGTCGTAGATCACCAGCACGTCCTTGCCCTGGTACATGAAGTACTCGGCCATCGCGCACCCGGCGAACGGCGCGATCCACTTCAGCGAGGCGGGCTCGGCGGCCGAGACGGCGACGATGCTGGTGTACTCCATCGCGCCGTGGCGCTCGAGCGTCTGCTGCATCGCCGCGACGGTCGAGTTCTTCTGCCCGATCGCGACGTAGATGCAGATGACGTTCTGCCCCTTCTGGTTGATGATCGCGTCGATCGCGATCGCCGTCTTCCCGGTGCCGCGGTCGCCGATGATCAGCTCGCGCTGGCCGCGACCGATCGGGATCAGCGCGTCGATCGCGCGGATCCCGGTCTGCAGCGGCTGCTTCACCGACTGCCGCTCGATCACGGTCGGCGCCGTGTTCTCGATCGTGCGGTAGGTCGTCGCCTTGATCTCGCCCTTGCCGTCTATCGGCTTCCCGAGCGGGTCGACGACGCGCCCGAGCATCGCCTCACCGCACGGAACCGACGCGATGCGGCCGGTGCGGCGAACCTTGTCGCCTTCCTTGATGTCGGTGTCGGGGCCCATGATCGCGACGCCGACGCTGTCCTCTTCGAGGTTCAGCACGATGCCGTTCAGGCCGTTCGGGAACTCGACGAGCTCCGACGCCTGCGCGTTGTCGAGGCCGTAGATGCGCGCGATGTTGTCGCCGACCTCGATGACGGTGCCGACCTCGGCTTCGTTCGTCCCCGTGGAGTAGGTGGCGATGCGCTGTTTGATGATTCCGGCGATTTCGTCGGCGTTGATCATGCTGGGCTTTCAGGACTCGGGGTGATGATGGTGATCTTAGCTGTGGCTCAGGAGGAGGGCGATCTCGTCGAGGCGGCCGGCGATCGTGCCGTCGATGAGGCGGTCGCCCATCATGATGCGGACGCCGCCGATCAGCGACGGATCGACCGATTGCGTCACGTCGAACCGCGTGCGGTACGCGGCCGAGAGCCGCTGCACGAGCGCGTCGAGCTCGCCGCGCTCCAGCGGCCGCGCGCTGACGACGCGCAGTTCCTGCGCGCCGCGCGCCTCGCGCTCGAGGACGTCGAACTGCTGGACGAGCGTCTCGGCGAGGCTCTCGCGCCGCTTGCGGATCAGCAGCAGGATCGTGTGGAGCGCGATCGGGTCGAGGCGCGCGAACGCCTGGGCGACGATCGACTCCTTCTCCTTGCGGTCGACGACCGGCGAGCGGAAGAACTTGCGCACCGTCTCGTCGCGGTCGAGCGCTTCGACGAACGTGTGCAGGTCGTGCTGGATCGGCTGCACCTTCCCGGCCTCCTGCGCGAGCTGGAAGACGGCGGTGGCGTAGCGGCGCGCGAGCTTCTCGTTCGGCATCAGCCGCGCCCTCGCACGAGGTCGTCGACGGTGCCGGCGACGAGCTTGCGGTTCGCGTCCTCGCTCACGCGGGTCGCGGCCTCGCCGCGCGCCTTCGCGAGCGCTTTCTCGATGAATTCGATGCGCAGCCGGTCGCGCGCCGCGAGCCGCGCGCGCTCGAGCTCACCCTCGGCGTTGCGCACGACGCGCTCGGCCTCGGCCCGCGCCTCGGCCAGCGACTTCTCGCGCTCGCGCTTGACGACGACGTCGACGCGCGAGGTGATCTCGCGGCAGTCCTCGTCGGCGCGCTCGACCTCGGCGCGCGCCGCCGCGACGTCGGCGCGGATGTGCTCGCGCCGCGCCTCGGCGTCGGCCAGCTCGGCGTTCTTCGCAGCCTGGTACGCCGCCACGCCGGGCGCGATGTACTTCTTCCAGATCAGGACGATCGCGATCACGAACAGGATCGCGCCGACGATCTGCGACCACCGCGCGAGCAGCTCGAGGTTCATCGGGCCCCTCCGAGCGCGCGGCCGAGCATGTCGTCCGCGAGCGCCTGCACGATCCGCGGCTCGTCGCGCCGCGCCGCCTCGATCTCCTTGGCGACCTCCGCGTGCGCCTGGCGCGCGATCTCGCTCGCGCGCTCCTGCGCCGCGCCGACCAGCGCGTCCGTCTCCTTCGCGACCTCGACCCGCGCGTGCGCGATCGCCTCGTCGGCGTCGCGGCGCGCGGCGATGCGCCGCTGCTCGGCCTGGCCGCGCAGCGAACGGACGTCGCCCTGGAGCTGCTCGATGTCGTGCTTCAAGCCGTCGATGTACGCCCGGCGCCGCGCGATCGCTGCCCCGACGGGCTTGAAGAAGATCACGTTGAGGATCGCCAGGAAGACGACGAAGTTGACGACCTGGACGATCAGCGTGCCGTTGATCGTCAGCATGTCGTGTTAATGCGCGCCGCCGACGAGGCGCTGCGCGAGCGGCAGCACGCCGCCGCCGACCGCGAAGAACAGGAAGAACCCGAGCACCAGCCCGATGATCGGGAACGCTTCCAGAATACCGACGCCGAGGAAGAAGAACGTGAAGATGTTGCCGCGCGCTTCGGGCTGGCGCGCGATCGACTCGACGGCCTTCGAGGCGACGATACCGTCGCCGACGGCGGAACCCAGGGCGACCGCGGCGACGATCAGGGCGAAGCCCAGGATCAGGACGGCGGCGACGATAGCATCGGAAGTCACGAGTTGGGGCCTTTCAGAGGTGCGGTTTTTAGTGTTCCTCGGACGTTGCCAAGGACAGATAGACGATGGAAAGCAGGGTGAAGACGAACGCCTGGATCGTTCCGATCAGGAAGTTGAAGAACTCGATCCCGACCGGCGCGACCGCGGAGATCACCGAGATGTTCAGCGGGCCGACCACGACGTTCGCCGTGATGATCGTCGCGATGACGAAGAGCAGCAGCTCGCCGGCGAGGATGTTGAACGCGAGGCGCATCGCGAGCACGACCGGCCGCGCCAGCTCCTCGATGAAGTTGATCGGGAAGAGGAAGATGTACGGCTTGAACAGGTGCGCGTAGGCCTTGATCCCGCTCTTGCGGATCGCGAGGAACTGGATCCCGAAGAAGACGCACAGCGCGAACGCCGCCGTCGTGTTCAAATCGGCGGTCGGCGAGCCGCCGAACGGCAGCCCGAGCGCTTTCAGGAACAGCACGCCGAACTCGTTGAGGATCCAGATGAACAGGAAGATCCCGACGAAGATCGGGACGAACGACTCGCCGCGCGGGCCGATCGTGCCGACCGCGAGGTCGGAGAGGAACTGGATGATCCCCTCGAACGTCGCCTGCGTCTTGCGGACGCGGTTCGACTTGTACGAGCTGCCCAGCCACCAGAAAAAGACGATCGCGATCGCCATCGCGACCCACGTCGTCAAGATCGTGTCGGCGTGGACAGCACCCAGAACCGGCCAATGCCAGAGCGGATGCTCGCCGATTTGTTCGTGCACTAGGCTCCCTGTCGTCGGACGGTTCGGTGGTAGGCGAGGGCGTACAGCGCGAGCGGCGTGAAGAATCCCACGACGTACAGCGCGATCGTCCGGTACTCGCCGAAGCGATACGCGACAGCTACCGGGACGATGCCGACCGCGAAGATGCGTGCTTGAGCGTAGAGGGCGAAGATCGCGCGGTTACTGCGGCCTTCGAGCAGCCGTTCGTTCGCGCGCATCGTCGCCAACATGTTCAGGACCCCGAGCGCCCCGCCCAGTGCCAGCTGAAGACCGGCGACCGGATCCCGGATCGTCGCGATGACGACGAGCGGGGCGAGGAACACGAGCGTCCGCACGGAGATCAGCCGCTTGCGGGCATGGTATGCCAGCACCTCGGCCGTCGGGTCGGCGCCGCCTCTATTGTGCCCATCGAGGAGCCCGCCCTCCTCGACGTTTCTCGCATTCAGCGTCAATTCGACCTCAAAAAGGGCCGTAAGGCGGCGGCGATCGCGATGATTCCGAGCACCAGGCCTCCGAGGAGCCCTAGCGCTACCCACC
>DATAQE010000168.1:0-67078 GCA_036264835.1 Candidatus Elarobacter sp.
GAACGTCGTGATCCAGACGTATCCGAACGTCTCGCAGTTCTGGACCTACAATCCCGCGGAGTACCTCAAGCAGCCCGTCTACGACCGCACGCACCCGGCATGCAACGCTTGTTCCTAACGTCGTCGTCACTTGACCCGCGACCATTGTCATCCTGAGCCTGTCGAAGGATGAGCCGCAGGCAACACCCTGCCTTGCGGCTCATGCTTCGACAAGCTCAGCATGACAATGGTCGCGGATTAGAATGCATTCGCAAGCACGCGCAGCACGGTGCCGGAGTAGCAGTTCAGCGAGGACTGCTTTCCGGCCACGCCGACCGGCAGGACGTAGTGGTAGACGCCGTTCGGAAACTCGGGCGTCGGGCTCGTGATGCCGTTGCAGGCGTCGAGCTGCGAGACTTGGATGATGTTCCCGTTGACGTCGCGGCCGCCGTAGATCGGGAAGCCGTCGAGCGCGATGCCGAGCATGTGCGAGGGGCCGTTGCCGTCGAGCTGCGAGGTGAGGCACGACGGGACGGCGTGGTAGTGCCACGTCGCGCCGCCCGCGCCGCCGGCCGCGTGCGAGTTGCACGAGTCGATGAAGGACGCGGTCTGCACCTTCCCCGACGAGTCGGTGAACGTGTACGAGACGTTGTCCGTCAGCGCGGGCGTCGAGCCGTTCGCCTCGTACGGGTTGAACAGCGCTTCGCCGGCGATCGTGTAGCCGATCGGGCCGAGGCCGGTCGCGGTCGGGCTCGACGCTTTCGACGGACAGACGTTGAACGTCGCCGAACCGCCCGCGATGTTCGAGGCGTTGTACGGAGAGACGGCGAGCTCCATGTGGGTGACCGGTGTGACGGCGACTGACGCTGTGGCGCCTGGACCGGCAGGACCAAGGTAGTAGTCGGCGTGATACGGCGGGACGCCGGTCGTCGTCAGCGTCATCGTGCACGAGTCGGGGAAGCTGACCGAGACGGCGGAGGTCCATTTCGCCGCTTTGTACGCGGTGGCGAGCGACGTCGAGCCCGCGGACGGTGCCGTGGAAGCCGACGTCACGGGCGAAGTCACGGCCGCGACGGTCGGGCTCGCGGCCGACGTTCCGCCGCCTCCGCCGCATCCGGTACAGAGCAGCGCTGCGGGCGGCACGATCGCCAGAAGCCCGAAGGCGCTCAGGAACTGCCAACGCTTGTTCTCACTCATGCGGCGAGGATCGCGCCGTGCGGCCCGCCGTTCGCTGTGGGGTTCCACAGGAGCCGTTAAGGATCGCGGCCTAGCTTCGACCAGAGACGATGAAGCGCAACGCTCTGTTCGCCGCCGCTGCGATCGCCGTGCTGGTGTGCGCGGCGGCCGGCGTTTGGCTCGCGTTCGTGCGCAGCGTCGCCGACACGATGACCGCGCAGGCCCGCGTCGCCGACGAGCTCCTCGCGGCCGACGTCCCGATCGACGAGACGTTCGCGCGCACGGTGCTGCGCCCCGGGATCCACGTCCTCGCCGGAGATCGCCGCACCGGCGTCGTCGTGGACGGCGGCGCCGCCGGCGTTCACACGATGCCCGTGCCTGAAGGGATGCCCGGCATGGGACCGCCCCGGCCGGGGCCGGACGGTGCGATCGCGCTCTCGCTCGCGCGGCTGCCGCCGATTCGCCTCGACCGCGGCGATCGAAGCGTCGAGATCGCGCCCGACGTCCGGGTGCTCTCGGTGTGGTTGACTGCCGACGTGCTGCTGCTGTTGCTCGGCATCGTCGCGGTCCTCGGTGTGACCGCGAGCCGCTCCGCGGCGCAGGCGCGCGCGCGGCGGCGCGCGCTCGAGACGCGGGCGGCGGAGCGCGCCGCCGCGGCCGAGCGGTATCAGCGTTTCCTCGCCGAGGCGGGACACGAGCTGCGCACGCCGCTCACCGTCATGTCGGGTTATGTGGACATCTTGCGGAGCCGCCACGACGCCGAGCCGCTCGACGACCGCATCGTCGAGGGGATGCACGCAGAGACCGCGCGCATGCGGATGCTGGTGGAGAAGATGATGACGCTCGCACGGCTCGAGTCGCACGGCGGCGTTCCGCGCATGGTCGACGTCGCCGCCGCCGCGCGCGACGCGGCGCGGACGCTGCAGCGCCGCTATCCCGGGCGGAACGTCGACGTGCGCACCGAGCAGACGGCGAGCATCATCATCGACGCCGACGACTACGCGGCGGCGCTCGGCAACATCCTGGAGAACGCGGTGAAGTACGCTCCGACGTCCGCCGTGCTGATCGAGACCGCGGTGCGCGACGGCTGCGCGAGCACCGCCGTGATCGACCGCGGACCCGGGATTCCCGCGAGCGCGCGCGAGGCGATCTTCGAGCAGTTCTACCGCGCGCACGAGGGCGGCGAGGGGCTCGGCCTCGGCCTCGCGATCGTGAAGCGCGTCGCGGACCGCTGGAACGGGACGGTCGACTGCGAGAGCGGGAACGGCCGCACCGTGTTCCGCTTGAGCTTCCCGCTCGCCGATGAGGAACAGCATGCCGCTCGATGATCCGACGGTGCTCGTGATCGATGACGAGCCGAACGTGCGCGACATGCTGGAGATCGGCCTAACGCGCCACGGCTTCGGCGTCGTCTGCGCCGCCGACGGCGCGGAGGCGCTGCAGCTGCTGCGCGCGAGCGCGCCGGACGCGATCCTGCTCGACGTGATAATGCCGAAGATCGACGGCGTCTCGCTCGTCCCGCTGATCCGCCGCGTCACCGAGGCGCCGATCCTGATGCTCTCCGCGCTGAGCGACGCGCAGGACAAGATCGCCGGCCTCTCCGCCGGCGCCGACGACTACGTCGCCAAACCGTTCGATCTCGGCGAGGTCGCGGCACGGCTGCGCGCACAGCTCCGTCGCCCGCAGCTCGCGAAGCGCGACGTGATCCGCTACGCGGACGTCGTGATCGATGTCCCGACGCGCCGCGCCGAAACCGCGTCCGGCGCGGTCGAGCTCACCTCGCGCGAGTTCGATCTGCTGGTGACGTTCCTCCGTGAGCCCGGCCGCATCTTCACGCGCGAGCAGCTCCTCGACCGCGTCTGGGGCCGCGACGCCGCGGTGGAGCCGAACGTCGTCGAAACCTACGTCTCCTACCTCCGCGCCAAGCTCGGCGAGCAGGGCCCGCGCCCGCTGATCCGCACGATCCGCCGCGTCGGCTATACCGCGCGCGTCGACTAGGCAAGCGCGCGAGAGGAGCCGGGTCGTCCCGGCCGGGAGTAGTCCGGCGGAGGACACCGGAGTGGTTCAGGGACTCGCACGGACGATTCGGGCGGCGCGCGGTACGGCGTTGCGCGCGCGCAGTTGGCAGACCGAAGCGGCGCTGCGGATGCTGATGAACAACCTCGATCCGGAAGTGGCGGAGCGGCCGGACGATCTCGTCGTGTACGGCGGGATCGGGAAGGCGGCGCGCGACTGGGAGTCGTTCGACGCGATCGTGCGCGAGCTGGAGCGGCTCGGCGACGACGAGACGCTCGCGATCCAGTCGGGGAAGCCGGTCGGCGTCTTTCGCACGCATCCCGACGCGCCGCGAGTCGTGCTGGCGAACTCGAACCTCGTCCCGCACTGGGCGACGTGGGAGCACTTCCGCGAGCTCGACCGCAAAGGGCTCATGATGTACGGCCAGATGACGGCCGGCTCGTGGATCTACATCGGCTCGCAAGGGATCGTGCAAGGGACGTACGAGACGTTCGCCGAGATGGGGCGCCGGCATTACGGCGGCGATCTCTTCGGGCGATGGATCTTGACCGCGGGACTCGGCGGGATGGGCGGTGCCCAGCCGCTCGCCGCCACGATGGCCGGCGCGTCGATGCTCGCGGTCGAGTGCGATCCGGCGCGGATCGAGAAGCGGCTGCAGACGCGCTACCTCGACCGTCACGCCGACTCGCTGGACGAAGCGCTCGCGCTGATCGAAGAGTCCAAGCGCACGAAGGTTCCGGTCTCGGTCGCCGTGCGCGGGAACGCGGCGGAGATCGTCCCGGAGCTCGTGCGGCGCGGCGTGCGGCCGGATGCGGTGACGGATCAGACCTCGGCGCACGATCCGGTGAACGGCTATCTGCCCGCGGGCTGGACGATCGAGCAGTGGCGCGTGGCGCGCGAGCGCGAGCCGCAAGCCGTCGCGTCGGCGGCGAAGCGCTCGATGGTCGCGCACGTCGAGGCGATGCTCGCGTATCACCGCATGGGTGTGCCGACGTTCGACTACGGCAACAACATCCGTCAGATGGCGTACGAGGCGGGGCTGCGCGACGCGTTCGCGTTTCCGGGGTTCGTGCCGGCATACATCCGGCCGCTGTTCTGCCGCGGCGTCGGGCCGTTCCGCTGGGTCGCCCTCTCCGGCGATCCCGACGACATCGCGAAGACCGACGCGAAAGTCAAAGAGCTGCTGCCGAACGACGAGCATCTGCACCGCTGGCTCGACATGGCGCACGAGCGGATCGCGTTCCAAGGGCTGCCGGCGCGCATCTGCTGGATCGGGCTCGGCGACCGCGACCGCGTCGGCCTCGCGTTCAACGAGATGGTCGCGCGCGGCGAGCTCAAAGCGCCGATCGTGATCGGTCGCGATCATCTCGACAGCGGGAGCGTGGCCTCGCCGAACCGCGAGACCGAAGCGATGAAAGACGGTTCGGACGCGGTCAGCGACTGGCCGCTGCTCAACGCGATGCTCAACGTCGCGGGCGGCGCGACGTGGGTCTCGATCCACCACGGCGGCGGCGTCGGGATCGGCTATTCGCAGCACGCCGGCGTGGTGATCGTCTGCGACGGCACCGAGGCCGCGGCGAAGCGCATCGCGCGCGTGCTGTGGAACGATCCCGCGAGCGGCGTCGCGCGCCACGCCGACGCCGGCTACGAGGATGCCGCCGCGGCCGCGCGTGAGCACGGCCTGCACTTGCCCATGCTCGGCGACGCGCGCGCCGGATCGTGAGCGCGCCGGTCTCTCGAAGCGCGAAGGCCAAGGTGGACCTCCGCGCCGGCGAGCTGCGCGCCGCGGACGTGCGGGCGCTGCTTCGTGACGACGCCGTTCTCGCGCTCGATCCCGGCGCGCGGGAGGCCGTCGACCGCGCGGCCACAGTCGTCGAGGCGATCGCGGCACGCGACGCCAGCGTCTACGGGGTGAACACGGGGTTCGGCAAGCTGGCGCAGACGCGCATCCCGCGCGACAAGCTCGCGGAGCTGCAGCGCAACCTCGTCATCTCGCACGCGTGCGGTGTCGGCGCGCCGCTGTCGCGCGAGGTCGTGCGGCTCGCGATCGCGCTCAAGGTGAACTCGCTCGCACGCGGCTTCTCCGGCGTGCGCTGGGCGGTGATCGAGACGCTGCTCGCATGTCTCGACCGCGACGTCCTGCCCGTCATCCCCGGACAGGGCTCCGTCGGCGCGTCGGGCGATCTGGCGCCGCTCGCGCATCTCGCCGCCGCCCTGATCGGCGTCGGCGACGCGGTCGTCGCGGGGAAGCGCGTCCGGGCGGCCGAGGCGTTGCCGGCGAACGGGATCCCGCTGCTCGAGCTGCGTGCGAAGGAAGGGCTCGCGCTGCTGAACGGGACGCAAGTCTCGACCGCGCTCGCGCTGCACGGGCTGTTCGGCGCGCACGACCTGCTCGCGGCCTCGCTCGTCGCGGGCGCGCTCTCGATCGAGGCCGCGCTCGGCAGCGTCCGCCCGTTCGACGCGCGGATCCACGCGGTGCGCGGGCACGCCGCGCAGAGCGACGTCGCGGCCGCGGTCCGCGGGCTGATCGAAGGGAGCGAGATCAACGAGTCGCACCGTGATTGCGGCCGCGTCCAAGACCCGTACAGCCTGCGCTGCATCCCGCAAGTCCTCGGCGCGTGTCTGCGCACGCTGCGCGACGCGTGCGCGATCCTCGTCGACGAGGCGAACGCCGTCTCCGACAACCCGCTCGTCTTCCCCGAGACCGGCGAGGTGATCTCGGGCGGGAACTTCCACGCGGAGCCGGTCGCGCTCGCTGCCGACGCACTCGCCGTCGCGATCGCCGAGATCGGGAACATCAGCGAGCGGCGCTGCGCGCTGCTCGTCGACCCGACGTTCAGCGCGCTCCCCGCGTTCCTCGCGACCGAACCAGGCCTCGAGTCCGGCTACATGATCGCGCAAGTCACGGCGGCTGCGCTCGCGTCCGAGAACAAGCTGCTCGCACACCCGGCGAGCGTCGACAGCATCCCGACCAGCGCCGGGCAAGAGGACCACGTCAGCATGGCGACGCACGCGGCGCGCCGGCTCGACGGCATGCTGCGCAACGCGGCGAACATCGTCGCCGTCGAGCTGCTCTCCGCCGCGCGCGGGATCGCGTTCCGGCGGCCGCTGCGCACCTCCGACGCGCTCGAAGGCGTCCTCGTGGAGATCGATCCCGACGCCGCGCGCGCCGGCGATCGCTATCTCGCGCCGGAGATCGAGCGGGTCGCGGCGCTCGTCCGCGCGGGACGCTTCACGCCGCTGGTCGCGGGTTTGCTGCCGGCTACTCCTTGTTGAGCTCGGCGGGGTCGAGGATGCGGAAGCCGACCTTCAGCGTGACCTGAAACTGGCTCACCTCGCCGTCGGCGACGAGTCCGCGGATCTCGGTGACCTCGAACCACGAGAGCCCTTTGAGGCTGACCGAGGCGCGCTTGATCGCATTGCGAACCGCCTGCTGCACCGAGTCCTCGGAGACCCCGACGAGCTCGACCAGCTTGAACGTCTTATCTTGCATCGCTTCCCCTTCGTGCGAGCGCGAGCTGCTCGCGAAGAGTGCCGGGATCGAGCTCTGTTTCCTGCAAGGTGCGGCGCGCGCGGGGCGAATCGAGCGATCACCATGCAGCAGCACACCTCATCCCCGATCGCTCGCGCGGAGTTCGTCGAGACCGGCGCGGGCAAGCGCGCTTTCTACGCCGTGCCGGCCGGCGGCGGACCGTTCCCCGGCGTCCTCCTCTTCCAGGAAGCGTTCGGCGTCAACGACTACGTCCAGAGCGAGGTGAAGCGCCTCGCCGAGCACGGCTACGCCGCGATCGCGCCCGATCTGTTCGGCGGTAAGACGTTCGACTACAACGACCGCGAGAGCATCTTCGCGCGGCTCAAGTCCCTCAACGACGACGGGATGCTCGATCACGTGCGCGCCTCAGCGGTGTTCCTCGGCGCGCAGCCGGAGGTGAAGAAGGGTGCGTACGGCGCGGTCGGCTTCTGCATGGGCGGCCGGCTCGCGGTGCTGACCGCGATCGAGCTCGGCGACAGGATCGCGGCCGCCTCGTCGTTCTACGGCGGCGGGATCGCGCCGAAGGAGCCGCGCTTCTGGCCGGTGCTCACCGGCCGCCTCGCCGAGGTCAAAGCGGAGCTCTTGCTGCTCTACGGCGCCGACGATGAGTCGATCGACGCCGCCGAACACGGCCGGATCGCCGAGACGCTCTCGGCCGCGAAGAAGCGCTACACGCTCGGCGTCTATCCGGGCGCGGGACACGCGTTCGCTTCGCGCGACCGCGAGTCGTACGACCGCGACGTCGCGGAAAACGCGTGGAGCCGCACGCTCACGATGTTCGACCGCACCTTGCGCTAACGCGCGCGGAGCCTGACGACCAGCCAGTCGCGCACGGTGTCGAGCAGGTCGCGCGGGAGGCGCCACGCCGGGAGGGTCGCCCAGCCGCGCGCCGTGCCGTCGGCATCGTAGAGCAGCGTGTGGCTGACGCCCGGGACGATACTCACCGTGACGTCGCGGTTGCCGCCGGCTTCCATCGCGCGCGCGAGGTTCGCCGCCGAGGCGGGCGGGACGTGCAGATCGTTGCCGCCTTGCACGAGCAGCGCCGGCACGCGCACGCCCCGCGCGTACGGGATCGGGTCGGAGCGCAGGAACCACCGGTCGCGCGCGGAGTCGTCCGGCTCGGTGAGGATCGCGTGGATGCGGTGCTCGCGGTCCCACACCGGAACGTTCGGATCGCGCTCGACGTCGATGCGCGTCTGGTACTCGAAGATTTGCGTCCCGGGGAAACCGGGCGCGGCGAGCATCACGGCGGCCGCGACGCGCGGGTCGCGCGACGCGACGATCAGCGAGATCAGTCCACCCTCGCTGTGCCCGACGACCGCGATCCGCTTGGGATCGATCTCCGGGCGCCGCGCGAGCCAGCCGATCTCGGTCTGCACGTCGTCGGCTTCGTCGAGCGTCGTCGCGGTCTTGCGGTCGCCTGTCGAAGCGCCCACGCCGCGGTCGTCGACGCGCAGCACCGCGATCCCCGCGCGCGTCAGCGAATCCGCAATGTCCCGGAACGCGCGCAGTTGGCCGGGGCCTTCGTCGCGGTCGTGCGGCGAGATCCCGGTGATCATCACGGCCGCTGGAAACCGCGCGCCGTGCCGCGGCGGCAACGTCAGCGTCCCGGCGAGGACGTGCCCCGCCGGCGCTGGGATGCGAACGTCTTCGGCGGTGTACGCGCCGTCAGGCGGCGCCGTGAAGAACGGCCACAGGGTATACGCGCGCCGGTCGAACGAGGTGCGCCGTACGATCGAAACGGCGTAGTCGGGCAACGTCGCCGACGCCACGCAGCCGTCGCGGTCCGTGACGACGGTGTAGCGCTTCACGCCGACGCGAACGCGCCACGTGTCGCCGAAGTCGCGGTCGACGATCGCCGACTGGCGCTGCCAGCCGGTCACCTCGACGATCGGAATCACGCTGTGCGCGCGACCGCTGCGCTCGGCGCGCCGCACGACGTGCTGCAGCGTGCTCGGCCAGTACTCCCACCACACGAGCGTGCCGTTCGGCAGGCTCTTCGCGGGGCGCGGCTTCGGCGTCGCGCCGACCGTCGTGTACGAGAGCGCATGCAGATCGCGCGAGGTGCCGTCCGCGGCGACCGTTTCGGTGCCGTCAACGGTCACGGCTTGGTTGGAGACCGCGTGGTGCACGACGGCGTCGCTCTGCGTGCTGACCCATTCGACGCCGTTGACGTCGCCTTGCCGGATGAGGACGAACGCACCGGCGTCACACCGGTCGGCCGCCCGTGCCGGCGAGGAAGCGCTTGCGCACGTGGCCGCGACGAGGATGGTGAAGACGATGAGACGACGCACGGAGCGCTGTCTACTACCGAATACGGAGAATCGCCTGGTCCACGGACACTCCGGCGAGGATCACGCCGGAGCACCGTGACGCGCCGAGCCAGTAGCACAGCTCGGCCGGTGAGTCGACGTCCCAGACCGCGAGATCGCAGCGCGCGCCCGCGCGCAGCTCACCGCGGTCGTGCAGTCCGAGCGCGCGCGCCGCATTGCGCGTCGCCGCGGCGACGCTCTCCTCCGGCGTCAGGCCGAACAGCACGCAGGCCATGTTCATCACCGTCGGGAGCGTCAGCACCGGGGAGGTTCCGGGATTGCAGTCGGTCGCGATCGCGAGCGGGACACCGAACGCGCGCAGCGCGGCGAGCGGCGGCGGCGCGGTCTCGCGGAGGTAGTAGTAGGCGCCGGGGAGCAGCACGGCGACCGTGCCGGCGCGCCCGAGCGCGGCGACGCCGTCGTTGCTCGTGTGCTCGAGGTGATCCGCGGAGAGCGCGCCGTGCGCGGCGGCGAGCGCGGCGGCGCCGGTGTCGGCGATCTGGTCGGCGTGCACCTTCACCGCGAGGCCGAGCGCGCGCGCCGCCGCGAGGACGCGCGCGGTCTCGTCCGGCGTGAACGCGATCGTGTCGCAGAAGACGTCGACAGCGTCGGCGAGCCGTTCGCGCGCGACGCGCGGCAGCATCTCCTCGCACACCAGCCGGACGTACGCGTCGCGGCGATCGGCGTACTCGGGCGGCACGACGTGCGCGCCGAGGTACGTCGTGCGGACCGTGATCCCGAGATCGTCGCCGAGGCGCCGCGCGACGCGCAGCAGCCGCAGCTCCGTCTCGACGTCGAGCCCGTAACCCGACTTGATCTCGACCGTCGTCGTCCCGTTCGCGATCATCGTGCGCAAGCGGCGCGCGGCGTCGGCGAAGAGCGTCTCTTCGTCCGCCGCGCGCGTCATCGCGACGGTGTGCGCGATCCCGCTCCCGCCGCTCGCCGCGCTGACGTAACTCTGCCCGGCGGCCCGCCGCTCGAAATCCGCGACGCGGTCGCCGCCGAACACGAGGTGGGTGTGCGGATCCACGAGCCCCGGCGTGATCCAGCGCCCGCCCGCGTCGATCGCGCGCGCCGCGAGCCGGTCCGGCGCATCGGGGAGCTCGCGGCGCGCGCCGATCCATGCGATCGTCCCGTCGCGCGCGGCGATCGTGCCGTCCTCGATCGCGCCGTACGGCGCGCCTCCGGGCGTCATCGTGGCGAGCCGCGCGTTGTACCACAGCGCGTCGTAGCGCTGTGTCACTCGGGATCGGTTGCGGGGCGTTCGGCGGACGATCTCAGCACGCGCAGCGCACCGGCGCCGAGCACGACGGCGACCAGGATCAGCGCGCCGGTCAGCAGCCACGGAAACCGCTCGCCGATCGGGCGCGGATCGCGATAGCCCGCGTTCGCGACCGTCTCGCCGGCGCGCGCGCCGTCGGCGCGCCAGTCTTCGTGCGCGAGCCGCGCGCCGAGATCGTACGACGGCGGCCCGTCGACTCGTGGGTTCCCGGAGAGCAGCGCGTACGGCTCCTCGTGCGCCGCGAAGACGACCGCGTGCGGCCGCGCGAGCAGCGCCGGGCGCAGCGCGCGGACCGGCGCGTCGTTCCCGTTGTGGACCGTCACGCGCAGCCGGCGCGCTGTCGTCTCTTCGACCGGCACGTTGGTCAGCGCGCCGCCTTCGGCGTAGTGCGCGATCGTCGCCGAACCGGCTTCGCTCCACTGCGTTCCGTCGTCGCTCGTCTCGACCGTCGCGCTCCGCTCGTACAGCGCGCCGCCGTCCGCGAAGCTCACCACGCTCGCGCGCACCGGCGTCGTCGTCTCGAACGTCCAGACCTGTTCGTGTTTCACGGCATCGTCGTTCTCGCGCGGCGCGAGCGGCAGCCGCACGAAGCTCGGCTCGCGCGAGGCGCCCGCGGCGACGCGCGCGCCGGTGAGCGGGAACGCCGCGGCCGGATCCAGGACGCGCACGCGCAGCCAGCGCGAGCGCGTCGGCGGAAACGTGAGCGTCGCGTTCCCGCGCCCGCCGTCCTGCGCGACGCGGTAGACGATCGCGTCCTCGCGCACGATCCGCCACGTGCGCCGGTCGTCGCTCGCGTCGACCGCGACGCGCTCGAAGTACGTCGGCCGCCGGTCCGTGTCCACGTCGAGCGCGACCGCGTCGACGAGGGCGCCCGACGTACCCAGGTCGACGACGGCTTGCGTGCCGCGGTGCGGGACGAACCCGGTGTCGATCACCTGCACGGACCGTTCGCTCGCGGCGGGCCGCGCCGGGTCGAGTGCGTACGGCACTTCCTTACCGCCGGCGCCGAAGACGCGCAGATCGGGGTACCGGCCGTCCGGGCCCGGATCGATCGTCACCGGCAGCACGACGCGAACGTACTTCGCGCGCGCGTCCCGCGCGACGATCACCGGCGTGACGCGCGACCACGCGCTCCACGCCGGTCCGGCGTCGGCGCTCACGCCTGCGCCTCGTTCCCGGCGACGGGCGCGTCTTTTCCGGCCGCCTGCGAGCGCATGTACCACGCCGAGACGCCGAGGCAGACGATCCCGAGCACGACGAACGAACCGATCCGCCACGCGACGTCGACGTTGCCGAGGTCGATCGTGAACACTTTGACGATCGTCACGGCGAAGAGCGCGAGCCCTTCACGGCGCAGCATCGCCGAGCCGCGCCGCATCCCGAGCCCGAACAGCGCGGTCGCGTACGCGGTCCACGCGATCGAGATCGCGAACTGCGCGTGGCTCGGCACGCCGCTGTCCCACGACCCGCCGAGCGCGTCGAGCAGGATGCGCGAGATCCCGACGATCGCGACGACGTTCGCCGCGACGCTCGCGACGTTCGCCGAGAGCGCGCCGGCCTGCGGTGCGATCGCGAACCGCGCCAGCTCCGTGCGCACGTAGACCAGCGCGGCGACGGTGATCGCGAACGTCAGCGTGAGCGCGCTGAACGCGCCGTGCGCGGGCGGGTCCGAGAGCGCCGCGCCGACCAGCCAGAGGCCCACCGCTACCAGGATCACCGCGCCGGCCGCCGCGACGAACCGCTCCGCCCGGCGCGCGCCCAGCGCGATAAGCACGGCGCCTTCGAGCGCGAACGCGTCGGCGAGCGTGGTGCGGTGGAGGAGCGCCGGGAGCGCGAGCGTCGCCGAGGCGAGACCGAGATAGCCGTACGCGATCCGCATCGCGTTCGGCACCGGCACGAACCGGGCCGCGGCGAGGAACACCGCCGCGAGGATGAGGTACGCGATGCCGAGCGAGGTCGCATGGCCGTCGAAGATCCACGCCAGCATCGCGGCGAACGCGAACGCGTCGACCGCGAGCAGCACGAGCCGTGCGCGCGACGCCGTCCCGTCGCGCACCGCGCCGATCGCGAACGCGATCGCGAACACGCCGCAGATCGCGCTCGTCACCGCGCACGCCGCGGCGATCGGCCACGCGGCGGTCGGCCCGAACGCCGTCAGGTACAGCGCCGACGCGACGAACGCCGCGCCTTCGGCGTAGCGGAACCGCGCGCGCACGCCGAGCGTCGCGAACGCCACCGCGAGGACGAGCACGTAGACCGCGAGCACCGTGCGGTCCGGCGTGCCGGTGCTGAGCAGCAGCGGCGTGAGCACGCCGCCGATCAGCCCGAGCAACGCGACGCGCTCTGAGCGCAGCGCGAACGCGCCCGCGCCGAGCACCGCGGTGACCGCGATCATCGCCGCGAACGCCGCGACGCGCGGCACGTGGAGCTCCGGGAACACCACGACCGACGCCCACAGCGAGAGGTACAGAATCCCCGCGCCCAGCGCGATCAGCCCTTCGGCGATCGCGACGTTGTGATGCTTGTGGCGGCGCAATCCTTGGCCGAGCAGCGCGACGCCGGCGACGAGCCCGAGGATGATGCGCTCGACCGGCCCGATCCAGCCGTTGGTGAACGCGAGGTTCAGGAAGAACGCCGTCCCGAGCAGCACGAGGAAGACGCCCGCGAGCTGCAGCCCCCGTCCCGCGAAGAGGCCCTCGAGCGAGCGCGGCGCCCGCGCGCCCGCGGCCGCCGGAACGAACGCCGGCGGCGGCACCCAGGCGGGCGCCTGCGGCGGCGGGGCCGACACGGCCGGGCCGGCGCCGCCGAGCCGAGTGAGCTCGGCCCGAAGCGCTCCGGCTTCGCGTTCCAGCCGGTGCAGGCGGCCGTCGAGCGCCGTGTACTGGTCGGGGTCCATGCTGCTCTCCTTCAGGAGAAGGGCGTGACGATGTCGCGCGCAGCGTAGCATCGCGGCCGGGCCGATCGCGTCCGTAGTTCTACCGACGAAGCGGAACGGCTCCTGTTCGCGCGAAGCGCAGGGCCGATGCGCATCTTCGCGCGGGAGGCGTTTCTCCCCGACGGCTGGGCGCCCGACGTCGCGCTCGAGATCGCACCGGACGGCACGATCACCGGCGTGTATCCGGGCGCCGCGCCGAGCGGCGCGGAGATCCTGGACGGTCCGGTCGTCGCGGGGATGCCGAACCTGCACTCGCACGCGTTCCAGCGCATGATGGCGGGGAGCGCCGAACGGCGCGGCTCGGGCGAGGACGACTTCTGGACGTGGCGCGGCGCGATGTACGAGCTGGCCGCGTCGCTCCAGCCGGACGCGCTCCACGGCATCGCGCTCGACGTCTACCGCCGCATGCTGCGCGCGGGATATACGGCGGTCGCGGAGTTCCACTACCTCCACCGCGACCCGCGCGGGCGCTGGTACGCCGACAAAGCGGCGACGTCGCGCGCGCTGATCGCCGCGGCGAAGGAGGCGGGGATCGCGATCTGTCTGCTGCCGGCGCTCTACGCGCACGGCGACGCGGGCGGTGCGCCGCTTCACGAGCGCCAGCGGCGCTTCGCGACGACGCCGGACGACGTGCTGGAGATCGCCGCGATGCTGCGCGCCGATCACGCCAACGACGCCGACGTGGTGATCGGAACGTGCGCACACTCGCTGCGCGCCGTCACGCGCGACGAGCTGCGCGCGCTGCTCGACGGCGCCCCGCGCGACGTTCCCGTCCATCTCCACGCCGCCGAACAGGCGCGTGAGGTCGACGCGGTGCGGGCGGCGTACGGCGCGCGCCCGGTGGCGTGGCTGCTTGCGAACTGCGAGGTCGACACGCGGTGGTGCCTGGTCCACGCGACGCAGCTCGAGGACGCGGAGCGCGACGCGCTCGCGCGCAGCGGCGCGGTCGCGGGGCTCTGCCCGACGACCGAGGCGAACCTCGGCGACGGGCTCTTCCCGCTCGCGCCGTATCTCGCGTCGGACGGCGCGCTCGGGATCGGCTCGGACGGCAACCTTTCGATCTCGCCGGCCGAGGAGCTGCGCTGGCTCGAGTACGGGCAGCGCCTCGCGATGCGGCGCCGGATCGTCGCCGCCACCGAACCCGGCGCGTCGTGCGGCGAGACGCTCTACGCGCGCGCGGCGCGCGGCGGCGCCCGCGCGTGCGGCTTCGCGGCGGGCGCGCTCGAGCCGGGCCGGCGCGCCGATCTGCTCGTCCTCGACGACCGCGACCTCCCGCTCGCGGGCGCGCCGCCCGGCGAGCTCCTGGACCGCTGGCTCTTCGCCGCGGAGCGCCCCGCGCCGCGCCACGTGATGGTGCGCGGCCGCTGGCGCGTCCGCGACGGCGAGCCGGCGGCATAGCCCAAGGACGCGCGCGGGGACGCACGAACTCGTCAGGCGATGACCACGATCGAGTCAGAGCACGGTCCGCCCGCCTCGCACGCAACATTCTGCGGCGACTGCGGAACGAAGAGCGCGGCGTAGGGACGATCGGACGGGTGTGACGATGGAGACCAACGCAGCGAGAACGACGGCCGCGCGCGCCGGCGCGCCACCCCTGCGCGAGGCGCGCGACGCATGGTCCGCGGGCGAATGGCAGCGCGCGATCGACCTCCTCACCGCCGCCGAGATCGAGGACCGTTCGGAGCGCGTCGCGGCGGCGTTCCTGATCGCGCGCGCGGCGCTGAGCGGCGCGCAGGCGGCGCGCGCGCTGGTCGCGCTCGACGACGTCGCGGAGCTGCCGGAAGGCCCGGACGAGCGCGTGATCGCGGGGGTGCTGCGAGGCGGCGCGCTGGTGCGGCTCGGCCGGCTCGACGAAGCGCTGCCGCTGCTCGAGCGCGCCGCCGCCGAGGCCGCGGTCGCCGGCGCGGGCGTGCGCGCGGAGGCGGGGTACGAGCTCGCGCTCGCGTACTTCACCGCCCGCCGCTTCGACGAGGCCGAAGCCGCGCTCGACGCGCACGCCGATCCGCAGGCCGGGATCGTGCACGCCCGCGCGCTGGAGCTGTTCGGGTGGATCGAGGTGCGCCGCGAGCGCTATCCGATCGCGGCGCGGCATTTCCTCGAGGCGCTCGACGCGCTGCGCGGAGCGGCGCACCGCGACGCGCTGATGCACGCCTCGCTGCTGCACGGGATGACGAGCATCGCGCAGTACACGCTCGACCTCAAGCTGTTCGAGCGCGTGCGGCACGAGGTCGACGCGCTGGCGTGGTCGCCGGCGATCGCGGCGCGCTGGTTCGCGATCCGCCGCAGCCGCGCGTTCGTCGAGCTGCTGGAAGGGAACGCCGAGGAAGCGTGGCGGATCGCCGACGAGACGCTCGCGCAGTCGGCGCCCGGCGCGCAGCGCGTCGGCGCGCTGGTCACGCTCGCCCGCGTCGCGCGCGCGTCCGGCGACGCGTTCACCCCGGACCAGCTGGTGCGGAAGGCGGGCGCGATCGCGGCCGAGGTCGACTGGGGCGCGACCGCCGCCGACGACCGCACCGCGCTGCTCGCGGTCGCGCGCGACGCGGCCGAGATCGAGACCGCGGACGCCGAGCGGCTCGTCCAGCTCTACCGCGCGCTCCCGCCGCCGCGCGCGCCGCACGACGCGCTCGAGCTCGATCCGCGGCTCGACGCGCTCGAGGATCTCGCGCAGGCGGCGCTGGCGCGCGCGCGCGGCGAGACGCCCGAGGCCGTCGCGCGGCTCCGCGCCGCGACCGGCGTGTGGCGCGCGACCGGCGACCGCTACGACGAGGCGGTCGCGCTGCTGGCGCTGATCGAGGCCGCCAGCGACGAGGAGTCGCTGGCGCGCGCCGACGAGCTGACCCGGGTCGCGCCGCGCTCCTGGCTGCGCCGCCGCTACGCCGCTCTCGCCGAGCGGGCGCGCGGGGTGGAGCAGCTGAGCCCGGCCGAGCACCGGGTGATGCTGGCGATCTGCGAGGGCCGCTCGACGGCGGAGATCGCGGAGCGCTTCGGGCGGAGCAAGAACACGATCCGCAATCAGACCCGGCGCGTCTACGAGGTCATGGACGTCCGCACGCGCTCGGCGCTGGTCTCGAAGTGCGCGGCGCTCGGGATCGTGGGTGCCGCTGCCTCGTAGAGCAGCATAGTGCAGAAGTACCAAAGAATTTCTGCCTGCGATAGTATGATGCGGAGGTAAGGCCCGCCGCACGCCGCTAAGGTGTGCTCCGTGGGACCCTCACGCTGCGAGACGCGCCGGTGATCCACGTCGTCTTCGAGCGGCGTTCGGGACAGCTCGCGGTCTTCGGCCCGGACGGCCGGCTGTGGCACGCGGTTCCCGCCAGCGGCGCCGCGCCGCGGAGCGTCGGCCCGGCGCCGTACGGGCCGGGCTTCCCGATCCCGCCGGGTCACTACCGCCTCATCGGGCAGCGCGAGCACGACCCGCCGACGCCCGAGGACGGGCCGGGGATCATCGACGTCGCCGACCTCGGTCCGCCGCTGCTGCAGCGCTTGATCGACGCGGGCCGCGCGAAGCGGCGCGGAGACGGGATCGAGATCGCGCGGCTCCCCGGCGCCGTCGGCGGCCTTGCGGCCTGCGGCCGCACCGGGATCGCGATCCGTGGCGGCGGTGAGACGCTCGCCCCGTCCGAGGATGCGCTCGCGCCGTTCCAGCGCCTCACGCCGACCGACGGCGGCGTGCGCGCGCACAACGCCGACCTCGCGCGCCTGCTGATGATCCTCGGCCCGGAGTTCGCCCGCCGAACCACCGTCGTGTTCACGGTCCTCGGCGACCCGCCGCCGCTGCGCGGCACGTGAGCCGACGAGCGTTATGCGGAGGATTCTTCCGGCGAGCCTTGGCCGCGCTGGTACGCTCGCCGCCTCATCGAGACGTACGGCTGATGCAGGTCCGCCGTGACCGCGCCGCATCGTGAGTGCGCTTCGAGCGAGTCGTACAGCCACGACCGCACGTGCTCGCCGACGCGCAGAGGCTCGAGCCGGCTGAATAGCTCCGCGCGGTGCTCGGGCATCGTGAGCCAGTGGTAGTGCAGCAGAACGGGGTCGATCTCGGGCCAGTTGAGGCGGCCGTCTTCGTCGGGTACGATGAGGTGCAGCGGCACGTTGTACGCATCGTCGTAGACGCGCACGTCGCGCGTGCGCGCGTGGATCGCGGCGCTCAGCGCGGCTTGGCTCGAACCCCACCACGTGCTCGCCTCGGACCCGACGAAGCCGGTCGACGCATAGACGGTATCGGTCCGGTTCCGCATCGGGCGCAGATCGCGCGAGCGCGAGACTTCGAACACGCGGTGCGTCTCGGTGAAGATGCCGAGCGAGCGGCGAACCACGCAGAATCCGCCGTTGTAGCTCGCGCGAACCGGCACGCGCTCGATCGTCGGCGTGAGGAAAGGGAGATCGCGCGGCCGGATCCCCGCGATGCAGCAGATCTCGGCCCAGTACGGTTCGAGCGGATCGTCCTCCCCGGCCGTCGTCGCGCCTTTGACGTCAACGGGGCGAACGCCGGCGCCGGCACGCGCGAACGACGGCGGTGCGACGAACAGCATGTCGCTGTCGAGCAGTACGAGGTACTCTTCGTCCAAGTGCGCCTCCGCCCAGCTGCCCGTCACGATACGGTTGATCGGGAGGTACGCGCTGCCCGTGTTGTTCAGCGGTTCGCAGACGTAGCGCGCGCCGAGCTCCGCGAGACGCCGCTCGGTGCCGCGCGCGACCGGCATGTGCGGCCGCGGGTTGACCGCGACGATCTGCGAGGACCCGAACGGCCCCGCGAAGCGCCGGATGCTCTCGCACAGCAGCAGCGCCTGCGCTTCGATCGCGGTCCCTTCGATGCAGAAGGTGAACGCGATCTCGCCGGGCGCGACCTCAGCGGACGGCATGGACATGATTCACCGGCCGTCGCGTAGCGGCGCTACGGCGCCACGACGGGTTCGGTCTCGAAGTGCGCGGGGAGCGTGATCTCCAGCATTTCGAGATCGGCGCTGTGCGCGAGCTCGGCGTGGCGGATTCCGGGCGGCTGCACCACGGACGAGCCGGCTTCGAGCCGGACGCGGCCGGCGCCGGCGTAGTCGAAGTCGACCCAGCCGCGGAGCACGTACACCAGCTGGAACTCGAGCGCGTGGCGGTGCGGTTCGCCGGGGTCGCTCGATTCGCCGCGGGCGCGGATGACGTGGGCACCGACGCGGCCTCCGGTCGCTGTCGCGACGCCGAGATCGCGGTAGGTGAAGAAGCCCCGCAGTCCGCCGTCCCAGCGCGCGTCGCGCGCGTGGCTGACGGTCACTCTACGATCCTGCGCCGGTCCGTCTCGGTCCGAAGTGGTCATGGACGCCTGTTCCACGCGGCGCACCCCGTTCGCTTTCGCGGGGACGATGCGGCGCTCAGACGACGTCGGCGTCGTAGATGATGCGGATCGTGCCGACGCGGTGGTCGTGCGCGAACAGCGCGACGGAGAGGTCGTTGTAGACGATCCCGGTGTCGCGCGCGTAGGTGAAGATCGCCCACGGCCGCTCGCCTTCGCGGCGCAGCGCGCAGCGGAGCTCGCGGAAGCGCTCGTACGGCGTGCGCTTCGGGAGCGGCAGCGATGCCTCGCCGAGACCGACGCGCGAGCAGCGCAGGCTCAGGTCGTCCTCGAAGAAGCGCTTGATCCGGTTGTTGTTCAAGTCGCGCGTGTAGTCGCCGGTCCAGTCGTGCCGGCACTCGCGGAAGTGGCCGAAGCAATAGCCGTTGAGATCGACCGCGAACATCGCCTTGATCGAGCGGTGCAGCGGGACGTGCTCGTCGATGAGCCGGTTGAAACCGTCCTCGACCGCGCGGTCGTAGCGCGTCGCGAACTTCGGCGGATCGAACCCGCTCGGCGGAACCTTCGAGACGTCGAAGAGGCGCCCGAGCTGCGCGATCAGCGGGCCGGTGAGCTCGACATAGCGCGTGTCGAAGCAGTCGTTCAGCGCGATCGCGCCGCGCGCGAGCGCGTCGTCGAAGACGCCGTCCATCCTCTCCGCGAGCCCGAGCCCGATCTCGCGGATGCGCTCGGCGACGGTCCCGAGCGGGCGGCGCGCGGCGAGCGCGTGCGCGCGCATCCCGAGCATCGCGAGCTCGATCCGCCGGCCGTCGGCCGCCGCGCCCGCGTCGCTTTCCACGCGGCGCGCCGCGATCTCGGTCGCACGGCGCACGTCGGCGAGCGCCGCGAGCTGCTGCTCGACGATCGAGGCGACTTCCGAGGCGCGGTCCAGCGTCTGGTCGACCTGCGCGCGCAGCGCGCGGATCGCCGACTGCATCCGCGTGGTGTCGTCCTGAACGCGCCCGGTCTGCTCGCTCGCGCGCTCCGTCGTCTCGCTCATCGCGCCGCTCGCGTCGGCGACGCGCGCGATGACCGATCCGATCTCCTGCGTCGCGTTCGACGTCGTCGCCGCGAGCGAGCGGATCTCGTCCGCGATGATCCCGAAGCCGCTCCCCGCGGCGCCCGCGTGGGCCGCCTCGATCGCGGCGTTGAGCGAGAGCAGCGTCGTCTCGCTCGAGATCGTGTCGATCAGGTCGAGGATCTCGGCCGCGCGCTGGCCGGCCGCGGTCGTCGCGTCGACGAACGAGGCGGCGTTGCGCACGTCGTCGCGCACGGCGACGACGCGGTCGAGCGCGCGCTGGAGCTCGTCGACCGAGGCCGCGAACCCGGCGCGCACCGCGTCGAGCGGACCGCGCATGCGCTGCGCGGCCTGCGCGGCGAGCGTCGCACCCGACGCGGTCTCGTCGACGGAGATCAACGTTGCCTGAATCTGATCGCGCAACGACGCGAGCGAACCCGCGATGGCGCGCCATTCATAGCTGTTGCGCGCGATGGAGACGGCGATCGCGGTGACCAGCGTGAGCAGCTCCCGCTGGTCGGCGTCGACGCGCGCGCGCAACGCACCCGCGGCGTCGCGCAGCGGTTCGGGAAGATCGCCGACGCCCGCGTGCTCCTCGCGCTCGCCGCGCTGCCGCGCGTTGCCGAGCCGGTAGCGCGCGACGGCGTGCTGCAGCCGCTCCAGCGCGTCGCCGATTCCCAGCTGCCCGGCGCGCTGCGCGGCGTCCGCGACATCTTGCGCGTGGCGCGCGACGGTCTCGACGCCGCTCGCGATCGACGAGATGCTCGCGCTCTGCTGCCCCGCGATCGAGGCGACGTCGCCGATCGCGGCGTCGAGCTCGGCGACCTGCGCGCGCGTCTCCGCCGAACGCCGCCGCGCGTTCCGCAGCTCCTCGGCGAGCCCGCGCACGACCGCGGCCGATTCGCCGATCGCCGCGTCGACGCGGCGGCTCGCCTCGAAGAGCTGCTTGTCGATCACCGCGACGTCGGCCGACGACTGCGCCGTCGACTCGGCCAGCTGCTTCACTTCGTCCGCGACGATCACGAAGCCGCGGCCCGCATCGCCGAGATGCGCGGCTTCGATCGCCGCGTTGATCGCGAGCAGACGCGCTTGCCGCGCGATCCGCCGCAATTGGTCGAGGAACGTGCGGATCTGCGCCGAGCCCGACTCCATCGCGGTGGCGAACGAGGCCGTCTCCTCGACCGCCGAGACGAGCGCGCTCAGCCCCGCGAGCACCGAGTCGATCCCGCCGTCGTACTCGCCCGCCGCGCCGGTGAGCGTCCCGCTGAGCAGCCGCAGACTCTGTGTCGCCTCGGCGACACCGGCGGCCCCTTGGTCGATCTCAGCCACCGCGGACGCCGTCCGCTGCACGTCGGCGCGCTGGTCGGCCGTGTTGGCGACGATCCCGTCGAGCTGATCGGCGTTGACCGCCGCGACCTCCGCGGCCGCCTCGACGATCCCGCGGAAATCGAGCATCTCAGCGCGCAGCCCGTCGACGAACGCGTGCAGCATGGCGGCGAGCGGCGCCGCCGCCGGCGAGTCCGGCTCGAACCGAGCGGTGAGGTCGCGGCTGTTCGCCAGCTCCCGCAGCCATGCGACGGCCGCTTCGGCGTCATCGGCACCGAGCGCGGCGAGCGGCTCCACCACCACCACCATATCGTCACAGATATCGGCCGGAAACGCGTTCGCTGAAGTGACGGGCGGCCCGGTGCGAAACCGCTTCGGCTCGCCCCGGTATCTCAGGGGCGATGTACGCGGAACGCGAACGGCTCGAGACCGACGTCGATACCGGCGCGCGCGCCGCCGAGCTGCGGCGCTTTCTGCGCTCGCGCCGCGCGCGGCTCTCGCCCGCCGACGTGGGTCTCCCCGCCGAGGACCATCGCCGCGCGCACGGGCTGCGCCGCGAGGACGTCGCCGAACTCGCGGAGATCAGCGTCGGCTGGTACGGGCAATTCGAGCTCGGGCGCGCGCCGAACGTCTCGGCGCGCACCGTCGAGACGATCGGGCACGTCCTGCGGCTCGACGATGCCGAGATGGCGTATCTGCTGCGGCTGAGCGGGGCGACGAATTCCGCCGAGCCGCCGAGCGTCCCGGAAACGGTTGCCGTCAGCGCCGTGCAGCAGGTGCTCGAGGCGTTCACCGGCGGCCCCGCGCATGTGATGGACCGCTACTTCAACGTCGTTGCGGTGAACGAGGCCGCGCGCGTGCTGTTCGGGATGGAGCCGGGCGAGAACATCGCGCGGAAGCTGTTCCTGCACGAAGACCGGCGGAGTCTCTTCCTCAACTGGGACGAGCTCGCGGCGCGCTTCGTCGCGGCGGCACGCTTTCGGTATCCCGGGAAAGCCGGCGATCCGGAGTTCGAAGCGGTGATCGCGGAGATGCGCGCGCACAGTCCGGAGTTCGCGCGCTTGTGGGACGCCGGCGATCTCGGCAGCTCGTTCGGACAGATCGCGCACGTGCACCCGTCCGACTCCGATGTCATCACGCTGACGTGGGTGATGTTTCCGCTGCCGGACGACGCCGAGCACGTGCTGGTGCTCTCACCCGCCGTTGACGACGAAAGTCGGAGACGCGTCGCCGCGCTCGTCGCGCGCGGCGCTAATGTCAACTGAGAGTTTCTTCATCGCGGACGCGGCGCGGCGTAGCATCAGTGCATGCTCACCGAAACGCTCACCACCCTCGCCGCCGCCGCCGCGCTGCACGCGCAAGTCGTCTCCGCGACCGTGCCGGCCACCCCGAACACCGTCTCCGCGCCCACGGTCACCGCGATCGCGCAACCCGCGAAGACCGACAACCGCCGCGGCGTCCGCATCCCCGGGACGTTCACCGTCGCCGCCGATCAGGACTCGCTCGAAGGCGTCCAGTCGCTCTACGTCGTCCGCAGCGGCGACGGCGCGTAGTGCGCGAAGCGGCGACCGGGTGCCGGTGAACGGCACCCGGCTAGCCGCGTAGCTCGGCGCCCGAGAGCGCATACTGCTTCCATGGAATACCGCAAGCTCGGCCGTACCGGGCCGACCGTCTCCGCGCTCGGCCTCGGCGCGATGGGGATGTCCGATTTCTACGGACCCGCCGACCGCGAGGACAGCATCGCGACGATCCACATGGCGCTCGAGGCCGGCGTGACCTTGATCGACACGGGCGACTTCTACGGCATGGGCCACAACGAGATGCTCATCGGCGAGGCGCTCAAGGGGCGCGCGCGAGACGGCGTCGTCATCAGCGTGAAGTTCGGCGCGCAGCGCGATCCCTCGAACGCCTGGCTCGGCTACGACGCGCGACCGGCCGCCGTGAAGACGGCGCTCGCGTACACGCTCAAGCGCCTCGGCGTCGACTACATCGACATCTACCGGCCCGCGCGGCTCGATCCCGCCGTCCCGATCGAAGAGACCGTCGGCGCGATCGGCGAGATGATCGACGCCGGCTACGTCCGGCACGTGGGCCTGAGCGAAGTCGGCCCGGAGACGATCCGCCGCGCCGCCGCGACGCGCCCGATCGCGGATCTGCAGATCGAGTACGCGGTCGTCACGCGCGGCATCGAGCGCGAGATCTTGCCGGTGTGCCGCGAGCTCGGCATCGGGATCACCGCGTACGGCGTGCTCTCACGGGGACTGATCAGCGGGCATTGGAGCAAGGACGTCGCGGAGCGCGAGCAGGGTTATCGCACGGTGCTGCCGCGCTTCACCGGCGACAACCTCGAGCGCAACCTCGCGATCGTCGAGCGGCTGCGCGAGATCGCGGACGAGCGCGGCGGCGTCACCGTCGCGCAGCTCGCGATCGCGTGGGTGCTCGCCCAAGGCGAAGACATCGTGCCGCTAATCGGCGCCCGCAAAACCTACCGTCTAGTCGAAGCCCTCGGCGCGCTCGACGTGCGGCTCACGCGCGAGGATCTGGCACGTATCGAGGCCGCCGTCCCGCCGGAGGGCGCGGCCGGTCCGCGGTACGGTGAAGCGCAGATGGTGCACCTGGACAGCGAACGCGGGCACGCCTGACCGCAGCGACCGTCAGGGGTTGAGCAGCGTGCCGTTCCAGAAGCCGACCGCGTTTTGCTGGCCGGCGTAACCCCACGCCGCGGTGAGCTGATTCCCCGCGTCGTTGAACTTCAACGTGCCCCAGCCGTGCGCGGCCCGCTCGTTCAGCGCGTCGCCGTTCCGCTCTTCCCAGGTGTACGAGACCGTCGTGGTCGGATCGTTCGTCATCGTGCCGGTGATTCGGCCGGCGATGCCGTTCGCGCCGACGTACATGCCGTTGAACGAGCTGCCGTTCTGGATGAGCGTGAGGATCATATGGATCCCGGTGCGCGTGACGATCCGGTACGTGCCGCTCAACGTGTCGGCGCGAGCGGGGACGGTGAGTGCGGCGACCATGACGAGGATCGCGAACGTGGTCGTAAGACGGCGAAGCATGAGGCGCATCGGCCGGGACGTTGCTTGATCGCTGTTCGAGTTCCTTCGCCGCTTGGACGCTTTGCTCGGGTGCTACAAGCCCGTGACACGGCGGATCCACCGGATCTCATCCGACGGATAGCCGACCGCGATGTGTTGCCAGAAGAACGGCTGCCCTTTCGCCGGACCGATGTGCAAGTTGTGGGGCGCGCCGGCGATGACGATCGATCGAACGGGCACGCCGCCGGCTTGCGATACGACATGCCGAATCGTCGCGATGCTGCCGGGCACGTCGCTGAGCTCGTCGTGTTCACCGTACACGAGTAGTACCGGGACACGTACCTTACGCCAGTAAACGCGCGAATCGTAGTGCACTACGAGCGGATACCACCGATAAAGCCACGAGCTGCGCGGAGGAACGCCGATCCAATTCACCCATGGACGCTCTTTGTCGCGGCGCAGGCGCTGCTCGAGCGCATCGTATCCCGCGCCGCCGGCGCTCGCGACCGCGATGAACTGTTTGTAGACGGCCAACGCCTCGGCACCGTCCGCGCCGGTCCAGCCGTTGTCCCGGATCTGATTGCGCGCGCGCAGCAGATCTTGCTGCTGATTCGTGCTCGCGTTACCGTCGGCGGCGACGATGAACGCGACATGACGGCTCCGCTGCGCGACGAGCGGCGCAATGAAGGCGCCCTGGCTATGACCCCAGATGCCGATGCGCGCCCGGTCTATGTCATGGCGTTTCGCAAGGAGCTCCATCCCGGCGATCGCATCGTCGGCGAGCGCGTCGTACCCCACCGTGCGCCAATCGCCGGTGGAGTCACCGCTGCCGCGCTTGTCGTACGCGAGCGCGGCGATGCCGGCGCGCGCGAGACGGTCCGCGATGAACCGGTTCGTGCCCCATCGAGTCTGCGGACCCGAACCATGAAGGAGTACGACGGCCGGATGCGACCGGCTGCCGTGAGGAAGGCACAGCGTTCCGCGCAGCGTGACGCCGTGATTCGTGAAAGCGACCTCCTGCGTCTCGTACGGCAGCACCGGTGCGGCTACGCGGTGCAGCGCAAACGTGCCGCTGCCCTCATCACCGCTGAGACGCCCACGGATCGTGGCGCCGTCGCGGATTCCGTCCAGCCGCAGATCGCCGCCCCCGATGACCATGGCGACGCGCGGCCCGGCCACCGTCACGCTATCGAGGGGATATTCCATCACCGCTTGCGTTTGCGCGGTGAAGGAGCCGGTGTACCGGCCTCCAGCCGTGCCGTGCAGATCGACCGCGACGGGAAGCGATCGGCCGGACCGCACGAGTGCGCCCTCCCAGTACCCGCCGGCCGACGGCGCGCTGTCCGCGGCAGCCGGCGGGGCGCCGCACAGAAGCACCAACGCGCCGAGAATCACGAGGCGACGATGGACAATGGCCTTCAGTATCTCAGTCCTCCGTGCGCTATTTTGTGCTGGGCTGGGCGGCGTTCCGGTGCGGCTTTACGCGATCGCCTTCAGCAGGGTGAGCAGATTCTGCCAGCGGCGCTCGCCGAGCTCTTCGATCACTGCGCTCTGCGCCTCTTCCCAAAGCGGGCGCGCTCTGTCGAGCGCACGACGACCGCTCGCGGTGAGCCGGACCTCGCGCCGGCGCCGGTCGCTCACGCTCGAGCGAATGGTGATGTGTCCGTCTTTTTGTAGCGGTCGGAGGTTACGAGTTACGGTGGAGACGTCCATGTCGAGCCAATCCGCCAGCTCGCCGACGCCGCAGGCCGGTTTCGCGGCGATGAAGTTCAGCATCGAGTACTGAGACCCCACGAGACCGGCCGGAGCCATGGTGTGGTCGAACCGCCGGCTGACGCGGCGGGACGCGGCGCGGAGGTTCAAACAGGCACATGCGAGTGGGTCGTAGAGCATTTACTTGAGCATACAATTATTTTCGGTGCGGTGCAACTCCAGCCCGAGCCGGCCGGTATTGTTGCAGGTACAACTACATCGAAAAGGCCGCTGTATGAAGTGGTCCGCTACGAGGAGACGCACATGGTACCGCAAGCCGCCTTCGGGATCAGCATCGCTCTCAGTTTTGTAGCCTGGGGCCTCGTGGCTGGGCGTTACGTCTGGCCGGCCCTGCTCCGGCAAAGGCGCGAGGACGCGCTCAGCGCCGTGCTCACGCTCCATACCTTCCGTTTCGAAGGTTTGGCTTTTCTCATCCCCGGGGTGGTTGGGGCGGGTCTGCCGGCCGCCTTCGCCAAGGCCGCGGCCTTCGGCGATCTCGGGGCAGCCGTCCTCGCGCTGCTGGCGCTCGCGACGCTCAGGTATCGAACGATCGGCGTCGCTGTAACGTGGGTCTTCAACCTTTGGGGCACGGTGGATTTGCTGAACGCCTTCTATCAGGCCAATCGCGCGGGTGTTACTGCCGGGGAGCTGGGCGCACCATACTTCATCGTGACGGTCTTCGTACCGCTGCTCTTCGTGACGCACATGATGGTGTTCGGGCTCTTGCTGCGGCGCCCGACCGTGAAGACCGTGTTCGCGGCGCAAGCAGCGTAGGTGCGCACATGGTCCACGCAACGACAGTCCAGTCGCCGGTGGAGGCGTGGTTTGCGGGCGGCGAACGCGTCGACGTCGCGATTCGCAGCTCCGACGCGCGCACGCCGTCAACTGCCCGCGGGTTCGTGCGGCACGAAGGCGACCTCACCCACGCGGTGACCTTCATGCCCGGATATCCCGACGGGTCGATCGGCTGGTCGAACGTTCTGCCGCATCTTCCCGATTCGCAGACGATGCCGAAGCTCTTCGTCGAGTACCTCGGCATGGGCGACTCCGACAAGCCGAAGAACTACCGCTACTCCACGGCGGAGCGCACCGATCTCGTAGAGGAGCTGTGGCGCCACTTCGGCGTCGCGTCAACGACGCTGGTGGCTTTCGACTTCTCATCGCTCGTCGTGCTCGAACATCTGCAGCGCCGGTTGGAGCGCGCGGAACGGGGACTTCCCGAAGGTGGACCCGCGATACGCGGCGTTTTCATCTTCAACGGAGGCCTCTTCACGGACGGCCACTCGCACCCGTGGTACACCACGCCGGTCTTGCGCCGCCTCCCTGATAGGGCGCGACGCGGTCTGGGCCGCTCGTTTCGGATGTTCAAGATGTTGGCCGGGGTCATGTGGTCCAAGAGCTATCGCGTATCGGATGCCGAGGTCCGCGCCGTGTACGACGCGATGGATCGGCACGACGGGCTTTTCTATCTGGCGGCGGCCGCCGGCTTCGTGGCCGATCACAAAGCGCAAGGCGACCGGCTCGACTTCGCGCGCCTCTTTGCGGCGTACCGTGATCGGTTTCCCTTTGTCGTGGGGGGCAGCGACGAAGATCCGTTCGAGAAGCGGCAGGTCGTACTCGCGCAAGAGCGCTTGGGTGCGCAGGGACTGCGCACGGTCCGGCTACCCGGCGGACACTTGACGACGAACGAGCAGCCCGCTGCGCTTGCGCAGCTCGTTGCCGACTTCCAAGCCGGCCTCACGACGCCGCAGTATGGCAGTCCACAGCTGCTCGAGGCCTTCCGTAGGACGATGCTTCGTTCGACCTCGTCTGGATGCAACACGTCGCAATGAACGTTCGCGACCGCGCCGATCTGTATCGCGAAGTGCGGCGCGTGCTGAAGCCCAGAGGCCGCTTCGCAACATACGACGTGGTCCGCCGGGACGGGGAGCTGATCTATCCGACGCCGTGGGGCAGCGACGCTGCCGTCAGCACGGTGCTCAGACCCGACGAGACACGAGCGGCGCTGGAGGAGGCGGGATTCACGATCACATCGTGGACGATCGACACACCCGCCGCGCTCGCGTGGGTCAAGAGCACCGCAGCGGCGGCGTCAGCGAACCAATCGCCGCCGCGCGGCATGCGCATACTGCGCACAGCCCTCGGTGAGAATTTTCGCGAAATCTTGGCCAATCTCGGCAAGAACTACGTCGAGGGACGCGCCGACGTACTCGCGGTGACCGCCGAGCTGCGGTAGCGATCTGGAATAAGGAAGAACCGCGTGATCACGCGGTTCTTCATGTAGCCCCAACGGGATTCGAACCCGTGTTACCGCCGTGAGAGGGCGGCGTCCTAGGCCTCTAGACGATAGGGCCGCTTAAGTTGTGCTCCCGGGCAAGGACTCGAACCTCGATAAGCAACTCCAGAGGCTGCCGTCTTACCATTAGACGACCCGGGAATGGTTCTCAACTAGCCGCTTGTTGTTTCTTGTTTCGAGCTCCGTAGGTCTCGGTTTGGCTATGGCAGTTCGGGCAGAGCATCCGGAGGTTTGCGAGCCGGTGATCGTCCCGAATGCCGTTGATATGGTCGATTTGGATCGCCAGCGGTTGCCCCCTCCACTCGCTGAGACCACAAAAGTCGCAGCGATTCGCGAGCTTGCCCGCCATGAGCAAACGACGCTTTATGGTACAGCGACTCCGGCTCTTTTTCAAGATCACGTCGAGCGGTGGTTGCCGCGGCCGGCTCACGAGCGCTCCGCGCCGGACGGCCTTTGACCACGAGGCGGCGGCGAATCCGAACCGGTCCTTGCATTCGCGGTACGAGTGCCCTTCGTCATAGAAGCGCTGCACCGCCGGCCAGTCTACCGGCTTTTGCCGTTCGAGGTAGGCGTCCAGTTTGCCGCGCCGGATCGCCTTGTACCAGGAGATCCGCGAGAACCCGAACTCCGCCGCACATTCGTCGCGTCCGTGTCCCTCATCGTAGAACCGCTGGACCGCGGCCCAATCGTATCTCACCCGCATGCGGGCAGCTTACTCGCCAAGCGTGCCAGCATACCGGCACACTGGTTTTCGTGCTCGGGTCGGCAGGCTTCGTTCGGGTGGCGGACGATACTGAGAGTCCCGTGCAGGCAGTCGTCCTCGTCGGCGGCGAGGGGACGCGGCTGAGGCCGCTCACCCTCGAGACCCCGAAGCCCATGGTCCCCGTCATGAACATGCCGTTCCTCGAGCGCACGCTGCGGCGCCTCAAGGAAGCGGGGATCGACGACGTGATCCTGCCGGCCGGCTACCTCCCCGAAGCGATCACCTCGTACTTCGGCGACGGCTCCGCGCTCGGGCTCCGCCTGCGCTACGTCATCGAGGAGACCCCGCTCGGGACCGCCGGCGCGCTCAAGAACGTCGAGCAGTTCATCGACGGGCCGTTCTTCGTGCTGAACGGCGACGTCCTGACCTCGCTCGACTTGCGCGCGATGATGGACTACCACCGCCGCAAGGGCGGGATCGGCACGATCCATCTCATCCGCGTCGAGGACCCGAGCGCGTTCGGCTGCGTCGTCCACGACGCCGACGGCCGCGTCGAGGCGTTCGTGGAGAAGCCGCCGCGGGATGAAGCGCCGACCGACGAGATCAACGCCGGCACCTATCTCCTCGAGCGCGCCGTCCTCGACGCCATCCCCGCCGGGCGGCCGGTGTCGATCGAGCGCGAGACGTTCCCCGCGCTGATCGCCTCGGGCGGTCGCCCGCTCTACGCCTACACGACGGCCGACTATTGGATCGACCTCGGCAAGCCCGAGGCGTACCTCGACGCCCACCGGCACATCTTCGACGGCGTCATGCCGCTCGGGCTCACCCCCGAGATCGACGGCCCCGGCCGCGAGACGATCCCCGCCTCAGCCGTCCGCCCGCCCGTCTTCATCGGCCGGGACTGCCGCGTCGCGCCGGACGCGGTCGTCGGTCCGTACGCCGTGCTCGGCGACGGCTGCCGCATCGAGCGGGGCGCGACCGTCGCCGACTCGCTGCTCTGGGACGGCGTCGCCGTCGAGCGCGACGCGGTCGTCGACTGGGCTATCGTCGCGAGCCGCGCGCACATCGGCGCCGGCGCGCGCGTCGGACACGGCGCCGTGATCGGACACGACGCGCGGATCCCGCCCGGCGCGCAGGTCGAGGAGAACGCACGCGTCGCTGCCGAGCGGTAAGACAAGCGGACGGGCTCTCGGTTACGCCTCGTCATGTAGCGGGTACGAATCCATCGTTCCAAGCGAGCGATTGTAGCAGGGGCGAGGCGTTTCGGAAGACCTCATCTCCCGGCTCGTCATTCGCCCGGCCCCCATGCGGGAGCCGGCCGCCACAAGGGGACGACGTTGACTGCCCAAGCGCCACGCATGCTGTTTCTCGGTACGTTTCCGCCACGCGAGTGCGGGATCGCGACCTTCATGAAGGACGTGGTGGACAGCTTCGACGCGGCCTACGATGCCCACAGCGGCGTCGTCGCGATCGACGAGCCGGGCGGCGAGAACCGCGCGTATCCCGATCGCGTGGTCGCGCGGCTCGTGCAGCAGGACCGCGACTCGTACCGCCGCGTCGCCGATTTCGTCAACGCGTATCCGTGCGACGTGCTGAACATCCAGCACGAGTACGGGCTCTTCGGCGGCGACGACGGCGAGTGGGTCGTCGAGCTGGTCGCGGGGATCCGCAAGCCGGTCGTCACCTCGCTGCACACGGTGCTCCCCGATCCTTCGCCGCAGCACCAGCGCGTCGCGCGCGCGCTCTGCGCGACGTCGAGCGCGATCGTCGTCCTCTCCGAGACGGGCCGCGACATCCTGATCGCGCGCTACGGCGTCGATCCCGCGAAGATCCGCGTCATCCCGCACGGCGTCCCCGACGTTCCGCTCGTCGACACCCTCGAAGCGAAGCGAAAGCTGGGCTTCGGCGACCGCACGACGATCTCGACGTTCGGTCTGATCAACCGCGGCAAGGGTCTGGAGTACGCGATCGAGGCGATGGGCGCCGTCGTGCGCTCGCACCCGGAAGCGCTCTATCTCATCCTCGGGCAGACGCATCCGGTGATCCGCCGCAACGAAGGCGAGTCGTACCGCCGCGAGCTCGAGGCGAGCATCGCGGAGAACGGGCTCGCCGACAACGTGAAGCTCGTCGACAAGTACCTGGAGTTCGACGAGCTGATCGAGTATCTCGCCGCGACCGACGTCTACCTCACGCCGTACCTCAACCCGGTGCAGATCGTGAGCGGAACGCTGGCGTACGCCGTCGGCTGCGGGAAGGCGATCGTCTCGACGCCGTATCTCTACGCGCAGGAGCTGCTCGCGAACGGCCGCGGTTTCACGGTGCCGTTCCGCGACGCCTCGGCGATCGCGACGACGCTCGTCGCGTTGCTCGACGATCCGGCGCTCCGCGAGTCGACGCAGCGGCGCGCCTACAAGTACGGCCGCCGCATGACCTGGCCGAACGTCGCGCACGACTACGGCGAGCTCTTCACGGCGCTCGTCACGCCGGCGCTTCCGGCGCAGCTCGCGACCTCCGCATAGCGGGCGGGCTTCGAAAGCAGCCGCGATGCGCCCGTACCGCTGGCCGCCGCTCGATCATCTCCTCGCGATGACGGATGACGTCGGCATCCTGCAGCACGCGGTGATCGACGTCCCGAATCGCTCGTGCGGCTACTGCACCGACGACGCGGGGCGCGCGCTGATCGTCGCGTGCGGCGTCGCGAGCCGGCGCGGCAACGAAGCCGACGGCGCGCGGCTCGTCACGACGTATCTCGCGTATCTGCACGACGCGCAGCAGCCCGACGGGTGGTTCCACAACTTCATGGGCTACGACCGCCGCTGGCAAGACCGCTACGGTACGCAGGACGCCGTCGGGCGGGCGATCTGGGGGCTCGGCTACGCGGAGCGCCATGCGCCGCGCGAGAGCTGGCGCACCGTCGCGGGCCTCATGCGGCGGTGCGCGCTGGACGCGGTGCGGCGGATGACGTACGTCCGCTCGCGCGCGTACGCGGCGCTCGGCCTCGCGCACGCGCTCGCCGCGCAGCCGGAGGACGAGCTCTCGCTACGCGCGGTGCTCGATGAATCGCTCGGCGCGATCGCCGGCGAGTTCGACGCGCACGCTGACGAAGCGTGGCAGTGGTGCGAGGACGAGCTCACCTACGACAACGCGCGCTTGTGCGAAGCCCTCATCCGCGGCGGTGCCGCGCTGCGCAACGAGCGGTATACGGAGATCGGCCTCGCGATGCTGAGGTTCTACTGCGGCGTCGTTCTGGAAGATGCCGCCGAGCCGGCGTCCGGAGGGCCGGTGTTCGTGCCGGTCGGGAACGACGGCTGGTATCCGCGCGGCGGCGTGAAGTCGCGCAACGGTCAGCAGCCGCTGGAAGCGGCGGCGCTCGTCGATGCCGTGCTTGCGGCGCTCGACGCGACCGGCGATCCGTTTTGGATCACGGCGGCGGAGGCTGCGCACGCGTGGTATTTCGGGCGGAACTCGTACGGGCTCGCGGTCGCGACGGAGACCGGTTGCCGCGACGGGATCGACGACGGCGGCGTGAACCCGAACATGGGCGCCGAGTCGACGATCTGCTACCTCATGAGCGCGATCGCGCTGGCGAAGCGGTCGGCGCCGAAGCTCCGCGTCGCGCGATGAGTGCGCGCGCCGTGCGGTGCGCGAGCGCCATGATCGTGAGCATCGGGTTCACGCCGCTCGCGCTCGGGAACGCGGACGCGTCGGCGACGTACAACCCCTCGAACCCGTAGACGCGCCCCTCGGGATCGATCACGCCACCCTGCGGCGCGCCCTCGCCGGTGCCGGCGGCCGCGCCCTCGTGAGCGCCCATGCGCGCCGTGCCCATCTGATGTGCGGAGAAGAGCTGCAGCGGTTGGCGGCGTTCGGTGCGGCGGCGCAGCTCGCGCGCGAACGCGTCCAGGCCAGCCGGAGTCGCTTCCGCGGCCATGAGCTCCAGCGGTTCGGCGTGCAGCGTCGAGACCGACGTCGCGCCGGCGGCGAACGCGATGCGTGCCGCCGCGATGAGCCCTTCGGTGAGGTGGTTCGCGTCGTAACGGTCGAGCGCGTAGGTGACCTCCGCGCGCTCGTCGAGGCCGACGCTCCCTTCGCCGCGGTCGCGCGTGAGCGCGATGAGCGTCCCCCGGTAGCGCGCCGTGCTCATGCGCTCCGCGTGCGCCTCGCGCCCGGTCCACGGCTGCGCGCTTGCCATGATCCCCGGATGCGACGGCGCCGCCTCGATGACGACGCCGTACGCGCCGCGCCCGGCGCTCGTCGCCGGATCCAGCTCGGCGAGCCGGTCGCACAGCGCCGACTGCATCACGCCGTGCCACGGCTCGACCGGCTCGCTGAACTGCGCGGAGATCGCGCTGACCGGATGCAGATGCAGATGCTTCCCGAGATGCGGCGAGGTGACGCCGCTGCGCGCGAGCAAGCCCGGCGTCCGCAGCGTCCCCGCGGCGAGGACGACGATCGGCGCATCGACCACGAGCGCACGGCCGTCCGCGGTGACCGCATCGACGCCTCGCGCGACGCGCGCCGCGGCTTCGCGACGGCGCTCGCCATGCGCATGTCCCGACGCGGCGTCGTTCGGGCCAACGTCGCTGCCCTGCTCCGCCGCGCGCCCGCGTTCCCGCTCGATGCGCACGCGTGTCACCCGGGTGTTCGCATACACGTGCGCGCCGGCCGCGACGGCGTCGCGCAGGTACGTCGCCGCGGTCGAGCGTTTATTGCCGTAGGCACAGCCGAGGCCGCAGTACCCGCAGCGCTCGTCGTTGCAGTCGGCGTTGCGCGGGATCGGCCGCGCGTCCCAGCCGAGCTTCGCGCAGCCGTCGGCGATCACGGCGTTGTTGCGGTTGTGCTTCGCCGAAACCGTCACGCCGAGGCGTGCTTCGACCGCGTCGTACGCGTCGGCGAGCTCCGCGGCGAGCGCGGGCCGGTCGAGCAGCCGCGACCATTCCGCGGCCGTCGACGACGGCAGCCGCAGCGAGGTCGACCAGTTCACCGCCGTGCCGCCGCCGACGCACGCTCCGGCCAGGATCGAGACCGACAAATCCTCAGTCGAGCAGAGCCCCGCTTCGAGATACAGCTCCCCGAATGACTCCGCCTCGCGTTGCCGCGCCGCGACCGGCTCGAACGGCGGACCGGCCTCCAGCACGACGACCCGCAGCCCCGCCTGCGCCAGCAGCGCCGCCGCGACGCCGCCGCCGGCGCCCGACCCGACGACAACCGCGTCCGCCGAGATGCGACCATTGTCGGATACCTCCCGATCCGGCGCAACCGGCAGCCTTTCCGGCCGAGACGGGACGTCCGAGCGCGGACCCGGGTAGCCGATCCGCGCCCACACCGCGCTCCGGCCGTTCTCGTCCGCGGCCGAATAGGCGGCGAACAGCGAGAGCCGCGAGAGCGCGTCGAACGCAGGCTTCAGTGCCGGGATCCGCGCGAGCCGCAGCAGCGCGCGCTCGCGCCGCGCGCGATCCAAGCGCCGGAATCCGCGCGGCCGCCCGGCCAGCAGCAGCCCCGCGAGCGGACTCGCCAGCAGGTTCAGCACCAGCGCGAGCTTCGCTCGGCGGTGCTGCGCGAGGCGTTCCAACGCCGCCGCGACCAGCTCCGCGGTCGCAGCCGCGTCGGCGTCCGCGGGCGCGAAGGTCTCGGCGATGACCGCAAGCGTCGCGCGCTGAGACGTCGTCAGCATCGGTTCACGGCGATAGCCTCTCCTTGCCTGAGCAGACGGGCGTTTCGCCGCGACCAAGGGCCCTACCGGCGTTGCGACATGTGTCCACTAGGCCAAACAACTGTTGGCGGCGAACATTCACATGATGCTGGCGCAGACCGAACTCCTCAATGATGTCCAGCGCGCGGCCGTCGAGCATACTGATGGGCCCGTGCTGATCTTCGCGGGCGCCGGGTCCGGCAAGACCCGAGTACTGACGCACCGGATCGCGTACCTCCTCGAAAAGAAGAAGGTCTTCCCCGACCGTATCCTGGCCGTCACCTTCACCAACAAGGCCGCCGGTGAGATGAAGTCGCGGCTCGAGCGGATGGTCGGCGCGCCGGCTCGCGACCTCTGGGTCGGGACCTTCCACAGCATGTGCGTCCGGATGCTCCGCCGCGACGGCAAGAAGATCGGGATCGCCGCGAACTTCGCCATCATGGACGACGCGGACCAGCGCGCGATCGTCCGCGACGTCATCGCCGACCTCGACTACGACGAGCGGCAGATCGCCCCGGGCGCCGCGCTCGCCGAGATCTCGAAGGCGAAGAACAATCTCTGGTCCCCCGACCAGTACGAGGAGAAGAACCCCTCGTTCGCCGGGGAGCGCTACGCCAACGTCTACCGCGAGTACGACCGGCGCCTCGCCGAGTCGAACGGGCTCGACTTCGACGACCTGATCGCCCGTGCGATCAAGCTGCTCGACGAGGACGAGGACGCGCGCACCCGCTACCAGAGCAAGTTCAAGTACATCCTGGTCGACGAGTACCAGGACGTCAACTACGCGCAGTACCGGCTCGTCGCGACGCTCGCGAAGGAGCACGGCAACATCACGGTCGTCGGTGACGACGACCAGTCGATCTACTCGTGGCGCGGCAGCGACTACCGCATGATCCTGCGCTTCGAGGAAGACTTCCCGGGCGCGAAGGTCTTCAAGCTCGAGGAGAACTACCGCAGCACGCAGACGATCCTCTCGGCCGCGAACGAGCTGGTCGCGAACAACGCCGGCCGCCATCCGAAGAAGCTGTTCACGCAGCGCTCCGAAGGCGAGAAGATCACGGCGTTCCAGGCCGAGTCCGAGCGCGCCGAGGTGCGCTACGTGATGGAGAAGGTCAAGGAGCACGTGCGCGAAGGCGCCGCGTACCGCGACTTCCTCGTCCTGTACCGCACCAACGCGCAGTCGCGTTATTTCGAAGAGGGCTTCCTCGCCGAGGGGATCCCCTACCGGGTCGTCGGCGGGGTCGGGTTCTACGCGCGCACCGAGGTCAAGGACATGCTGTCCTACCTCCGCTACATCGTGAACCCGTCCGACGCCGTCGCCTTCCGCCGCATCGTCAACGTGCCGCGGCGCAGCATCGGGCAGCAGACGCTGGCGTCGCTGCTGGAAGCGGCGAACCAGGCCGGCGTCTCGGTCGGCCAGGCGGTGTTCGACTCGAACCTGCTCAAGCGCGCGGTGCCGAAGAAGCAGCGCGAGCTGGAGCGCTTCGCCGAGCTGATCAACGACCTGCGCGAGAAGGCGCAGTCGTTCAGCGTCAGCGACCTGCTCGTCGCGGTGATGGAAGAGTCGGGTTACCTGCGCGAGCTGCAGGCCGACGAGACCCCGGACGGCCGCGCGCGGATCGAGAACCTGCAAGAGCTGATCGGTGTCGCGCGCGAGTTCGAGAACAACCCCGAAACCGGCTCGACGATCGACGACTTCCTCTCGCAGATCGCGCTGATCAGCGACATCGACACGCTCGACCCCGAGTCGTCGTTCGTGACGCTGATGACGATGCACGCGGCGAAGGGGCTCGAGTTCCCGATCGTGTTCCTCACGGGGCTCGAGGAGGGCGTCTTCCCGCACACGCGCGCGCTCACCGACATGACGGAGCTCGAGGAAGAGCGCCGGCTGGCGTACGTCGGCGTGACGCGCGCGATGGACCGGCTGTACCTCTCGTACGCGGCGCGGCGGACGCTGTTCGGGAACACCTTCTCGCACCCGAAGTCGCGCTTCATCGAGGAGATGCCGTCGGTCGAGCCGATCGGCGGGATCGGGATCGGCCCGCGTCCGGGCGGCGGGCGCTGGCGCGAGGTCTCGATCCACGAGAACGCCGGCGCGGGCGTCGGCATGGACCTGAACCCGGGCGACAAGGTACGCCATCCGAAGTGGGGCGAGGGGACCGTCGTCAACACCGTCGGAGCAGGCGGCGACGGCTTGCTGACGATCAACTTCCCGAACGTCGGGCAGAAGATGGTCATGCTGAAATACGCCCCGCTGGAGAAGGTCTAGGCCCTTCGCGTATGCTGCGCGTCGGGGTTGCCGGCGCGCTCGGGAGACTGGGGCGCGTCGCCTGTACCGCGATCGAGGCCGCTGACGACCTGAGGTTGTCGGCGGCCTTCGCGCGCGCGCCCGCGGGCGGGCGGCTCTCCGATCACATCGCGAGCACCGCTGGCGATGTGCCGATCGACGGCGATCTCGGCGGGTTCTTCGCGCGTGGGATCGACGTCGTGGTCGACTGCACGGTGCAGCCGGTGACGGTCGAGGTCGCCCGGGCCGCGGTCGTGGCCGGCGTCTCGCCGGTGATCGGGTCGAGCGGCTGGAGCGAAGCCCAGCTTTCGGCGCTGTCGGAGGCGTGCGAGGTGAGTGGCGTCCCGGGGATGTGGGTGCCCAACTTTTCGTTCGGCGCGGTGCTGATGATGCGCTTCGCCGCGCAAGCGGCGCGCGTGCTCCCGCGCGCGGAGATCATCGAGCTGCACCACGATGCCAAACGCGATGCGCCGAGCGGCACGGCGAAGCTGACCGCCCGTCGAATGCGCGACGCCGGCGCGCCGGAGCCGGCGATCCACAGCGTCCGGCTGCCGGGACTGGTCGCGCACCAGGAAGTGATCTTCGGCGGCCTCGGCGAGACGCTCACGATCCGCCATGACTCGCTCTCGCGCGAGTCGTTCGGCCCGGGGATCGTCGCGGCGGTTCGCGTCGTCCGCTCTCAGCGCGGATTGGTGATCGGGCTCGACGCGCTGATCGACCGGATGATGACCGAGAACGGAACGGCCGGAAGGGTCGCGGTGAACGCGGTGACGCCGCGATGAGAGTCGCCGTGATCGGTGCGACCGGCGTCGTCGGCGGGATGATCCTGCGTGTGCTGGAGGAGCGGGACGTTCCGGTCGGCACGCTGCTGGCGTATGCGTCGCGCGACCGTGCCGACGGCGTGCGGTTCCGCGGCCAGAACGTACCCGTCGCCGCAGCGCAGCGCGAGCGGCTCGTCGCGGACGAGCCGGACGTCGCGTTCTTCGCGTCGAGCGACGACGCCAGCGCGGAGCTCGCCGGCGCGCTGGTCGACGCGGGCGCGGTGGTGATCGACAACTCGGCGACGTTCCGGCTGGCGCCGGACGTCCCGCTGGTGATCCCCGAGGTGAACCCGGACGCGGTGCGGCCGGATCACCGCATCTTCCCGGTCGCGAACTGCACGGCGATCGTGCTGACCGTCGCGCTCGCGCCGATCGAGCGGGCCGTCGGATTGCGCTCGGTGCGGGTGGCGACGTACCAGGCCGTGAGCGGCGCCGGGCGTGCGGGGCTCGAGGCGCTCGCGCGCGAGGAGCGGGGCGAGTCGCCGGACGGGACGTTCGCGGCGCCGATCTTCCGCAACGTGGTCCCGCAGGTCGGCGGCTACGACGGCGACGGCGACACCGGAGAAGAGAAGAAGGTCGCCGCGGAGACGCGCAAGATGCTCGGCCGCCCCGATCTGCACATTGCGGCGACGACGGTGCGCGTCCCGGTGATGCGCGCGCACAGCGAGGCCGTGTTCTTCGAGACCGCGGCGCCCACGACGGTCGCGGCGCTGCACGACGCGCTGCGCGATGCGCCCGGCGTGGTGCTGCACGAGCGCGGCATCGTCACGCCGCGCGACGTCGAGGACACCGACCTCGTCCACGTCGCGCGCGTCCGTCCGGAATGGGACGATTCGACCGGAACGAGGTTCCAGATGTGGGTGGTCGGTGACCAGCTGCGCAAGGGCGCGGCGACGAACGGCGTGCAGATCCTGGAGCTGCTGATTGGGCAGCACCGGTGGCCGGGGCTCACCCTTCGACAGGCTCAGGGTGACACGGTGGCGGCGCACGATGCGATGAGCGCAAGGCCCGATTCGAACACCGCGGCACGCCCCGATGTCACCCTGAGCTTGTCGAAGGGTGCGCCAAACGAGGTCGCGCCGACATGAGCGTCGTCGTGCAGAAGTTCGGGGGGTCGTCGCTTGCGACGGAGCAACTGCGCGAGATCGCTGCGTCGCGCGTGCTCGACGTGCTGCGGCGCGGGGATTCGCCGGTCGTCGTGTGCTCGGCGATCGGGCGCGCGCCGGATCCGTACGCGACCGATTCGCTCGCGGGGATGCTCGGGCCGGCGCGCAGCGGGCCGAACCGCGATCTGCTGCTCGCGTGCGGCGAGGCGATCGCGTGCGCGGTCTTCGCCGAGCTGCTGACCTCGCTCGGCGTCCCGGCACAGGCGATGACCGGCCTGCAAGCCGGGATCACCACCGACGACGAGTACGGGGACGCCGAGATCGTCGACGTCGATCCCGCGCCCGTTCGTGCGCTGCTCGAGCAGAAGATCGTCCCCGTCGTCACCGGCTTCCAAGGCGGCACGCGCGATCACGCGACGACGACGCTCGGCCGCGGCGGCAGCGATCTCACCGCGGTCGCGCTCGGCGACGCGCTCGGCGCCGAGTCCGTCGAGATCTACACCGACGTCTCGGGCGTGATGACCGCCGACCCGCGTCGCGTTGCGGGCGCGCACCCGCTCGAGCGCGTGACGCAGGCCGAGATGGTCGAGCTCGCCGGGAACGGCGCGAAGGTGATGCACCACAAGGCCGCGGAGCTCGCGCACGCGACCCGCACACCGTACGTCGTGAAAGGCCTGCGCAGCAATGTCGGCACCGCGATCGACGACGACGCGCCGATCGATCCCGATCACCCGGTCACCGGCCTGACCGTGATCCGCGACGTGACGTTCTGCCGCATCATCCAAGGGCTCACCGAGGACATCGAGCGCTCCGACGTCGACCGCGACGTCCTCGCGCGCGTCGCCGAGCGCGGCATCTCGATCGACATGGTGAACGTCAACGACGCCGGCGTCTTCTTCATCGTCGACGACGAGCACGCCGACGCGGTCCGCCCGGCGCTCGCCGACCTCAACCTGGCGCTGCGGATGCGGCCGCACTGCGCGAAGATCTCGGTCGTCGGCGCAGGGATGCGGGGCACGTCCGGCGTCATGTACCGCGTGGTGAAGGCCGTGACCGACGCGGGCGCCGAGATCATCCACTCGACCGACTCGAACATCACCATCTCGATCCTCGTCCCCGCCGACCAGGCGCCGACGGCGGAGCAGTCGCTGCACGACGCGTTCGGGCTCGGGCGCGGAGCGGTCGCGCGATGAAGAGCCTCGGCCGCGTCCTGACCGCGATGATCACGCCGTTCGGCGACGACGGCGCGCTCGACGTCCGCGAGGCCGTGCGCGTCGCCGAGTTTCTGGTCGAGCGCGGCAACGACGGCGTCGTCGTGGCGGGCTCGACCGGCGAAGGGAACGCGCTCGAGACCGACGAGAAGCTGACGCTCTTCCGCGAGATCAAGAAGGCGCTGGGCGACCGTGGCGTCGTCGTAGCGGGGACCGGCGGCAACAACACCCGCCACTCGATCGAGCTGACGAAGGCCGCCGAGCAGTGCGGCGTCGACGCGGCGCTGCTGACCGTGCCGGCGTACGTCAAGCCGACGCAAGACGGGATGCTCACGCACTTCGGTGCGATCCTCGAGGCGACGAAGCTGCCGTCGATCATCTACAACATCCCCGGCCGCACCGCGGCGAACATGCAGCCGGCGACGTTCGCCGAGCTGTGCCGCCGCCACGCGAACGTCGCCGGGATCAAAGAGTCCACCGGCGACGTCAACCAGTTCACCGCGATCATCCGCGACCGTGCGCGCGAGGACGTGACGTTCTGGGCCGGCGACGACTACATCTTCCTGCCCTCGCTCGCGATCGGCGGATACGGAGTCATCTCGGTCGCGGGGCATCTCGTCTCGCGCGAGCTGCGCGCGATGGCGGACGCGTTCGACGGCGGCGACGTCGACACGGCGGCGCGCATTCACCGCGATCTCTCGGCGCTGATCTCCGCGCTGTTCACTACGACGAACCCGATCCCGGTGAAGTGGGCGATGGGGACGTACGGCTTCAAGGTCGGTGCATGCCGCTCGCCGCTCGGCGCGATGCCCGAGGAACTGAAGAAAACCCTGGAGCCGCTGATCGCTCCGTATCGTCCGTAGTGGAATCGATCGGGGTTCTGAGCTGTCGCGTCGACGCGATCGGTCGCGCGGAGGCCGTCTCGCGGATCGCGTCGCTCGCGAACGCGGGCGGCGCGGCGGTCGTCGTGACGCTCGGCGTCGAGATGGTGATGGAGGCGCGGCGCAACGCGGCGTTCCGCGATGTCGTCAACCACGCCGCGATCGTCACCTGCGACACGATCGGCCTGCTGCTCGCATCGCGCTTGCGCCGCGGGCCGCTGCGCGAGCGCGTGACCGGCGTCGAGCTCGTCGGCGATCTCGCCGCGCGTTCCGCCTCGCAGGGCGACGTCCGTCTGTATCTCCTCGGCGGTGCGGGCGACACGGCGCAGCGTGCCGCGGACGCGCTGCGCCGCACGTATCCCGGCGCGATCGTCGCGGGCGCGCATGACGGGTATTTTCGCGAGGACGAGAGCGACGCGGTCGCCGCCGCGATCCGCGCGAGCGGCGCGAACGTGCTGCTCGCCGGGCTCGGCTTTCCGAAGCAGGAGCTATGGCTGGCGCGTCATCTTGCCGCGACGGGATGCGGCGTCGGGATCGGGATCGGGGGCTCGCTCGACGTGTACGCGGGGAACGTGGTGCGCGCGCCGGCGTTCTTCCAGCGCACCGGGCTCGAGTGGGCGTACCGGCTCGCGCGGGAGCCGCAGCGGTGGCGGCGGCAGCTCGCGCTTCCCCGCTTCGCGGTCGCCGCGCTCGCCGAGGCGTTGACCGCGCGGAAACGGGGAAACACACCGAGCAACCCATGAGAGCGATGATCTTAGCGGGCGGTATGAGCACGCGTCTCTACCCCCTGACCAAACAGGTTCCGAAGCCGATCGTCCCGGTCGCCGGCGAGCCGATCAGCGGCCACGTGATGCGCTGGCTCTCGTCGTACGGCTACGACGAGGTCGCGATCAACGTGTTCTATCTCGCCGAGCTCGTCGAGCAGACGTTCGCCGACGGCAGCCGTTTCGGCGTGAAGCTGCACTACCTGCGCGAGCCTGAGCTCACCGGAAGCGCCGGCGGCTTGAAGCAGATGGAAGGCTGGTTCGACGCGACGTTCGTCGTCGTCGGCTGCGACGATCTGACGAATGCGGATCTCGCCTCGCTGGTGCGCTTCCACAAAGCGCGCGGCGCGCTCGCGACGATCGGCCTCGTCGAAGCGGAGGAAGTCGACCAGTACGGCGTCGTGATCCTCGACGAGCAGGGCCGCATCACCGGCTTTCAAGAGAAGCCCGCGAAGGGCACCGAGAAGTCGAAGCTCGCGAACACCGGCATCTACGTCTTCGAGCCGGCGATCTTCGACCGCATCCCGGCGAACACGTTCTACGATTTCGGCAAACAAGTGTTCCCCGAGCTGCTGCGTGACGGCTTGCCGTTCTACGGCATGAAGCTCGAAGGCGCGTACTGGCGCGACGTCGGCACGCCGGACGAATACCGCCGCGCGACCGAAGACGTGCTCTACGGCCGCGTGAAGATCGCCGGCGCGCGCGCGACCGGCGTGCCCGCGAGTGCGACCGTCGCCGGCGATGCGCGCATCGAGGACCCCGTGCGCGTCGGGGAAGGTGCGCTGATCGGCGCGGGCGCGCGCATCGTCGGCCCGAGCGTGATCGGAGACGGCGTGCGCATCGGCGACGGCGCGACGCTGGAGCGCGCGATCGTCTGGAACGGTTCGACGATCGGCCCGGGCGCGCTCGTCCGCGACACGATTGTCGGCGAGCGCTACATCGTCGACTCGGGCGCCACGCTGCAGGACGCGATCGTCGCAAACGAGCCGGCTCCGACCTAGATCGATCCCGTCCGCCGCGTGATGGACCGGCGTGCGAGACTTTCTTCGGACCTGGCTGTTCCCGCCCGCATGTGTCGCGTGCGAGGCGCCCGGTCCCGCGCTCTGCGCGGCGTGCGGACCGTCCGCGCACGACGCGCTCACGTTCCCCGTGGGCGGCATCCCGGCGTACGCGCTCGGGCGCTACGAGGGAGCGGTGCGGCGGGCGATCGTCGCGATGAAGAACGGCGAGCGCGACATCCTCGACGCATTCGCCGACCTGCTCGCTGCGCGCGCCCCGCTGGAAGGCGTGCTGATCCCGTTGCCGACGACGCGCGGGCGCATCCTCGACCGCGGCTTCGACCAGAGCGTCGAGCTGGCGCGCCGCCTCGCCGGGCTGCGCGGCGTCCCGATCGCCGAGGTGCTCGAGAAACGCGGCGCGCCGCAGGCCGGGCTGAACCGGCGCGGCCGGCTCGGCGCGGCCGGGCGCTTCCGTCTGCGCCGCGGCGCGGCGCCGCCCGCGACGGCGACGCTGCTCGACGACGTCTGCACGACGGGTGCGACCGTGCGCGACGCGGCGCGCGTGCTGCACGGCGCGGGCGTCGACGTGCGGCGCATCGTGGTCCTCGCGCGGACCGTCGATCCCGCGCCGCGGCCGGCGAGCGCCGCGCCGCGGAAGGCGGAACCAAACGCCGCCGCAGCGGGTCGATGACGACGCAATGAAAGCAGTATGGAACGGCACGGTCCTGGCCGAGAGCGACCGCACCGAGGTCGTCGAGGGCAATCAGTACTTCCCGCCCGACGCGGTCGCGCAGCAGTACTTCAAACCGTCGAGCACGCACACGATCTGCCCGTGGAAAGGGACCGCGAGCTACTACACGATCGAGGTGAACGGCAAGACGAACGCCGACGCCGCCTGGTACTACCCGGTGGCGAAGGACGCCGCGAAGAACATTGAGGGCTACGTGGCGTTCTGGAAAGGCGTCGAGGTCACGCCGTAGACCGCGACGACACGTACCTCGCGCGCGCGGTCGAGCTCGGATCGCGCGCCGTCGCCGACGCGATGCCGAACCCGTCCGTCGGTTGCGTCCTCGTGCGCGCCGGCGCCACGCTCGGCGAAGGCTGGCACCATCACCGCGGCGAGGCGCACGCCGAAGTGGAGGCGCTGCGCGACGCACGCGCGCGCGGTAACGACCCGCGCGGCGCGACCGCGTACGTCTCGCTCGAACCGTGCGATCACCACGGCCGCACGCCGCCGTGCACCGAGGCGTTGATCGCAGCCGGCGTCGCGCGGGTCGTGATCGGCGCGCTCGACCCCAACCCGCGCACCGCCGAAGCCGGCGTGCGACGCCTGCGCGCGGCGGGGATCGAGGTCGACGTGCAGCATGACGCGGCGGCGAGCGCGCTGATCGAACGGTTCCGCTGGACGATCGCGCACGACACGCCGTTCGTCACGCTGAAGATGGCGGTCTCGCTCGACGGCTACGTCGCGCCGCGCCCCGGCGAGCCGCACTGGCTGACCGGCGAGCTCGCGCGCGAGCGCGTGCGCGACCTGCGGATCGAGCACGACGCCGTGATGGTGGGCGCCGGAACGGTGCGGATCGACGATCCGCTGCTGACCGTCCGGCCGCACGCGACCCGGCGGAAGCCGTACGCGCGCGTCGTCGTCTGCGAGACCGAGCCGATCGCGGCCTCGAGTCGCGTTCTCGCCGCGCCCGCCGACGCACCGCCCGGGTCGTATGACCCGACGATCGTCCTCGCGCCGCGCGGCGCTCGCGACCGCTTCTCGGTGCTGGAGCCCATCGCCGACGTGGTCTACATCGGCGGCGACGACGCTCGGAAGCTGGACCTCGCCGCGGCGATGCGCTCGCTGCGCGACCGCGGGATCGCGACCGTCCTCTGCGAGGGCGGGCCGACGCTCGCGGGCCGGCTCCTCGCGGCCGGGCTCGTCCAGCGCGTCGTCTGGCTCCTCGCGCCGCGGTTCCTGCGCAGCGAGACGGCGGTCCCCGCGCTGAACGGCGCGGATCTCAGCGGCGCGAACGGATGGCGGTTCGACCGCATCGAACGCGTCGGCGACGACATGCTGCTCTCCGCCGATCTCACCACGTGTTCTCCGGCCTGATCGCGCACGCCGGCCGCGTCGCCTCGATCGAGGGCGACGCCCGCCGCGGGATGACGCTCGTCGTCGAAGCGCCCGACGCGGTCGCCGACGGCGTCGCGCTCGGCGACTCCGTCGCGATCAACGGCGCCTGCCTGACCGTCGTCGCGTTCGACGCGCGCACGATGCGTTTCGACGTCGTCCCGGAGACCGTCGCGCGCACCGGATTCGATTCGCTCCGAGCGGGCGCGCGGGTGAACGTCGAGCTCTCGCTGCGCGTCGGCGACCGGCTCGGCGGCCACCTCGTCTACGGCCACGTCGACGCGAGCGCCTCGATCCTGGCGAAGGAACCGGAAGGCCAAGGCTTTCGCCTGCACGTCGTCCTCCCCGACGCGCTCGCGCCGTTCATCGCGGAGAAAGGCTACGTCGCGGTCGACGGCGTCAGCCTCACCGTCGCGTCCGTGACGCAGGAGCGGTTCACGATCGCGCTGATCCCCGAGACCGCGCGCCGCACGACGCTCGGCCAGAAAGGCCCCGGCGAGCGCGTGAACATCGAGATCGATCCGGTCGCGCGCTACGCCGTCGGCGCCGCCGCGGCGTATCCGGCGCACCGCGACGCCGCGCCGACCGCCGACGAAGTCGCCTGGGCGTACGAGATCTGAGCGTGGGCGACGCCGGCGCGGCGGCGCTGCGCACCGGCCCTGAGGTGCGCGACCGCGTTCGCTGGAGCGACGTCGACGTCATGGGGATCGTGTACTACGGGCGCTATCTACGCTTCATGGAAGCCGCGGAGACCGAGCTCTTTCGCGCGATCGGCTTTCCGTACGACGTTCTCGCGAACGAGCACGGCGTGTGGGTTGCGCGCGTCCGGCTCGAGTGCGACTACCGCGCGCCGGCGAAGCTGGACGACGAGATCGTGTGCCGCGCCGAACTGCGGAAGCTCGGCGGCTCGTCGATGACGTTCACGTTCCCGATCGAGCGCGCCGACGGCACGCGCCTCGTCGACGGCACCCTCGTGCTCGCCGCGCTCGACCGCACGACGCTGCGCGCGACGCGCGTCCCCGCGCCGCTCCGACAAGCGCTCGCGAGCGCCTAGTCTTCGTCGGTCGCGAGGACCGTGTAGATCTCCTTGCGCGCCTTGTCGAGGATCTCGCGGATCTTCTCGAGCGTCTTCTCGTCGTGGTCGCGCGCGCTCAGCACCGCCGCGCCGAGCTTCGTCGCCGCTTCTCTGAGCCGGTGGCGCACGTCGCGCTGCTCGTCGATCTCCTCGTCGTCGTCCGCTTCCGCGGCGCGGTTCGCGAGCAGCGTGCGGCCCGCGTCGGTGATCGTGTAGACGCGCTTGCCGTCGACTTGCGCCGAGGTGACGAAGCCGCCGTCCTCGAGCAGCTGCAGCGTCGGGTAGATCGATCCCGCGCTCGGGCGCACGTTGCGGCGCTCCTCCATCGCGGTGATGATCTCGTAGCCGTGCTTCGGCCCTTCGGTGAGCACGTCGAGGATCATGAACTTCATCTCGCCGCGGCGGACCGGGCGAATCCAGCCGGCGCGCAGGCCGCCCCATTCCTTGCTGTAGCCCAGCCCCCAGACCCCGCGGAGCCCGCGTCGCCCATGGCCCTGGCCGTGCCGGTGGAATTTCCGGCCGATCTCAAACATCATGCCGTGATACTATGCGATATATCGCGATAAGTCAACTAAATCGCCCCGGAAAAGCGGTCGCTCGTGTCGCACAGGTACACGATGGCGACCTTTGATTTCGATGTGGTGATCGCGGGCGCGAGCTTCGGCGGGTGCGCGGCCGCGCTCGCCGCGGCGGACGAGAACGTGAAGGTCGTGCTGCTCTCGCTGCAGGCCGACGCGTTGTTGGGCGGTCAGGCGACCTCGCAAGGCGTCACGCGCTGGGACGAGACGGCGGCCGATCTGACGGAGTCGACCGGGAGCCCGCGGTCGTATCGCGACCTGCGCGACCGCATCCGCGAACGCTACGCCGATGTGCGTTCGAAGCTCGGAGAGCTCCAGGAATATTTCAATCCCGGCTTCGCCGGCGTCGGCCCGCCGTTCACGACGATGGAAGATCCGCCGCTCTTCCACGGCGACCAGCGCCGCGGACACCCGTTCGCCGCCGATCCGCAAGTGGTCCATGCGGTGCTGAGCGAACTGCTCGCGGAGGCCGGCGTAGCGATGCACGCGGGGATCGCGGTCACCGCGGTGACCGTTCAGAACAAGACGGTCCGAAGCATCACCGTGCGCACGCGAGCCGGGACCGACACGTACACGGGACGCGTGTTCCTCGACGCGACGGATCTCGGTGATCTGCTCCCGCTCGCCGGGGTGAAATGGGTGATCGGCGCGGAGCCGCAATCGGATACGCACGAAGACGGCGCCGAGCGCGTCGCGCATCCGGAGTACATCCAGCCGTTCACCGTGCCGATCGCGGTGCAATGGGTCGATCCGGACGAGAAGAACCGCATCGCGAAGCCGGCAAACTACGACGACATCCGCAAACGCCAGGGCTTCGACCGCCTCAAACGTCCGGAGAACGAGGGCGGCGGCGAGGGCGACATCCACCTCGTCTTCAACCCGGACCAAGAAGAAGACACGCTCGTCAACTACCGGCAGTTCATCGACCCGCGCAACTTCAGCGACGAACGCCCGTGGCGCACGACGCTGAACGTCGGCAGCAACGACTACCTCTCACGCGCGATCCCGACCAGCCCGCATTCCGCCGACGAGGACGCGCGGATCGTCGAAGAGGCCCGCGCCGTCTCGATCGCCTATGTCTACTACCTCCAGAACGACGTCCCGCGCGACGACCGCCGCGGGACCGGCTACTTGAACATCAAGGTCGACGCGGAGACGTTCGGGCGGGCGGACGGAACGGCGCCGGCACCGTACATCCGCGAGTCGCGGCGGCTTGCGAACCCGTACACGCGAATCGTGCGCCACCACATCGACGCGGGCGCGCACGGCGGCGGGTTCGCGGTCGGCGGCCGCAACGCGCGCCCGATCGGCGTCGGCTCGAGGAGCGAGCGCGCGTCGAACTTCACGGACAGCTGCGGGATCGGCCACTACAACGTAGATGTCCACGAAGGCTTCTACGCGATGAGCGGCCGCGTTCAGGACGCGGCGAAGCCGAACATCGGCACGCCGTTCCACAATTTCGAGACCGTCCCGTTCCAGATCCCGCTCGGCGCATTACTGCCGCGAGAGCTGAACAACTTCGTCGCATCGTGCAAGAACATCGGCACGACGCATCTGACGTCCGGCGCCTACCGCACGCACCCGGTGGAATGGGCGATCGGCGAAGCGGCCGGTATTCTGGCCGCCTACTGCACGACTCAGAATACGACGCCGGAGGCGACGGTGAACGACCCGAACCGCGTCGCCGCGTACCAGCGCCGCGTGCTAGCGCGTGGCGCGCCGATCTTCTGGTGGGACGACGTCGCGTTCCAGGAGGACGAGCGCGCGTTCGCCGCGATCCAGCTGCTCGGCGCCAGCGGCGTCTTCGCCGGCGAGGACGAGACCCGGAACTTCTACCCGAACGACGACTTCCCGCAGGACGACCGCGACGCGATCGACCAGCGCCTGAGCCGCACGTTCGACTGGCCCGACGGCACGCTGACCCGCGCCGAAGCGGCGGTCGTTATCGCGGAGCAGCTCGGGCTCCCCGTCTAGCTAGACCGGTGCGTCGGCGGCGTGCGCGCCGTACTGATGCGGGTCGAAATACCAGTCCGGGAGCGAGACGGGGAACGCGACGTCGCTGAAGGTGTAGTCCACTTCCTTGCCGTCGTCGTTGTAGTTGCCGCCGACGACGCCGTGCACTTCACGGATGATCGGCACACCGTCGACCGCCGCAATCGTGATCGTCATGGTAACCGGGTACACCGGTCCGCGCTCGATGAAGAGCTTGTCCGCCGCGACGATCTTGCGAAGCTCGTACGTGTCCTTGTCGGCGAACACTTCGCGCACCGGGTTGGCGTCCGGAGAGCTCGTCGGGCGAAGCCGCAGGTGGACGACGGCGCCTTCGATCGTCGCCGACTCCGCGACGTACGTGTTCTCTCCCACACCTCGAAAGAAGTCGTACGTCGGTGGCCCTGGATCGCGGGGCTCGTTGAACGCCGGACGGTCGAACGTCAGCGGTCCGCGTTCGGTCGCCGACGGCGCAAACCGCGTGAGCGCCGCGCGGTCCGACGCGCGCACCCAATAGCGCTTGACGTACGACTGCGTCGGGTCGACGGCGCCCGCGGCGGTCAGCTGATAGCGCGTGAGCGTATAGGTGACGAACGGCGGCTGCGGGCGGGATCGAAAACGCTCGAGGACCGCCGCGAACGCTTGCTGCGGCGTGACCGCCGAACTCGACGCCCCGGCCCCCGGGGGCGCGTCCGCCCGAGCCGGCTGCGCCACCGCGCCGGCAACAGCCGCCAGCAACACCATCGCACACCGTCGCCACGCGATCGCACCGATCATGAGCGGACCTTCGCCGTCCCGGGAGCCGATCCGTGCCCTTGTCATCGCGCTACGGCCGGCTTGCGGCGAAGTAGCGCCTTCGCTCCTGTAAAGTCGCGACGCGCTGCTGTAAAGAGCCGGGGCGAGCGGTCGGGGCGAAGCTGGGTAGCATGGGACAGCGCTGGGATCACTACGTGGCAATCGGTATTGTCGCGTTCGTGCTCATTGTCGGACTCGCGGTTCTCGCCCGTGGCCTTTTTGTGTTCCGCGTTGTCCGTACGCACGAAACCTGGTCAGGATTTGCCGGCGCGATTGGGTCACTCGTTGGCGCCATCGGTATCTCTTCTCAAGTCGGCGCTCCGGTTGCGAGTGTTCTTGGTGCGTTCGGGATGTTCTGCTCGCTCCTATACAGCGTTCACGCCGAACGACGAGAAAGACGGCGCGAGGCGGACAGCGAGAGAACTAAGCCGAAATCGCAAAATGCCACGACGGTTAGCGCGCAGCCGCGCGTCCCGCCGATTGAAACGCCTCGCGCTCCGGTCACCTCCACGGATTTTTCTCACATTCCGTTCGATAAGTCTCTCTGGTCGAACATCGGGCGCACGGCATCGGGCAAGGCAATGATCGCTGCGCTCAGTTGGCAACAGACTAGGGAATCGACCATTCGAGTTGGGTCGGCTGTTCGGGAGATTGTGACGACCGCTAGGACTGAACTATTTAAGCGCGAGAATGCGGAACCGAATGCGGCGGGTCAGTATTGGACTTCCGAAAAGGCGCTCGCAATCGCGCTTGATATGTACGCACTCCAGCAAGACCGAATCATAGAGGCGCTCCTCGCCCTGAGGGATGGCTATGGTTTACAGGACGAGACGCTGAATAAGCTCGTCGTGAATCCCCAGTCCCTGGACGACATTTCAGAAGTCGCGTCCCGAATCGTGGCGCTGGTGGACGGCATATGAATACCGACGAACCGGAAAACGCCCTAGGGCGCACGGAACACCTTGGCCTGTTCCGCGTGGCAAAGGACGAGCTTGCGGAAGTCGCGCATGAGGGCGAGGAAATCGTGCGCGACGCGCTCGGAGCGCCGCCGCAGGGCGGGCCAGCGATCGAGGGCGAGCACTAGCCATGCCGAGCGATGAGCTTGACGACCTACCTCTCTCGCGGCCGACGCGGCGTATACCGCTGTCGGCGCTTACGATCGCAATCGCCGTCGTCTCGCTGGTTGTCAGTATCGGGAGCGCGATTGATGCACACCGCGCCGTTGCGCTGCAATCGGAATCCGCGGAACTGGACCGCCAGGTGGCTCTCGTGGAGTCTTGCACGGAGGCAAGTCCGCAACTCTTCCGTGTCGGGGATGACTTTGACATGATCCTCGACTTGAATGACGAGGACCAGTTCTGGAACTCAGCGGACCCCAAAGACTTCAACGGACTACTACCGCACGGGCAGCGTGTCGTCGTCCGTTGCCAGTTTACGAACCTGAGTCGCGTTCCGCTGCTTTCTATTTATGTCCACTTCACGTTAGCGTACCACCATCATACGAAGGTGAAGGATAGTCACACGTTTCCGTTCGCGCTGGCTCCGAACGCAAGTCATGCGGTCTGGTTCTTCAACACAGCGAGAGATCGCGTCGCATTTGTAACGCCGACCTATGCACGATATACGATGTTCCCGATTGCGGTGCAGCGCCGTTACAAATTTGAACCGCGAGTGCGAGATTATTGGGTCCTCTACCGAGACGAGGAGCCCGACGAGAATCTAGACGACACAATGATGTAACGCAAATGGTGAGCAGTGCAAAACGCCAGCCCGAGGTTACCCAAGCCGCGCCAACGCCCGCGCCGCGCGCCCGGGTTTCAGCCGCCAAATCGGTACGTGATCCGCCGGCCGTCCACGCCGCGAAGTACCTTGTCGAATCGGCCCGCGTCGTTGTCCTTGCGCTCATTGAACCGGAAGACTTCCTCGTCAATGTACGCGTGCAAGTGGAACGGGCGCGGCGCGAGGTAGGCGCCTTGAATCATCCGCTTCAGGCAGTTCCAGAAGTTCTCAATGGAGTTCGTGTGAACGCTGCCCTGGCAGTACGTGACGAAGTGATCGATCCACCTGTGGACGTAATCGCGCTTCAACTGCCGGTACGGCCCCAAGCGTCCGTGTAGAGCACGGAACCCGCGAGAACGTGATCGCGTACCGAGGTCACCAACGAGCGCGAGGAGCGGTCGCGGACGACTATCGCGCGCACCTGCCTGTTCATAGGCTAAACTCGCGTTGTGCCAGGGGAGTGGCATTCAGCGCGTCAGATATCACCTTGACAACTGAAAAGCCCGCGAGCGAGTCTTAGCAGATATGGAACGGTTCGCGGACGAGCTTCAGGCGGCGATGAGCGAGGCGGGGGTCAGTGCCGCTCAGCTTGCCCAGCAGGCAGGGATGACCGAGGCCGCGATCTCGCTGCTGCGGTCGGGGCGGCGTGAGCCGTCGTACGGTAGCGTACGGAAGTTGTCCGCGGTGCTGCCGCGGCTGGGTAGGCGGCTCGACCCGGAGCGGACGCGGCTAGATTCAATCGAGTCGGCGATCGCGGACGTGCGGGCCGGTAAGATGGTCATCGTCATGGACGACGAGGACCGGGAGAACGAGGGCGACCTCGTCATGGCGGCCGAGAAGGTGACCCCGGCCGCGGTCAACTTCATGCGCAAGGAAGGCGGCGGGTTGATCTGCGTCCCGATGCTCCCCGAACGCCTCGACGCGCTGCAGATCCCGAACATGGTCAGCGACAACACCGCGCCGCTCGGGACCGCGTTCTCGGTCTCCGTCGAAGCGCGCGGGCGCGTCACGACCGGCATCTCCGCGTTCGACCGCGCCAACACAATCCTCGCGCTGATCGACCCGAAGGCCGGCCCGGCGGATTTCCTCCGGCCAGGCCACACCTTTCCGCTGCGCGCGCGCGAAGGCGGCGTCCTGGTGCGCGCCGGGCAGACCGAAGCCGCCGTCGATCTCGCCAAGCTCGCGGGCCTGTATCCGGCCGGCGTGATCTGCGAGATCATGGACGAGGACGGCTCGATGATGCGCCGCGACAATCTGCGCAAGTTCGCCGAGAAGCACGGCCTGCGGCTGATCACCGTCAAGGACCTGATCGCGTACCGCATGCGGCACGAGAAGCTGGTCGAGCGGATCGCGGAGTTCTCGCTACCGACGACCAACGGCGTCTTCCGCGGCGTCGCGTACGAGACGAAGACCGACAAGACCGCGCATGTCGCGCTCGTGATGGGCGAGATCGGCGACGGCAAGAACGTCCTCGTGCGCGTGCACAGTGAATGTCTCACGGGCGATGCGCTGCACTCGCTGCGCTGCGACTGCGGCCCGCAGCGCGACGCCGCGCTCGCCGCGATCGCGCGCGAAGGGCGCGGCGTCTTCCTGTACCTGCACCAGGAAGGCCGCGGGATCGGGCTCGCCAACAAGCTGCGCGCGTACGCGCTGCAGGACGCCGGCGCCGACACCGTCGAGGCGAACACGCTGCTCGGGCTGCCCGCGGACAAGCGCGACTACGGGATCGGCTCCCAGATCCTCGTCGACCTCGGGGTGCGCGAGATGCGGCTGCTCACCAACAACCCCAAGAAGATCGCGGGCCTCGAAGGCTTCGGCCTGACGATCGTCGAGCGCGTTCCCCTCCAGATCGCGCCGACGGTGCACAACGTCCACTACATCGAGACGAAGCGCGACAAGATGGGACACATGTTCGGCGCGCCGAACCCGGTCGGCGCCGAATGAAGACCGAGCAGAAGCACCAGCTCCCCGACGCGAGCGGGAAGAAGTTCACGATCGTCGTCGCCGATTTCTACGCCGATCTGGCGGCGCAGCTCGAGGACGGCGCGCGCCGCGGTCTGCGCGACTGCGGCGTCGCGGACGCCGACGTCGAGGTCGTGCGCGTCCCTGGCTGTTTCGAGCTGCCGATCGCGGCGCGGCGGCTCCTCGCCGCCGGCGACCTGGACGGCGTGGTCGCGCTCGGCGTCGTGATCCGCGGCGAGACGCCGCACTTCGACTACGTCGCCGGCGAGTGCGCCCGCGGCATCATGACGGTGCAGATCACGTTCGGCGTCCCGATCGGGTTCGGCGTCCTGACCACCGAGAACCGCGCGCAGGCCGAAGAGCGCGCCGATCCGGCGCGCGGCGACAAAGGGTACGAAGCCGCCGTCGCCGCCGCGACCGTCGCCGTCATCGAGCGCAAGTCGGAGAAGAAGCGCGTCGGCTTTCGCTGAACCCCGGGCTCACCGCGCGTTATAGTAGACGCTGAAGATGTAGTCGCCCGGCACGCTGTGACAGCGGAAGGTCTCCGGCTGGAACGTGCTCCGGAGCGCCGCGTCGATCGAACCGGCGTTGAAGATCACCGACGGCGAGCTCTGGATCACGGCCCTCGTCGGTTTTCCGAACACGTCGATGGAAACGAGGACCTGGACCACTCCGCTGATTCGCTGCTGCTGTGCGAGCGGCGGCGTGACCGGCTCGGACGCGACGAGTGTGGTCGCCGGTGCGTAGCGCTGCGCGCAATTGATCGGCTCGAGCGGCTTGGCGGCCGCGAGCGTGAGCGTCGGTCGCTCGACATCGGGACCGTCGTAGGCGGCTCGCTCGCGGACGGTCGCATGGCTCGTACACGCGGGATTGGCGCGCTGGTAGAGGACCGCTTCGATCGGCCCGCCGGCGCGTGCGACGAAGGAATACTGCTTGTGATCGCCGGGCCCAATAGAAGCGGTCGCATACGGCCCGATCGGCGCGCTCCACTGCGTCGTCGCGCCGTACGCCGTGATCGTAGCGTCGGGGGCTGGAACCGATCCCAGCCGAATCGTCACCGCGTTCGGCATCCCCGGGATCTTCGTCGCTTGGAAGCCGATGTGGCACGGCGTCGCGGACGCGAGGTCCTCGGTTTGCGCAGAGACGTTCGCCCGCGGTGCGGTGAGCGGCACCGCACTCGCGAATGCTGCTGCGGAAACGATCACGGCCAGTGTGCGCATCGGGCTCCGTTACGGTATGAACTCGACGGAAAAGACATAGACGCTCGGCACCGCGATGCACCGGAAGATCTCCGGGGTGTACGTGCTCTGAAGCGCCGATGAGATCGAGGCGGAATTCAGCAGCACGGACGGCGAGGAGAAGATCGTCGCGGACGTTGGGTGTCCCCGGTCGTCGAGCATGACGCTGACGCGCACGTTGCCGCCGATGTTCTGCTGTGCCGCCATCGCCGGAACGAGCGGCTCGGCCGCATGGACGGTCATCGGCGCCACGTAACGCCGAGCGCACGCGATCGGGTCCAGCGGTCGCGGGTTCGAGAGCGCAATCGCCGGGCGCTCGACCTCCAGACCGTCGTAGCCGTTCCGAGCGCGGACGCCCGCGCGGGCGACACACCCCGCGTTGGCCGGCTCGTACACGACCGCCTCGATCGGCCCGTCCGCGCGGACGACGAAGGAGTATTCGGTCGAATAGCGCTTCGCGGCGGCGAACGGGCCGGCCTGACCGCTCCACGCCGTCACGGCGCCGAGCGCGGTGATCGTGCTGCCGGGGACGGGCGGAACGTCGGTGAGCCGGACGGTCGCCGCGTTCGGATCCCCCGCGACGCTGGTCGCCGCGATTTGGAACGGGCACGGCTTCCCCTCGGGCAGTGCGGCGGTCTGCGCGGACGCCTTCCCCGGATGTGCTCCTAACGATGCCGTTGCAGCGATCACCGCGATGACGCCGAGCACGGCTCTGCTTCGCACGGCTGCGCCGGTTCTTGGGGGACACCGGCCGGACCTCGGCCGTGGGCTCGCCCGGATTGCCAAGAAACGTCCTGTACCGTATACTTCGCCCTACGGCGCCGACCCGGCATGGGGCGGCGGCGGCTTTCCCATCCGCTACCCAGGGGGGCCGGGGGCTTCGCCTCTCGGCCGAGGTCGGTGTACGAAAACAAATCGCTGATTTGCAAAGACTGCGGCAACCCGTTCGAGTTCACGGTCCGCGACCAGATGTTCTACGCGGAGAAGGGCTTCGAGAACGAGCCGCAACGGTGCCGCGACTGCCGCACGGTGCGGAAGACGCAGCGCGCGAACGGAACCGGCAACGTGCCGCTCTCGACGGCGGGGCTGCGCGAGATGCACGACGCGGTCTGCGCGCAGTGCGGCACCTCGACCACGGTCCCGTTCAAGCCGAGGGGCGACCGGCCCGTCTATTGCCGCAGCTGCTATACGGCGCAGAACGCCGTACGGGTCTGACGGTAGTTCACTGACCTCCGCCGAATCCGCCTGGCGTGGATTCGGTCTGGTATGACGGCGACGCCGTCGGATATCTCGATCAGCGGGCGCTGCCGCGCGCCGTCGCGCGCGAGCGCGCGTCCAGCGTCGACGACGTCGTCGAGGCGATTCGGACCTTGGCGGTGCGGGGCGCGCCGGCGATCGGGATCTTCGGCGCGTACGGTGTCGCGCTCGCGGCGTCGCTGTACGCCGGCGACCGCGCCGCCTACGAGGTGGCCGCCGCCCGCATACGCGAAGCGCGCCCGACCGCGGTGAATCTCGCATGGGCGGTCGACCGCGTGCTGGCCGCGCGCGGCGACGAGCTCGGCGAGGCGACGCGCATCCACGACGAACAGCGCGACGTCGACCGGCGCATCGGCGAAGCCTCCGTCGACCTGTTCCCGCGCAGCGGGAACGTGCTGACGCATTGCAACACCGGCCCCATCGCGACCGGCGGCGACGGCACCGCGCTCGGCTGCTTCATCGCGGCGCACCGTGCGGGGCGATCGCTGCGCGTGTTCGTCGACGAGACGCGCCCGCTGCTGCAGGGCGCGCGGCTGACGATGTTCGAGCTGAAAGAAGCGGGCGTGCCGTGCACGCTCATCGTCGACTCGGCGGCCGCGATCACGATGCAGCGCAAGGAAGTGCGCGCGGTCGTCGTCGGCGCCGACCGCATTGCGCGCAACGGCGATACCGCGAACAAGATCGGCACCTACGGCGTCGCGATCGCCGCGGCGCACCACGGGATTCCGTTCTACGTCGCCGCGCCGCGCTCGACGTTCGACTTCGCGCTGCGTACCGGCGAGGAGATCCCGATCGAGGAGCGCTCGCCCGACGAGGTGCGCATCGCGGCGGAGGATGCGGTCTACAATCCTGCGTTCGACGTGACGCCGGGACGGCTGATCACCGGGTTCATCACGGAGTACGGCGTCGTCCGCCCGCCGTACGCCGATGCGATCGCCGATCTGGAACACCGCCCGCGCATCCCGCTGCCGGTCGCGTGAAGGTCTACGACTTCCTCGACAAGAGCCCGAAGATCGACGGGCTCGTGATCGTCGAGGGCGAGGATCCGGTGCTCGCGCAGCGCGTCCTCGACGTGCTGCTCGACCGGCTCCTGCCGGAGGACATGCGCGGGCTGAACTGCGACGTCTTCGACGGCCCGGAGACGGAGGCGATCGGGCGTTCCGTCGGCGATGCGGTCAACGCGATGCCGTTCCTCGCCGAGCGGCGCGTGGTGGTCGTGCGCAATTGCCAGCGCTTGCGCGCGCAGCCGCGACGCGATCTGTGGGCCGTCGCGGAGAACGTTCCGGCCGGCAACACGCTGGTGCTCGAAGACCTCTTTCCGCCGGCGAAGAAGACGCGCCCCGAGCCGTACGGCCAGCTGGCGGGGCGCAAGGCGCTGCGGATCGACACGACGCCGAACGCCGACGTGCGCGAACGGTTCGTGCGCGAGACGCTCGAGCGGCTCGGCGCGAAGGCGCAGCCGCGCGTGATCATGATGCTCGCCGAAAGCGACTCGGACGTCGGCTCGATCCGGAACGATCTCGAAAAGCTGGCACTCGGCGGGAAGACGATCACGGTCGCCGATTTGGAGCGCGAGAGCCTGAGCGTCGAGGATCCGAAGGCGTGGCAGTACGCGGCCGCGGTGGTGGAGGGTCGCACCGACGAGGCGCTCGCGATCGCGTTTGACCTGTTCGCGAACGACCCGCGCGGTGCGGCGGTCCCGCTCGCGAGCGCGCTGGCGGGCGAGTTCGCGCTGCTGTGGGAGCTCGCGCGGCCCGGGGGCGGGGAGCTGCCGGCGCGGCACCGGTGGCGGGAGCGGGCGCTGCGGCCGATCGCGCGGCGCGTTGGGGAGCGGCGCGCGCGGTACGGCTACGAGGCGGCGGTGCGGGGGTTCGAGGCGGTCGTGACGGGGCGGATCGACGATCCGCGCTCGATGATCGAGCTGCTGACGGCGGACGTGGGCGCGCGGCTCGCTCAGCAGCGGTGACGAACCGAAGGATTCGCCCGGAGCCGAATCCAACGTCGCGGTCGAAGCGCCCCCTCGGTTCTGTGAGAGGTCACTCCACTCATGCGTAGTCTGCTCGCCCGTCTGGCCGCCCTGAGCGCGTTCGCCGTCTCGCTCGCCGCCTGCCAGAACGGCTCCGGCAACTCGTTGCCCTTCGCGGGTCCGCCCAACAACGCGGGCGGAAATTCCGGTACCGTCCAGACCGGGTCGAACGGGGCGGCGTTGCTCCGCTTCATCCAAGGTTCGCCGGACGTCGGCGCGGTCGACGTGTGCGTCGACAACACGCCGTTCGGCGCGCCCTACACGGCGCGGTCGTACGGTTCAGCATCGCCCCTCTTCGCGGTGGCTGGCGGCATCCCGCACACGCTCTCGGTCTACACTGCGGGAAGCGGGCCGAACGCCGGCGCGGAATGCGCAACGGCGCCGGGACCGTATTTCGGGACTGCTCCGCTTGCGGTGACGACGCTCGGCGTCGGCAACAGCGTTCGCTGGACGATCGTGCTCGGCGGAACGAAAGCGCCCGTCAACACCTTCGGCCTGTACGTCTTCAACGAACCGACGTTCCCGGTGGCGCCGGCCGGCGCAGCTGCGGTCTCCCACAACGCGGCTCCGGAGTTCAGCATCGGCAAACCGAACGGCGTAGGCTTCGGAATCTGCACAACGACCGCCACCCCGTGCGCAACCCCCGTCGCCCTAACAGGCGCCCAAGGCGTCGCCGCCCCGAAGATTTCGCCGGTCGGCGCAGCCGTAACGAACAATCCTGTGACGTCCGGCTTGAACGCGATACCCGCCGGCTTTTATGATGGGATCGGCGTGCCGGCAGGAAATCCCATTCCAATCACTTCGGTCTCTGCACCCAATGAAGTGGCTGGACAGCCATACTATGTACAGCTATACGCAATCGATGCGCCGGCCGGCGGACTCAACCTCCTCCCGGTCTTGGAGCAAACTTTGGGATACGGGTTCTAATCGAAGGTTTGTGACCGGCCTGAACGAGGCTTCTGGAAACAGGAGCCTCGTTTCTTATTGCACGGCCTGATAAATCTCGAAGACGATATTCGCGCCGGCGACGCCGTATTGTGTCGCTGTTTGACCTGAGTCTCCTGAGGCATCGCATCCCGGGAAGTCCGGCGACCATAGGACATAATCTGATGCGGCAGTTGGCAATGAGTATGTGAACGAGTATTCAGTTCCCGTCTTTTGCATTGCGACGGCATCGTACAAAGCCAGCAATGTTGTCCCCGCTCGCCACGTCAAGTCGGTCTCATCCCAAATACCGGAATCGGTGAAGCCAGAATAGACATGATTTAGAGTGATGTATTGTCCTGGCTGACCAGTTCCGACCGGTGAATTTGTCGGCGCTCCAACGGTCGCGCCGGCCCACTGGATTGGATTAGGAGCGGGGATATCAGCGAAAACGAGATACGGTTCGCACTCGTATGTTGCACCGATTATTCGCAAAACCTTGAAGAGTATCTCGTGCGAAGCATCAACTGGTACGGGTGGCCGAAAGCCGTACGAGTACGCAAGCTCAATTCTCGCGATGGAGTCAATGTAGGAACAAGAGTTGCCCCCGGTCCCGTCGGTGCATTGTGTGCCAGGGAAAACCGTCTTCGTAAACGCCTGCGCAGTTTCGCCAACGATACGCTGGTAGCACTTACCGTTGGCTTGTAGATCGCATGGCGGTTGGCCGGCGCCTGGCGCCGGCGGCTGGTTCGGCAAAACGGAGGCCGAAATCGTGGTAGAATCGGAACTTGCATTCGGAACCGTCGACGTATCCGCCGTCAGCGTGACGCTGCATGTCCCTTGTGCTAAGCCGGTTATTACGAAAACGGAACCGATTTGTTGAGGACCCGTCTTCGCTGCGCTACAGGTGCTTGCCGTTAAATTGCTAGCTACGACAGCAAGTGTTGATGGCGTTCCGGCGGGGACGCTTGCAGCATTGAGGAGCGTCGCCGTTGCGGCGAGCGAATCCGTACCTCCCACGGCCAACGTTTGAGATGTGAGGGACGCTGTCACATGATACTGCGGCGCAGAGCTCTTTCCCGACGAAGGCGTACAGCCCGCGGTAATTGCGGTGAAATTCGGCGGGCATGTTGCCGGCGACGACGGTGGCGTCGGGAGCGCGGCGGGTGCGCAGGGGCCGGTGCTGCACGGGGTAGGCAGCGGCGCGATCGAGGCGGGGGGCCAGGTGGGGAGCGCTGCAGGGGCTGTGGCGGCGAGGGTTATTCGGCAGGGGAGAGTTCGTTCGGCGGTTGCGCCGGCGGCGTGGATCAAGAAATGGAACCAGCCAGTTGGGGGGCAGCCGATTTCGGGGATCGTGTTCGGGTTGCCGGTGCGGTAACCGGGACGGCCGCCCAGAGCACCGGTCGAGTGCACGATGAAGGCGAACGGCGCTTTGCCGAGCGATTCGCTCTCCTCGATCGCCGCGCGCGTGTGCAACGGCGGGAGGTTCGTCGGGGAGAGTGCGCCGTTCGGGCCGGGCGTCAGGACGCGCACTTCGGTGCCGTCGCCGAAGACGTCGGGCGCGAACACCAGCGTCGCACCTTGCGTCTCGCGCGCGACCGTGCGCGCGCTGTCGAGCAGGTGGTCGAACTCCGAGGCCGCCGTCGCGACCGCGAACGAACGCGAGCCGAGCGAGATCGCGACACCCGCCAGCGCGGTCGTCACGACGATCGCCACCACGACGACGATCTCCACCACCGTGAACCCGGCCTCGCAGCCCCCGCGCGTATGCTCCACATCGGGAGCGGTGCCCCCGACGCCGCAGCGCATTCCGCACCCCGCGAGCCAAGGCACCGAGAAACGAGCAGGGCCTCCCTTCCTTCACGATCTTTCTCGTCGAGGCCCGCCGGTTCGCTGCCGCGAAGCCGACGACCCGGACCGTGAACGACACCACCTACGCCTCGCCGTTCTCGTGGCGCTACGCCCGCCCGTCGCTGCGGGAGCTCTTCTCCGAACGCGAGCGCCGGAAGCTGTGGCGCGCGGTCTGGGTCGCGCTCGCCGAGGCGCAGCAGCGCGCCGGACTCGTCAGCGACGAAGAGCTCGACGATCTGCGCGCGCACGCCGGCGAGATCGATCTCGACGCCGCGCTCGCCATCGAGCGCGAGATCGGCCACGACCTCATGGCCGAGATCCGCGTCTACGCCCGGCAAGCGACGGTCGGCGGCGGCAAGATCCATCTCGGCGCAACCTCCATGGACGTCGAGGACACCGTCGAGACGTTCCGTATGAGGACTGCGCTCGATCAGATCCTCGCCGCCCTCGACGACCTGCTGCTCGCGTTCGCGCAGCAGATCGAGCGCTACGCCGACCTCGTCTGCATGGGCTACACCCATTTGCAGCCCGCCGAGCCGACCACGCTCGGCTACCGTCTCGCGATCTACGCGCAAGATCTGCTCATCGACCGCGCGATGCTGCTCACCGCGCGCGAGCAGCTCACCGCGAAGGGGATTCGCGGCGCGGTCGGCACGTCCGCATCGTACACGCGTCTGCTCGACGGAACGCCGCGCACGCCGCAAGACCAAGAGGACGACGTGCTCGCACGGTTCAGCCTCTCCTCGCGGGACGTCGCCACGCAGACCTATCCGCGCAAGCTGGATTATCTGCTGCTCTCGGCGCTCGCCGGCCTGGGCGCGTCGCTCTCGAAGTTCGCCTTCGATGTGCGCATCCTCGCCAGCCCCGGTTTCGGCGATCTCGCGGAGCCGTTCGGCGCCAAGCAAGTCGGCTCGAGCGCGATGCCGTTCAAGCGCAATCCGGTGATGGCCGAACGCATCGACTCGCTCGCGCGGTTGCTCCCGAGCTACGCGGACATCGCGTGGCAGAACGCCGCGACGAACCTCCTCGAGCGCACGCTCGACGACAGCGCGAACCGCCGCACGATCCTCCCGGAAGCGCTCCTCTGCACTGACGAGATCGTCTCGCTCGCGAAGAAGATCGTCGACGGCCTGCGCGTCGACGAACGCCGCATCGCCGAGAACCTGCGCACGTACGGCCCGTTCTCCGGCACCGAAGCGATCCTCATGGAAGCGGCGAAGCGCGGTGCGAACCGTCAAGAGCTGCACGAAGTGATCCGCGAGAGCGCGATGCGCGCGTACGACGCGCTCGCCGCCGGCCAGTCGAACCCGCTCGCGACGCTGCTCGCCGACGACGAGCGGATCGCGCACTATGTCGATCCGGCCGAGGTGCGCGAGCGGCTCGACCCGACCGGACATGTCGGCGATGCGCCGCAGCGCGCGCGGCGGCTCGCGCGGCGCGTCCGCGACACGGTGGAGACGGCGGAGAAGAACGATGCGTAAGGGACACGAGATCGCGCGCGGCAAGACCAAGGTGCTCTTCGAGCTTGAAGGCCAGCCCGACATGGCCGTCGTCGTCTCGGGCGACGCGATCACCGCCGGCGACGGCGCGCGCCGCGACGTGATGGACGGCAAAGGCCGCATCGCCGCGCAGACGGCCTCGCGCGTCTTCCGGCTGCTGAACCTCGTCGGTCTGCCGACGCACTACCACAACGGCGGCGAGGACGACGACGACAACGAGATGCTCGTCCGCCGCTGCCAGATGCTCCCGCTCGAAGTCGTCGTGCGCGGGATCGCGGCCGGCTCGTTCGTTCGACGGCATCCGGAGATCCCGCGCGGCGCGGTGCTGATGCCCCGCGTCATCGAGTTCTTCCTGAAGGACGACGCGAACCACGACCCGCTCATCACACCGGCCGAGATCGTCGCACGGCGCATCGCGACGGCCGACGAGATCAGTACGATGAGCGAGTACGCGCGCCTGACGTACGAGATCCTCGCGCACGCGTGGGGCCGCCGCGATGTGGCGCTCGTCGATCTGAAGGTCGAGTTCGGCCGGCTTGCGTCCGGCGAGAACAAGGGCCAGCTCGTCCTCGCCGACGTGATCGACAACGACTCGTGGCGCATCTGGCCGCAGGGCCGTGAAGACCTTGCTCTCGACAAGCAGAACTATCGCAATCTCGAATCGGTCACCGAGGACGCGATCGAGCGGATCAAGGACGACTACGAGACGGTCGCGCAAATGGTCGGCAGCTTTCCGCAGCTCCGCCAAGAGGTCGTCGCGGTGATGATCGACGGGCCGGAATATCTCGAAGCGGGCGACGCGTTCGTGCGCGCGCTCGGGCGCTACGGTCTCTCGGTGGTGCGCCAAGTCGTCTCCGCGGGCCGAATGCCGGAGCACACTGCGAACGTCGGCGCGTCGGTTGACGCCAATTTCCGCCGACAGCGGCTCGTGTTCGCGGCGGTCGGGGCCTCCGACAGCGCGCTGCCGCAGCTCCTGGAGCACGCGACGGGACAGCCGGTCGTGCGCGTGGACGTCGGCGCTCGCACGCTGGACGAACCGGCGATGCGCTGCGCGCGCGTGATCGGTCTCGACGACACGACGATCTACGGCCGCGTGCTGCTCGCCGACGCGCAGGCCCGCACGCAGGTGCTGACGGTGAACGCGCAGCTCAACGCGCCCCCGCCGCCCCCGGCTCCGGGGAGCGCTTTCGCGTAGATGACGGCGGTGCTCGACGACGCGCTCGCACGGGGACGTCGGCTCGGCCTGGCGCTCTCCGACGACGAGCTGCGCCGTATCGCCGAGCACCTCGGGCGCGTCCCGACCGACACCGAGCTGTTCGCGTTCGACGCGCAGTGGAGCGAGCATTGCTCCTACAAATCCTCGCGCGAGCACCTCAAGAAGCTCCCGACCGAAGGGCCGAGCGTGCTGCTCGGCGTCGGCGAGGACGCGGGGATCGTGCGGCTCGGCGAGTGGAACGGCGAGACGTACGGGATCGTCGTCGCGCACGAGTCGCACAACCATCCCTCGCAGGTCGTCCCGTTCGAGGGCGCGGCGACCGGGATCGGCGGGATCGTCCGCGACGTGCTGTGCATGGGCGCCGAGGTGATCGGCGTCGCCGACCCGCTGCGTTTCGGGCGGTTGGAGAACGAGCACTGCCGCTACGTCGCGCAGCAAGTCGTCGACGGGATCGCCGCGTACGGCAACGCGATCGGCGTGCCGAACGTCGGCGGCGACGTCTTCATCGACGAGTCGTTCGACGACAACGTGCTGGTGAATGTCGTCGCGCTCGGGCTCGTCAAGGAGAAGGACATCATCCACTCGCGCGCGCCGCAGGGCAGCGCCGGGTGGGACATCATTCTCGTCGGGAAAGCGACGGACCGCAGCGGCTTCGGGGGCGCGTCGTTCTCCTCGCTCACGCTCGACGAAGAGGACGCCGAGGCGAACAAAGGCGCGGTCCAAGTCCCCGATCCGTTCCTGAAGAACGTGCTGATGCGCGCGACGTACGCGGTCTTCGCCCAGCTGCGCGCGCAGAACGTCACCGCCGGGTTCAAGGATTTGGGCGCCGGAGGGCTCGCGGGCTGCAGCGCGGAGCTGTGCGCCGCGGGCGGGATGGGCGCGGAGGTCGAGCTCGAGCGCGTCTCGACGGCGCAGCGCGATCTGCCGCCGGAAGTGATCGCGATCGGCGAGACGCAGGAGCGTCTCTGCTGGATCGTCCCGCCCTCGTTCACGCCGCTGCTGCTCTCGATCTACAACGAGACGTACAGCCTCCCGCGCATCGCCCGCGGAGCGTGCGCCGCGGTGATCGGCAAGGTCACCGAAACCGGCCGCTACGTCGCCAAGCACCACGGCGAGACGGTGATGGACGTCGACCTCGAGTTCCTCACCGGCGGGGTCCGCTATTCGCGCGAGTACGTGCTTCCTTCGGTGCGCACGGAGTCGGTCGCCGAGCGTGACGAAGCGGTGCGCCGCGCATTCCCGGACGCGAAGCAATCGCCGTTCGATCTGCTCGAACGTATCCTCGCACACCGTGACGTCGGCTCTCGCGCCCCGATCTTTCGGCGCTACGACGGCGTTGTGCGCGGCTGCACCGCGATACCGCCGGGCTTCGCCGACGCGGGCGTTCTCGTGCCCGTCCCGGGCGCGCCGCTGGCGGTCGCGCTCGGGATCGGCGGCAACCCGCGGTACGGCAAGGTCGACCCGCACCGCGCCTCGGTGCTGGCCGTCGCCGAAGCGGTCGCGCAGGTGACTGCGGTCGGCGCGGCGCCCGTCGGTCTCACCGATTGCTTGAACTTCGGCGATCCGACGGTCCCCGAACAGATGGGCGCGTTCGTCGCGGCCGTCCACGGCCTCGCGGAAGCTGCACGCGCGCTCCGCATCCCCTTCGTTTCGGGAAACGTCTCGCTCTACAACCGCTCGTCGTCGGGGAACCACGTCGCTCCTTCGCCGATCGTCTCGTGCATCGGAACGATGGCGGACGTCTCGCGCGCCGTGACCGGTGCGTTCAAACGCGAAGGTTCCGTCATCGGCGTCGTCGGCGTACCGCAGCACGCGTACGGCGGGAGCGTTTTGGCGGAGGTCACCGGAATGGCGGCGGCGACGCTTCCGGAGATCGACTACGAGCGTTTCGCGCGCGCGTGCCGGCTCGTGCGCGAGGGAATCGCGCGCGGACTTCTGCTCGCAGTCCGCGACGTCAGCGACGGCGGGATTCTTGCCGCGATCGCGGAGATGGCGGTCGCGGCGTCGCCGAACCGCACGCTCGGCGCGTCGCTTCGGCACTACGACACCATCTACGACGTCGATCTGTGGCTCGCGGACGACGTCATACCGTACACGGATATGGCGGTCTGGTTCGCCGAATTTCCGGGCTTCGTGTGCGAGATGCACGACTGGGATGCGTTTGCGTCCCTCGGCCGAGAGCTCGGCGTGAAGGTGCACCCGGTGGGCGAGACGACCGCTGAACCGTACCTCCGGGCAGACTACCGCCACGAGATTTCCCTCGACCAGCTGCGCGAGGCGTGGGAAGCGCCGTTGCGTGACTTCTACGGGAGCGCGGCGTGAGCGAGCGCGTCGCGGTGGTCGTCTTTCCTGGGACGAACAGCGAGGACGAGACGTTGCGCGCGCTGCTCGCGGTCGGACTCGACGGCGAGCTCGTGCATTGGTCGCAGCCCGAGCGGCTCGCCCAGTTCGATGCGTTCGTGCTGCCGGGCGGGTTCGCGTACGAAGACCGGATTCGCGCCGGCGCGGTCGCGGCGCACGACGCGGTGATGGACCCGGTGATCGAGGCCGCGCAGGCGGGGAAGTTCGTGCTCGGGATCTGCAACGGCGCGCAGGTGCTCGCCGAGGCGGGGCTCGTGCCGGGGACCGGGCCGTTGCGGCGTCCGACCGCGGCGTTCGCGCCGAATGATAGCGGACGGTTTCAGTCGGTTCACGTGCACGTGAAGCTGACCGTGGCGCCGGAGCGCGTGCCGATCCTCGCTGGGATCGAGCCGAACGCCGTCATCCCGGCGTGGGCGTCGCACGGCGACGGCCGTCTCGCCGCGCCCGCCGACGAGCTCGCGCGGATCGAGCGAGACGGGCATCGCGCGTTCGTCTACTGCGACCGTGACGGCAGCGAAGTTCCGGCGCCGAACGGCTCCGCGCTGAACGCCGCCGCACTCGTGAACCGCGAAGGGAACGTGCTCGCGATCATGCCGCATCCCGAGCGCGACGCCTGGACGTACCAGCACCTCGACGTGAGCCGCGAAAACGCTCGCATCGAAACCGCCGCCGCGCTCGCGCCGTCCGGCGGGATCCGTCTCTTCGAGCACTTCGCGCGCGCGGTGAACGGCAAGGTCCCCGCATGACGGCGACCACGACGATCACGACGCGCACGTTCGCCGTGACCCTCACGATCCCGGACAACGAGGCGTTCACCGCGTACGAGACGCTGGGGCGCCTCGGCATCCGCGTCGCGCGCGTCGTGCGCGCCGACATCTGGCAGTTCGACGCCGGCGACGCCGCAGGCGATCTGGCGACGACGATCGCGTCGATCGAGGCGATCCACAACCCGAACAAGCACCGCTTGGCCGAAAGGCCCTCGGACCGGCCGCCGCCCGGCGAGGTATGGATCGCACCGCGCGACGAAGCCTCGGCGACCTCGGTCGCGGGCCGCGCGATTCCCGGCGTCCGCGCGATCCGCCGCCGTACCGCATGGCGGCTGCTCGACGAGTTCGGCCGCGACGTCCCGTCCCCCGAGCTCGACCGTGCCGTCGAGACGTTCCTCTGCAATCCGGCGTTTCAGGTAGCAATCACAGCATGACGATGATGGTCGAACCCCTCACCCAGACGGAGTCGCATCGAAGCGGCGTCGGCGAGATGTACACGATCGCGACGCTCGGCTCGCACTCCGCGCTGCAGATCCTCAAGGGCGCGCACGACGAGGGCTTCAAGACCCTCGCGATCGCGAACCGCGACACGGAGCGGCTCTACCGCGCGTTCGCTTTCGTCGACGAAGTGATCACGATCGACCGGTACAGCGACTTCATGTCGCTCGTTCCCGAGCTCGAGCGGCGCAAGATCATCATCGTTCCGCACGGCTCGTTCGTGGCGTACCTCTCGCTCGAAGAGCACAAGAAGATGCGCATCCCGTACTTCGGGAACAAAGCGGTGCTCGACTGGGAGGCGAGCCGCGAGCTCCAGCGCGACTGGCTGCTGCGCGCGGGCCTCAAGCTCCCACGCCAGTTCAAGACCGGCGCCGAGATCGACCGCCCCGTCATCGTCAAGCTGTACGGCGCGCAGGGCGGCAAGGGCTACATGTTCCTGCGCGACGCGATGGACTTCGAAGAGCGCGCCTCGCTGCTCGCGCGGCAGAACTACATCCTGCAAGAGTACATCATCGGCGTCCCGCTCTACATCCACTACTTCTACTCGCCGCTGACCGGCAAGCTCGAGATCATGTCGATGGACCGGCGCTACGAGACGAACGTCGACTCGCTCGGCCGCATCCCCTCGCAGGCGCAGGCCGGGATGGACGTCGACCCCTCGTACGTCGTCGTCGGCAACCAGCCGATCAGCCTGCGCGAGTC
>DATAQE010000034.1:0-13756 GCA_036264835.1 Candidatus Elarobacter sp.
CGGCGCGCTGGTGCTGATCCGCGGCAGCGTCTCGCGGCCGTACGACGAGAGCGACCTGCGCGTCGGCGAGATCCTGGCGAAGCGCATCGCGCTGACGACGGAGAACGTGCGGCAGTACCGGATGCAGCGCCGCGTCGCCGACTCGTTCCAGCGCGCCGCGCTGCCGAAGGCGCTCCCGCGGATCCCCGGGCTCGCGCTCGACGCCGTCTACACCGCCGCATCGGACGAGCTCAGCGTCGGCGGCGACTGGTACGACGCGTTCCCGCTCCCCGACGGCCGGCTCGCGGTGACCGTCGGCGACGTCGCCGGGAAAGGGCTCGACGCCGCCGTGATGATGGCGACCGTGCGCCAGGCGATCCGCGTCGCCGCGCTCCAGGGCCTCGCGCCCGCTGCGATCCTCGCCGCGGCCGAGGCCGCGATGATGCTCGAGTACGGGGACCGGCTGGTCACCGCGTTCGTCGCGCTCGTCGACCCGCGCACCTGGGCCGTGGCGTACGCGTCGGCGGGGCATCCGCCGGCGCTGGTGCGCCGCCCCGACGGGACGCTGCTCGCGCTGGAAGCGGCCGGCCTCCCGCTCGGCGCGCCGATCGACGGCCAGCGCAAGACGCGGCAGATCCTCGGGATCCCGCCCGGCTCGCTGATGGTGCTCTACACGGACGGCCTCGTCGAGTCGACCCGCGACGTCATCGACGGCGAGGAGCGCCTGCGCGCCGCGCTCGCGCACGACGCCGTCCTGCACACGCGCTCGCCGGCGACGCTGATCCGCGACCTGGTGATCCCGGGCGGCGCGCTCGACGACGTCGCGATCCTTACCCTGGCGCTCGGCCGCGAGCGGCACTGGAACTTCGACTCCGAAGACGCGCTCGCCGCGCACAGCGCGCGCTCCGCGTTCGTCGCGGCGCTCGCTCGCGAGGCGAGCGAGGACTCGGACCTCGGCGCCGCCGAGCTGATCTTCGGCGAGCTGGTCGGGAACGTCGTCCGCTACGCGCCCGGGCCGATCGAGATCGACCTCGACTGGAACCACGAGGAGGCGGTGCTCCACGTCCTCGACCGCGGCGGCGGGTTCGACCTGCGCTCGACGCTCCCCGACGACATCATGAGCGAGCGCGGCCGCGGGCTCTACATCATCTCCGTGCTGGGCAGCGGGCTGCGCGCCGATCGTTTGCCCGTTCGGGGTAATCATGTCCGCGTGGCATTGCCGGTGCGGAGAAAGTGAGAGCCGGCGAGGAGCGGCGCGTCGCGACCGCGCTGCGCCTGCTCGTCGCGGCGAGCCGTGAGCTCGCCGCCTCCTTCGAGTACGCCCAGACGCTGGCCGCGGTCGGGCGTTTGATCGTCCCGGACTTCGCCGCCGGCTTCTCGGTGGACGTCGAGGAGGGCGGGATCTCGACGACGCTCGCGCGGACCGGGCGGCTCGGCGGCGAGTGCGAGACCTTCCCGCTGATCGCGCGCGGCCGGGAGCTGGGCGTGATGCGGATCGCCGGCGCGAGTGCGCCGAACGACGTCGAGCACGGCGTCGACCTGTGGGAAGAGCTCGCGCTGCGCGTCGCGGTCGCCGTCGACGCGGCGCAGGTCTACGCGCGCGAGCACCACGTCGCCGACACGCTCCAGCGCGCGCTGCTCCCCGAGCGGCTCCCGCAGGACGCGCGGCTCGCGTTCGACGCGGCGTACCTCCCCGGCGCCGAAGAGGCGATCGTCGGCGGCGACTGGTACGACGCGTTCCGCCTCCCCGACGGGCGGATCGCGTTCTCGATCGGCGACGTCGCCGGACACGGTCTGCGCGCGGCGATCGTGATGGGCGAGGTGCGGCAAGCGTTCCGCGCCGCCGCGCTCAACCCGAACTCGCCCTCGCTCGTGCTCGAGCGCGCGAACACGATCGTCAACATGCGCGCGAACCCGGTGATGGTCACCGCGATCTTCGGGATCGTGGACCCGCGCGACGCGACGGTGACGTACGCGTCGGCCGGGCATCCCGCGCCGGTCCTCGCGCTCCCCGGCGGGACCGTGCAGCTGCTGCCGAGGGACGGCGTCCCGCTCGGGATCGTCGACGCGGTCGAGGCGAGCGACTGGACCTTCACGATCGCGCCCGGCGCGCTCTTCGCCGTCTACACCGACGGGCTCATCGAATACTCGCACGACGTGATCGCCGGCGAGCGCGCGCTGCTCGAGGCGGTGCGGACCGGCGTCGCGGCGCACGACGCCGAGCCGGCCAGCGCGCTGCTCGCGCGTGTCTTCGCCGCGAGCGAGAACACCGACGACGCCGCGGCGCTGACCGTCGCCGCCGCGGATGCGCGCGCGGGCTCGTTCGCGTTCACCTTCACCGCGCTGCCGATGGCGGTGCCGCTGGTGCGGCGCAGCCTCGACCGGTACGCGGAACGGCTCGGGCTCGACGACGACCAGCGCTTCGCGCTGCTCACGGCGACCGGCGAAGCGGTCGCGAACGCGGTGGAGCACGCCTATCCCGGTCCGGCCGGTTTGGCGCGCGTGCACGCGGAGGCGCACGACGATGCGCTCACCGTGACGATCGAGGACGAAGGGAAGTGGAAGCCGACGCCTGCCCAGCGCCGCGAAGAGCGCGGGCGCGGGCTGCCGCTGATGCGCGCGCTGATGGACGGCGTCGAGATCCGTACGCACCAGGCGCGGACGGTCGTTCGCTTGACGCTGCGCCTAGTGCACAGCGCCCCGGCTTCGGTACGCTGAAACTGGGTCGAACGGCCTATCGGCCCCGGCTAGCGTTGCAAATGTACGGGTATGACGTTTCTCGTGATGCTCGCCGGCACGGCCGACAAGAACCGATTCCTGAGCTCGCTCGGGCCGGTGACGCGCGCGCTGTTCGAGAGCCGGATGACGGCGCACGGCGGCGGGATCGGCGACGTGCTGCACGCGCCGAACGGCGCGATCGAAGCGGTCTGGTTCCCGCTCTCCGGGATCGTCTCGACGCTGCGCCCGCTCGAGGGTGACGCGAACGTCGAGGTCGACGCGGCGGGCGCCGAGGGCTTCCTCGGGATCGAGCTGGTGCTCGGCTCGCGCCGCACGCCGGACACCTGGATCGTGCAGTCGCCCGGGCGGTTCGCGCGGCTCGACGCGCAGATCTTCGTCGAAGCGCTGGAGCGCGATCCGCTGCTGCGCGACTCCGCGCGGCGCTACGTCGCCGCCGTCCAGGCGATCCGCGGGCAGTGGGTCGCGTGCAACGCCCGCCACACGATCGAGCAGCGGCTCGCGAAGTGGCTGCTCTCGACGCGCGACCGCGTCGGCGAGGAGATCCAGATCACGCAGGACGTCGTCGCGATGATGCTCGGCGTGCGGCGCGCGAGCGTGGTGACCGTCCTCGGCCGGTTCGTCGACGAGGGGCTGGTCGCGCACGGCTACGCGCGCGTGCGCGTCGTCGACGGCCCGCGGCTCGCCGCGGTCTCCTGCTCGTGCTACGCCAAGGCGGCGGAGCTGCTGCGCGCGGGGCTCGCCGCGGCGTAACGGATCCCCGCCGCTTCGAGATCGCGCCGCATCGACGCGGCGATCGCGTCCCACGTCGCCGCGCGCGTCTTCGCCGCGGCGCGCTGCGCGCGCGTCTCGTCGGGCTGCCGCGCGCGCGCGACGAGCGCGACGAACTCCTCGCGGTCGCGCGCGACGTGCACGACGTCGGCGTGGTCGGCGACGACGTCCGGAACGGCGGTGCTCACGACCGGAAGGCCGGCCGCGAGATACTCGAGCGTCTTCGTCGGCGAGATGCTCTCGGTGTGCTCGTTCAGCGCGAACGGCATCAGCGCGACGTCGAACGCCGCCAGGATCGCCGGCAATTCGTCGTACTCGCGCTTCCCGAGATACGCGATGTTCGCGCGGCGCGGGAGCGCCGACTGCTCGATCTTCGCGCGCGGCCCGACCATCGCGACGGTCGCGTCCGGGTACGCCGCCGCCAGCGCACCGACGAGCTCCAGATCGAGGCGCTCGTCGATCACGCCGACGTAGCCGAACACCGGTCCGCCGCGGTACGGCGCGAGCTCCGGATGCGGCTCCGCGGTGCGCGCGCGCTCGAAGTGCTCGACCTCGACGCCGCTCGCGTAGCAGTGTGCGTTGCGCGTACGGTCCCGTACGCTGCGGAACAGCGAGCGACCGCCGCTGAAGACGACCTGCGCCTTCGCGAGGACTTGGTCCTCGCGAAGGCTTATGCGCGGGTCGGCGTTCGCGAACTTCGCGAGCTCGTCCATCTTGTCGTAGACGAGCGGCGCATCGGGGAACGCATCGGCGAGCGCGAGCATCATCGGCGTGTAGAGCCAGACGAGCGGACGGCGCTCGGCGACGAGCGAACGGACGGTCGAGAGCGCGCGCTCGTCGACGGCGTCGGCAGGCTTCCCGATGCGGTACGGCGTCACGACGGTCACGCCGTCGTGCTCGGCGATCTCGTCGCGGTCATCGTCGCCGGCGCGCGGTTCCTCGAGCACGATCACCGGCACGTCGCGCGCGATGCGCGCGAGCAGATGGTTCGGCCGCTGCCAGACACCGCGCCAGCGGAGCTGCAGACCGACGACGACGGTTTCGACGGGCGCGTACGGAATTGAAGGGACCTCCTCGCAGTAAGCAAGCTGGCATAATGGTCAATTTACCGGGGGTATAGGCGCTGTACCCAACTCTTCGTCGTCCCGCTGCGCGTGCAAGCGGGTGGAATTGATGTATAGGTGTACGACTATCTCGTAGTGGGCGCCGGGCTAGCCGGAAGCACGATCGCGGAACGGCTCGCCAGCCAGCTGGGCGCCACGGTCCTCGTGATCGACAAGCGGCCGCACGTCGGCGGGAACACGCACGACCCGTTGAACGAAGACGGGCTGCGCTACCACCAGTACGGGCCGCACATCTTCCACACGAACGCGCAGCACGTCGTCGACTACCTGAGCGCGTTCACCGAGTGGATGCCGTACGAGCACCGCGTCCTCGCACGCGTCGACGGACAGCTCGTCCCGATCCCGATCAACCGCACGACGATCAACCGCCTCTACGACCTCGATCTCGACCCGGACGGCGTCGCGCGCTTCCTCGCCGCGCGCGCCGAGCAGCTCCCGCGCATCGACGACTCCGAGCAGATGATCCTCTCGCGCGTCGGGCGCGAGCTGTACGAGAAGTTCTTCCGCGGCTACACCCGCAAGCAGTGGGGCCTCGAGCCGCGCGAGCTCGACGCGACGGTCTGCGGGCGCATCCCGACCCGCACCGGCGACGACGACCGGTATTTCACCGACGCCTTCCAAGCGATGCCGAAGGACGGCTTCACGGCGATGGCCGCCAACATGCTGAGCCATCCGCGCATCGAGGTCGTCACCGGCTGCGACTTCGCCTGGATCCTGGACCGCGCGCGCTTCAACCACGTGATCTACACCGGGCCGATCGACGAGTACTTCGAGTACAAGTTCGGGAAGCTGCCGTACCGCTCGCTGCGCTTCGAGTTCGAGACGCGCGACGTCGCCTGGGTGCAGCCCGTCGGCTGCGTGAACGAGCCCGACTACGCGGTGCCGTACACGCGCACGACCGAGTACAAGCATCTCACCGGGCAGAAGCACCCGAAGACGATTTTGAGCCGCGAGTACCCGAGCGGCGAAGGCGATCCGTACTACCCGATCCCGCGCCCCGACAACCGCGAGCTCTACCGCAAGTACGCGACGCTCGCCGCGGCGCAGCGGCACGTGACCTTCGTCGGGCGGCTCGCGGAGTACAAGTACTTCAACATGGACCAGGTCGTGGCGTCGGCGCTGGTGACGTTCGAGGAGCTCGCCCGCACCGCGGCCGTGGCGTCGTAAGCACCCGATGGAGAAGGCGTTGTCCGACCTGCCGGAGATCTGGGCCTCCCCGGAGCCGACCGTCGCGCGCATCGACGCGCTGCGCGTGCGCGACCAGCTGCGCGACACGGGCCACGAGACGCGCGAGAGCGACGTCGGGCTGCTCGCGAAGATCGGCGTCCGCGCGACGCGCTATCCGGTCCTGTGGGAGAAGGTCGCGCCGCACGATCCCGGCGTGCGCGACTACGGCTGGGCCGACCGCCGCCTGCGCGCGCTCGCCGACCGCGGCGTCGAGCCGATCGTGACGCTGCTGCACCACGGCAGCGGGCCGTTCTACACCAGCCTGGTCGACCCGCGCTTCCCCGAGCTGTTCGCCGAGTACGCGGTCGCGACGGTGCGGCGGTTTCCGTGGGTGAAGCGCTGGACGCCGATCAACGAGCCGCTCACGACCGCGCGCTTCTCGACGCTCTACGCGGCCTGGTATCCGAACCGCTTCTTCGACCACCCCGCGTTCGGGCGCGCGATCGTCAACGAAGCGCGCGCGATCGCGACCGCGCAGGAACGGATCAGGCAGATCGTCCCCGACGCCTCGTTCCTGCTGACCGAGGATCTGCAGAGCTTCACCGCGGCGGACGCCGGCGTCGAGGAGTACGTGGCGCACAAGCGGGAGCGGATGTACCTCTCGTGCGAGCTGCTGCAAGGGCGCGTCGTCGACGGGCATCCGCTCTACCCGTACCTGGTGGAGAAGTGCGGGATCCCGGCGTCGGAGCTCGAGTCGCTCGCGCGCGACCCGCAGCCGCCCGACGTCATGGGGTGGAACTACTATCCGAACTCCGAGCGCTGGCTCGAGAGCGACGGGGACGGGCACCGCAACCTCGGCGTCGTCGACGTCGCGCCGGAGCGGATGGACATGCGCCCGCTGCTGCGCGCCGCGCACGCGCGGCTCGGCATCCCGTTCGCGCTCTCCGAGGTGCACGTGATCGGGAACGAGCGCGAGCGCGCGCGCTGGATGCTGCAGCGCTTCGAGGACGCGCTCGCGGTGCGCGCGGAGGGCGTCCCGATCCTCGCGTTCGGCGCGTGGGCCGCGTTCGGGATGGTCGACTGGGTTTCGCTGCTCTGCCGCGACGAGCGGATCTGCGAGGACGGCGTCTACACCTGCACGCCGCACGGGAAGCCGCAGCCGACGCTCGTCGCGCACGTGCTCGCCGAGCTCGCCGCGGGGCGGATCCCGAGCGCGCCGCCCGAGCCGGCGTGGTGGGAGCGTGACCGCACCGCCGTCGCCTGATCTTCGGCTCACCAACGGCGAGGTCGAGCTGCGCGCGCCGCGTGCGTACGGCCCGCGCATCACGCACTACGGTTTCGCCGGCGGGCCGAACCTGTTCGGCGACGGCGCGCAGGCGAAGCGCGAGACGCCGCACGGGCTCTGGCGCGCGTACGGCGGGCACCGGCTGTGGGCGGCGCCCGAGTCGTTCCCCGAGACGTACACGGTCGACGACGCGCCGCCCGAGATCGCGTCGGACTCCGAGCTGCGCGCGACGCTGCGCCGCGCGCGCGACCCGCGGACCGGGCTCGTCGCGACCATGGAGGTCGAGCTCGCGCCGCGCGGGAGCGAGGTCGTCGTGACCCACGTGCTGACGAACGAGGGCGCCTCGCCGCGCCGGCTCGCGCCGTGGGGGCTCACCGTCGTGCGGGGCGGCGGCTGCGCGCTGATCCCGAACCCGGAGTTCCGCCCGCAGCCCGAGGCGCTGCTCCCGGCGCGGACGATGGCGCTGTGGAGCTACACCGATCTCTCGGACCCGCGGTTCGCGTTCGGGCCGCGGTTCGTGCGGCTGCGCGTCGACCCGGCGCGCACCAGCCCGACGAAGATCGGCGTCGCGTGCGAGCGCGGGTGGTTCGCGTACGCCGTGGAGCGAACGGCGTTCGTCGTGCACTCGCTCTACGACCCCTCCGCGGACTACCCCGACCGCGGCTGCTCCGTCGAGGTCTACGCGGAGGGGCCGTTCTGCGAGGTCGAGACGCTCGCCCCGCTCGTCACGCTGCAACCCGGCGAATCGGCGCGCCACGCCGAGCGCTGGTCGCTCCGCGCGAACGCCGACCTGGACGACGACGACGCGCTCGCGAAGCTGCTCGGCGCATGACCGACGACGAAACGCCCGACCCCGGCGTGCACGAGGAGCGCATCACGCTCCCCGACGGCCGGTACCTGATCTACTACACGTTCGACGACAGCGACGCGCCCGAATCCGGTGCCGCGTCGTGAGCGAGCTGCGTTGGCATCCGCTCTTAGGCGAGTGGGTCGCGACGGCGCCGCAGCGGCAAGACCGCACGTTCTTCCCGCCGGAAGACTACTGCCCGCTGTGTCCGACGAAGCCGGGGAAGTTTCCGACCGAGGTGCCGGCGGCGACGTACGATATGGTCGTCTTCGAGAACAAGTTCCCCTCGCTGCAGCGCAATCCGCCGGAGCCCGCGGTCGAAGGGACGGCGCTGGAGCCCGTCGAGCGCTCGCGCGGCGAGTGCGAGGTCGTGCTCTACACGCCCGACCATCACGCCACGCTCGCCGGATTGCCGGTCGTGCGGATCGAGCACCTCGTGCGCGTCTGGCGCGACCGCACGCGCGAGCTGATGGCGCGCGACGACGTCGTGCACGTCTTCCCGCTCGAGAACAAGGGCGAGGCGATCGGCGTGACGCTGACGCACCCGCACGGCCAGATCTACGCGTACCCGTTCGTCCCGCCGGTCCTCGCTCGCGAGATCGCGCAGAGCGAGGCGCACCGCGCGAACACCGGGCGCTGCCTGTTCTGCGACGTGCGCGACCGCGAGCGCGACGACGGCCGCCGCGTCGTCGCGGAAGAAGACGGCTGGATCGCCTACGTCCCGTTCTTCGCGCGCTATCCCTACGAGACGCACCTCATGTCGACGCGCTGCGCGCGCAGGCTCCCCGACCTGCACGACGACGAAGTGCGCGGGCTCGCGCGGATCCTCAAGCGCGTCTTGGTCGGCTTCGACGGATTGTTCGACCTGTCGTTCCCGTACATCATGGCCGTCCACCAAGCGCCGAAAGGCGAGGCGCCGTACCACGTGCACATCGAGTTCTATCCGCCGATGCGCAGCAAGAACCGGCTGAAGTATCTGGCCGGCTCGGAGGCGGGTGCGGGGATGTACATCAACGACACGCTCGCCGAGGAGAAGGCCGCGGAGCTGCGCGCGAAGGTGCCGGCTCGGGCATGAACGGGCTCGGCGAGCTGCGCGCGGCGTTCGCCGGGATGAGCGCGCGCGAGCCGCGATTCTTCCGCGCGCCGGGACGCGTGAACCTGATCGGCGAGCACACCGACTACAGCGAGGGCTTCGTGCTCCCGATCGCGATCGACCGCGCGACGATCGCGGCCGCCGCGCCGCGCGAGGACCGCCGCGTCCGCGTCCGCTCGCTCGACCGCGGCGAGAGCGCGGAGTTCGCGCTCGACCAGCGCGATCCGCGACCCTCTGGGTCGTGGATCGATTACGCGCACGGCGTCGCGCTCGCGCTGGCGCGCCGCGTCCCGCTCGCCGGCGCCGACCTCGCGCTGCGGACGACGGTGCCGATCGGCGCGGGGCTCTCGTCGTCGGCGGCGTTCGAGCTCGCCGTCGCCTCGGCGCTGCTCGCGCTCGCCGGCGGTACGCTGCCGCCGCGCGAGCTCGCACGCGTCGGCCGCGAGGCGGAGAACGGCTTCGTCGGCTTGCGCAGCGGGATCATGGACCAGCTCGCGTCGGCGTGCGGCGTCCGGGACCACGCGCTGCTGATCGACTGCCGCAGCGAAGAGCTCACGCCCGTGCCGATCCCGCCGGAATCCGCGATCGTCGTCGCCGACTCCGGCGTGAAGCACGAGCTCTCCGGCTCCGCGTACAACGACCGCCGCGCCGAGAGCGAGGAAGCGGCGCGGCTCCTCGGCGCCCGCACGCTGCGCGACGTCTCGCCCGAGGAGCTCGCGCGCCGCGGCGGCGAGCTGCCGGAGCTGCTGCGCCGCCGCGCGCGCCACGTCGTCACCGAGAACGCGCGCGTTCTGGCGACGGTCTCGGCGTTGCGCGACGGCGATCTCGCGAGCGCCGGCGCGCTGATGAACGCCTCGCACGACTCGCTGCGCGACGACTACGAGGTGAGCGCACCGGAGCTCGACGCGCTGGTCGACGCGGCGCGCGCGGCGGACGGCGTGTACGGCGCGCGGATGACCGGCGGCGGGTTCGGCGGCTCGATCGTCGTCCTCGCCCGGCGCGACGCCGTCGGCTCGCTCACGACGGCGCTCGAGTCGGCGTACGCGGCGCGCTACGGCCGCACGCCGGCGGTCGAAGAGGTCCACGCTTCGGACGGCGCCGCCGAGATCAGAGCGGGATGAGAGCGCGAATCATTTGACGATTCGCGCGCGTTTTCGTCTCAAGAGTGCTCGGCGTTCGACCGATCACTGCAAAAGAGCGAACACGTCGTGGCTTCGTTTTCGAGTCCGCTTCAAGCGGCGTTTCACGGGAAGTATCGCAACCCCGTCCGCGCGGGCGATTTCCCCGACCCCTCGGTCATCCGCGTCGGCCCTTCGGCCGGACAGGCGCGCACGTTCTACGCGGTCACCACCTCGACCGACTGGGCGCCGTTCTTCCCGATCTTCAAGTCCACCGATCTGGTCGACTGGGAGCTGGTCGGCCACGTCTTCGCGCAGCGCCCGGCCTGGTGCGCCGGAAACTTCTGGGCGCCCGACTTCGCCGAGAAGGACGGCCGCTTCTACGTCTACTACACCGCGCGCCGCAAGGACGGCGGGCTGTGCGTCGCGGTCGCGACCGCCGACCGGCCCGAAGGACCGTATCTCGACCACGGCCCGCTGATCGGCCAGCGCTTCGGCTCGATCGACGCGATGGCCGCCGACGACGAGCACGGCGACCGCTGGCTGCTCTGGAAAGAGGACGGCAACGCGCACGACCGGCCGACGCCGATCTGGGCGCAGCGGCTCTCCGCCGACGGCCTGGTGCTGCTCGGCGAGCCCGTCGAGCTGCTGCGCAACGACGCGGGCTGGGAAGGCCGGCTCGTCGAGGCGCCGCACGTGATCCGGCGCGGCGGCTGGTTCTACATGTTCTACTCGGGGAACGCGTGCTGCGGCGAGGACTGCGCGTACGCGGTCGGCGTCGCGCGGGCGCGCTCGCTCACCGGGCCGTGGGAGAAGTCGCCGAGCAACCCGATCCTCGCGAGCAACGACGCCTTCCGCTGCCCCGGCCACGGCGCGCCGGTCGACGACGGCAAGGGGAACTGGTTCTACCTCTATCACGCGTACGAGGCGCGCCCGGACGCGATCTACGTCGGCCGCCAGCTCTGCCTCGACGCGATCGCCTGGAGGGACGGCTGGCCGTCGGTCAACGGCGGCCGCGGCCCGAGCCGCTCGGCCGACGCCCCGTTCGCGATGGGCCCCGCGCGCTCGAACGGCCGGCGGGCGCGCTGGCTCGCCGACTTCGGCGCCGGCGCGCTCGACCGCGGCTGGCAGTGGCCGCAGTCGGCGGCGCCCGGGATGGCGCTCGACCACGGCGCGCTGGTCCTGACGGCGGCGCAGCCCCGCCGGGGCCGCGACGATCTCGCGGCGGTCGCGGCCCGCACGGTCACCACCGGCGACTACGTCGCGACGGCAGTGGTCGACGTGCGCGAGCAGGCGCCGGGGACGACCGCCTCGCTGTGCGTGTACGGCTCGCGGCGCGATGCGCTGGGGATCGGCGTCCACGACGGGATGGCCACGGTCTGGCGGCGGCGGGGCGGCCACCTGGTCGAGCTGGCGCTCGCGCCGGCCGGCCATGAGAAGGTCCAGCTGCGGGTCACCGCGCTCGAGGGCCGCACCTACCGCTTCTCGTTCAGCCGCGACGGGAAGAGCTGGACGACGCTGGGCGGCCGGGTCGACGGCTCGTGGCTGCCGCCTTGGGACGCCGGGGTCCGCGTCGCGCTCGCCGTCGGCGGGGTGACCGGCGCCTCCGCCCGGTTCACCGCGATGCGGTTCGAGCCGGCGCTCGCCGAGGTCAAGCCGCTCGCCGAGTCTGGGCGGAAGCGCGACCGACTGGTCCAGATGCTCCAGAAAGTGACGCCCGCCAGGGCACTCGCCGCGCGCGGCTGACGTTTCTGAAATCAGGCCGAGCGGGTACCATGCGAGCGGGGGTTCGTTCGACGACTCGCGCCCCGGCCGAGGAGAGAGACTGCGTGGAGAATCTGGTGCTCTGCCCGTGCGGGCACTCGCTCGCAAACCACGATTACGCGGGCTGCTCGGGAGACCGGCTGAGGAGCTGCAGCTGCGTCCGCGACCGCTACCATGCGCTCGAGGCGGCGGTCGACAGCGTCCGAACCGAGCCGGTCTTCGGCGTCAGGTATGCGTCCCGCGGGGACGACGCCGCCTAGCGGGGCAAGCTTCAGCCCCGCCGACGTTCGCCCTTGACGCCCGTGGACGGGCGGTGATAGGATACGGCCCTATGCCCCTCGGCGGATAGCGGCATACGGGAAGAGCGAGGACCCCTCACTCCGGTGGGGCGGTCGTTGCCTTTTCGCGTTTCACCGGCGAGCGCGCGTGAACCCACGCAGGAAGACCCTCAGAAACAGAATGGCGACGAAAACGACGGCGGACAAACCCAAGACGACGCGCAGCCGCAAGAAGACCGACGCGGCCCCTGCAGCGCCGAACGGATCGGGTACCGCGGTCAAGCAAGAGAACATCGCGAGCGCGAGCTTCCACGTCCCCGAGGAAGCGTTCACCGTCGAGCTGCCGGAAGATCCCGGCGCGAAGCGCGAGCGCCACTCGTTCGCGAAGATCACCGACGTCCTGCAGCTCCCCGACCTGATCGAGCTGCAGAAAGCCTCTTTCAAATGGTTCATCAACGACGGTTTGAAGGAAGCGTTCGACTCGATCTCGCCGATCAAGGACTTCACCGGCAACCTCGTCCTCGAGTTCGGTGAGCACTCGCTCGGCGAGCCGAAGTACTCGGTCGAGGAGTGCCGCGAGCGCGACATGACCTACAGCGCGCCGCTCCGCGTGCGCGTTCGCTTGATCACGGCCGAATCCGGCGAGATCAAAGGCATCCCGGACCAAGAGATCTTCATGGGCGACTTCCCGCTCATGACCGACAAGGGCACCTTCATGATCAACGGCGCGGAGCGCGTGATCGTGAGCCAGCTCGTCCGCTCGCCGGGCGTGTACTTCTTGCAGGACGTCGACACGAACAACCGGCCGACGTTCAACGCGACGATCATCCCGAACCGCGGCGCCTGGATCGAGTTCGAGACCGACAACGGCACGAAGAACGACGAGACCGAAGGCACGATCGGCGTCCGCATCGACAAGAACCGCAAGATCTACGCGACGACGTTCGTGCGCGCGCTCTCGCGCCCCGACCTGGGCCACGCCTGGGAGTCGGACGAGGCGATCCTCGCGCTCTTCGACGACTCGCCGCTGATCAAGAACTGCCTCGACAAAGACAAGGACGTCAAGACCAAGGAAGACGCGCTCAAGGAGATCTACAAGAAGCTCCGCCCGGGCGAGCCCGAGAACGCGGAGAACGCCGAGAAGCTGCTCGAGTCGCTGTTCTTCGACGAGAAGCGCTACGACCTCGCCGGCGTCGGCCGCTACAAGCTGAACGGGAAGCTGGAAGGCGCGCGCGATCCGGAGCTGCGCGAGTACTCGTCGGCCGGACTTCGTCCGCCCGTGATCGACAAGAAGGCGCTCACGCGCGAAGACATGATCGCGGTGATTCGGCGCTTGATCAAGGTGCAGTCGGGCAAGGTCCACAAGGACGACATCGACCACCTCGGCAACCGCCGCATCCGCTCCGTCGGCGAGCTGCTGCAGAACCAGTTCCGGGTCGGCTTGCTGCGCCTTGAGCGCGTCGTGCGCGAGCGCATGACCGTTCAGGACATCGAGACCGTCACGCCGCAGGCGCTGATCAACATCCGCCCGGTGGTCGCGGCGATCAAGGAGTTCTTCGGCTCCTCGCAGCTCTCGCAGTTCATGGACCAGACC
>DATAQE010000086.1:0-3848 GCA_036264835.1 Candidatus Elarobacter sp.
TCGATCCCTTCCCGGGGTTTCTCCGACGCCGTCGCGGCGCAGAGGACGACGATCTGATCGCCGTAGCGGACGAGAGCGCTGCCGTTGGCTTGCTTCGCAAGCTCACCCGTCTCGATGACGAGTTGCCGGCCGCCGATCTCGAGCGAGACGGATTCTGGCACTGGTACTCCTAGGTTGTCGTTTCTTGCTTGTTCGTTCGTTTATGTGTGAACGTCTCGGCGTTCGTCAAGACGGCAAACGCGGCCTTCGCGCGCGTTCACGCCGAGCAAGCGGTCAGCGGACTGCCGGGGAGTCAGAAGACGAGCGAGACCACCACCGGCTCTCGCGAGCCCTGGAGCTGCACCTCGATCGCGCGCTCGGCGGCGCTCGCGTCGAGATAGCGCTCGTGCTGCACGTAGAGCCCGACGGTGCGGAGATCCAGGGATCCGTTCGAGCCGGTCAGGCCGAGCCGTTGTCCCGCGGGGCGCGCCGACTCGTAGCTCGTCGCGACCGAGCTGACGACCACCGCGGAGATCGTCATGTCGGAACGGAGCGTCTCCCCGGGCGCGGCGAGCGGGATGAGCACCGTGAGAGCGGTGGCGAGGGCGGCGATGCGAGCGTGGGCGTGCACGTATAGCAGCCTACCGCGTTGCTGCGTCGAGGTGGGTTCAGCCGGCGCTAAGTTCCCGCAAGAATCTGCCAACAAAAGAGCCCCGGCCGGCGGCCGAGGCTCTTTGCACGTTCGTGCGGACGCGGGCTAGCGGCGCAGGCCGAGATCCGCGATCAGCTTGCGGTAGCGCTCGAGGTCTTTGTGCTGCAGGTACGCGAGCAGGCGCCGGCGCTGGCCGACCTGCATCAGCAGGCCGCGGCGGCTGTGGTGATCCTTCTTGTGGATCTTCAGGTGCTCGTTGAGCTGGTTGATCGACGCGGTGAGGATCGCGATCTGGACGTCGGCCGAGCCGGTGTCGTTCGGGCCGCGGCCGTACTTCGTCGAGAGGTCCGACTTTTGTTCTTTGGTCAGGGGCACGGGGTGACGCTTCTCCTTTGCAGTCTCGCGCGTCCGCAGGCTCCGTGGGCCCGCGACGGCGACCGGCGGATCATACCAAATCCGGGGTCCCCCGTCAAAATCGAGCGGCCCGAGAACGTCGCTAGGGGCCGGCGGTCTCGCCCGTCTCGTCCATCGCCGTCTTGATCGCGTCGCGCAGCGACTCCAGCTCGGGCGCGACGCTGGTCGACTGCTGGCCGATCGCTTCGATCGCGGTGAGGACGCGGCGCGCCTCGCCGTGGTCGAGCGGGACGTAGAGGAACTTCGCCAGCTCTTCGTCGAGGCGCTCGACCGCGCGCTTCGCCATGTTGGCCTGGCCGAACGAGTACGCGTGATGGCTCGCGTTTCCGAGCAGCTTCAGCTCGGACTCCAGCCAGTCGCGATAGTCTTTGAGCAAGGCGTCCTCCTGTGCGCGCTGAACCGGGTCGCGCGGTGAGCGAAGAGTTCGTGGCGGTGGCCCGCGTCGGGGACGTCGCGCCGGGGAACGGGAAGGCCGTCGTCGTCGGCGACCGCGAAATCGCGCTCTTCAACGCCGGCGGAACGTTCTATGCCCTCGACAATACCTGCCCGCATCAAGGCGGTCCGCTCGCCGAAGGCTGGATCGAAGGCGACACGGTGACGTGCCCGTGGCACGCCTGGTGCTTCAAGATGACCGACGGCAAGATGACGCTCGGCGATTACGCCTCGGTCGACACGTTCGCGGTGCGGGTGGAGGGCGACGTGGTGAAGGTGAGCCGGACGCCTCGCTAGGCGAGCGCGTCGCGCAGGTCGGCGATGCGGCGGCAGCCGCTCGCGAAGACCGCGATGCGCAGCGCGGTGACGAGTTCGTCGATCAGCGCCGCGACGGCGGCGTCGGACTCGTCGGCGGCGCGCAGGAATGGGAGCGCCATGCCCGCCAGATCGGCGCCGAGCGCGAGCGCTTTCGCGACCTGGACGCCGTCGCGGATCCCGCCGCTCGCGACGAGCGGGACGTCGGGGAGCGCGGCGCGCAGGGCGGCGGTCGCGCGCGGCGTCGGGTAGCCCCAGTCACCGAACGCCTCGGCGATCCGTTCGCGGGCGGCGTCGCCCGAGCGCTTCCCCTCGACCCGCGCCCATGACGTCCCGCCGGCGCCGGCAACGTCGATCCCGGCGACGCCGCAGCGCAGCAGCCGCGCCGCGGTCGACGGCGCGATTCCCGAGCCGACGCTCTTCGCGATCACCGGCACGTCGAGCGCCTCGCAGAGCGCCGCGATCTTCGGTTCGAGCGAGCGGAAGTTAGTGTCGCCGCCGGGCTGGATCGCCTCCTGCAGCGGGTTGAGATGGAGGTAGAGCCCGTTCGCGCCGAGCGCGTCGACCAGCCGCCGCGCGTCGTCGATCCGGACGGCGTAGTTCAGCTGGACCGCGCCGAGGTTTGCGAACAGCACGACCTTCGGCGCGACCGGCCGGACGTCGAACGTCGCGCGCAGGTCATCGTTCTCGAGCATCGCGCGGCCGCTGCCGAGGCCGAGCGCGATCCCGGCCGCCTCCGCGCCGCGGGCCAGGCGGCGGTTGATCTCGGCGGCGCGGCTCGTCCCGCCGGTCATCGAGGAGATCAGCAGCGGCGCGCGGAGCGGGAGGCCGAGGAACGAGGTCGAGACGTCGACGTCGGCGAGCGCGATCTCCGGGAGCGCCTCGTGGCGCAGCCGGACGCCGTCCCAGCCGGCGTCGAGCCGCGAGGCGACGTCCTCGTCGAGACAGACGTCGAGGTGGCGCGACTTCCGCTGCTCGGTCGATTCCGCCATGGTGCGCGAAAGGCGTCCGCGCCGCGACCGGCGATCACCTCCCGGATGGACGTTCAGGAGCCGGCGTACGACGGCGCGTCGGGGACCGCCGGCGGCCGCGCCTTCGGCGAGGCGCTGCGCAAACTCGCGGCATCGAAGGAGCTCGACCTCGGTGCGCTCGCGGCGGCGGCGGAGCTCGATCCGGCGCTGCTGGAGCGCGTCGCCGCCGGCGAGGCGCGGCTCGCAGTCCCGGCCCTGGCGCGGCTGGCGCGCGCGCTGCGGCTGCGGGCGATCGGGTTCTTGCAGCAGACCGGGCTGCTGGGGCTCGAGGTGTACGCCGGCGGGCTGGACCCGCTGTACTTCCTGCCGGAGGGCCCGATCCGGTACGACGCGCGGATCTACATGCGCGAGATCAACCCGCGCCACGCCGTCCCCGAGGGCGACATGACGAAACGGAACCCGGTGCTCAAAGCGCTTGGCGACGACCCGGTGCTGGATCCGCTCGGGCGGCTGGAGGTCGAGCTGGCGTACCTGCTGCGAGCGGCGGTCCAGGGGACGGGCGGGACGCTGTAGACCGTGGTCGGCGGGCGGTCTCCCGAGAGGCGGGGGCGCCGCGCGGTGAGAACGCCCGTCCCCTTATGGAGATCGAAGGTAAGCGGATCGCGGCACTGGTCGGAGACGGGTTCGAGGAGTCGGAGCTGATCGAGCCCCGCCGGGCGCTCGAGGAGAACGGGGCGATCGTGACGATCGTCGGCGTCGACGACCGTTCCCTGACGAAGATCCGCGGGAAGCGCGGCCTCGACGAGGGTCAGAGCGTGAAGGCCGAGGAGCTGGTCGCCGACGTGACCGCCGACGACTTCGACGCGCTGCTGATCCCCGGCGGCCAGTCGCCGGACCACATCCGCACGAACAAAGACGTCCAGCGGTTCGTGAAGGAGTTCGACCAGGCGAAGAAGCCGATGTTCGTGATCTGCCACGGCCCGCAGGTCCTGATCTCCTCGAACGTCGTGCGCGGCCGCACGCTGACCGGCTACGCCTCGATCGCCGACGACATCCGCAACGCCGGCGGCCTCTACCGCGACCAG